>NZ_FPBI01000036.1:0-44427 GCF_900116595.1 Mesorhizobium sp. YR577 | reverse complement strand
TCGCCATAGAGATGATGGTTCGGAAAGACCGTGCCATCTGGGCCTATCATGTCGAAGACCCATTCGCCGCCCGTCCGCAGGTCGATCCTCTTCGTACGACAGGAAAACCCGTCGGGTCCCCACCATTGCGGTAGAGTCTCAGGATTCATCCACGTGTTCCAGACTACAGCCCGCGGTGCCCTTATCACCCGCTGCAGTACCATGGTCCGCTCGGCCGCGCCGGCGAGGTTATCTAACCCTGCTCCGAAGCCATGTCGGTAGCCCGCCTCCATGTCCTCGGCTAGCGAGGAAAGCTGGACCGTCACCGCCAATCTGCTGCGTTCGCCCAGATCGTCGAAGTCGGCAGTTATCAATGCCGCCGATTGCGTCGCGCCTTCGGAAGAAATCACCTCGTAGTTCACGCTACGCACTGCGGGCTGCAACTCCAGCCAACCGCACTCGCAGCGAATGTCGGGTTGGCCCAACACCTTGCAGAGCGAGACCTCGCGTCCGCCGACCCTAGTATCGGCCTCCAAGAACTCCACAGTGACCGACGGGGACGGGGCAGCCCAGACCGCCCGCGCGGCCGGGGCCGTCCAAGCCTGCCACAGCACTGACAACGGCGCGGCCACGTTTCGCGTGAAGGTCAGCGTCGCAAAACGGTCACTCCTGTCATGAGACGGCGTAGTGGTCGTACTGCTCGGCTTCGGGTTCGTTGTCATTTTCCGCGTTCCTTCATCACATCCATCACAAATGCCTCCAGACGGTCGAGCCGCGCTTCCCAGATGGTCCGCTGTTCATCGATCCATGTTCGGACCGGTTCCATGGCTTCGAGCACGATGGCGCAGGTACGTACCCGACCGTCCTTGGACGTTGCGATCAATCCTGCCTCCTCCAGCACGGAAAGGTGCCGCATCACCGTGGGTAGACGCAGACCCGTCGGGCCAGCCAGATCCGTTACCCGGGCAGGCCGCTCGGCAAGTTGGGTGAGGATCGACCGTCGGGTTGGGTCTGCCAGAGCGTGGAACAACAGCGAGAGACCAGGATCATGCTTAGCCATATTGCTAACTATCACTTCGACGCTGCTCGGCGCAACAGAAAACTTCGCTAGTTCGCTAAGTATTCCGTTCGCGACGATGCGTTCGCTTGTCGTCGTGCAGCAGCGGAAAACCAGACTTTTGCCGAGGTAGGGCTAAGCAGGACTTTTCGATCCGCCGACCTTTGGCCACCAGCGGCAGGCAACTATCGCCTGCAGCGTGCTGAAAGCCGACTTTCAGCTGTCGGCCCCGAAGCCGACTTTGTGACGACTTGGAAAACAACCCGTTACCCTATCCATGTTCATGGTTTGCTGCCTTAACGTTTCTGACTCACCGTCTGAAACACACAACACCTTGAAACGCCACCGACAAATCTGCTTCGGTTACTTCGCGACCGAGTTCGGGCGCCGGCACCCTCGCTGGCACGACTCGACGAGTCGCATTGCCCTTTGCCGATTGGGGAAGGGGATCGCGAGGATGCATTTCGCCGATGCTTGCGCCTCGCTGTGGATCGACGGCGTCCATCTCGAGGATTTCGTGCTGTAGGGGCGGCATATGATGTGCGGACACCTAGGTAACGAAGGCTTCAGAAGATCAGCTATAGCGATCAATCATCATTATCGTCGGGGACTTTCTCGCCCTCGGCGACTCCGCTGCGCCAGTAGGCGACAGGCAGCACATTCTTCTTGTCGAGCTTCAATTCGTCCCGCCAGTAGCGGCGGATCGCCTTGAAGGCGCTGTATTCGACACCTGCCATTGCGTGGACGCGGGTGCCAGCCGCAGGTATCTCGACGCTACGCACGGCATCGACTAGTAGCGAGGTTGTGCCGGGTTCGGCGCCGTTGCGGTGCAGCCAGCGCAGCTCGACGCCAGCACCATAGTGGATCGGCTGTTCCTCGCTCTTGTCAGCGACTTCAATAAAGGCGATGCCCTGGGCGTTCGCGGGCAGCCCTTCAAGGGCGCGCGCTATGCCCGGCAGCGCCGTTTCATCGCCGACAAGCAGAAACCATTCCGCCTCCGGTACGGGCCGCCCGATCGGCCCTCGGACTCCAACGACATCGCCTCGCCGTGTATTCAGCGCCCAGCGCGAGCCGACACTGTGGTCGCCATGCAGCACGAAATCCACGTCGAAAGTGCCTGAAACAAGATCGAGGCTGCGCACCGTGTAGGTACGGACCTGAGGCCGTTTGTCATCGGACGGCCAGATGGGCAGACCGTCCTCTCCAGGCACCGGCCATTCGGGCTTTGAAATGCCCTCTGGTGGCATCAGCAGCTTGAGATGTTGTCCATGGGTCGCGTAGCGTCCGAGGTCGGAGCCCGACAACGTGATGCGCCGCAGGTGCGGTGTGACATCGACGATACGCTCGACCGTCATCTCCCGAAAGTTCGGAAACTGCGTAATGCCGGCCCCGTCGCCGGTCCATGCGAAACGCGGTCGTTCGCCTTCAACGAACTCGATCAGGTGACTTGCCGCCATCCCCTTCATACGCGAGAGTGCAATCTCATCCTCCGCTTTGACTCCCATGACGATGCCGTTAGGGCGAGCTTGCATGAAAACCTGCCCGAAGAAGAAGGCGGCCGAGGAGCCGCGCTCGATCGGCGTGATCTCGGCGTCGTGTCCCGCGAAATGATCGAATACCCGCTCGATAAGATGCTCGGGATTGGTAACCGGAACTTCGGCCTGAGCTTGCAGGAGACAGGTGGCTTGCAGGAGACAGGTGGCTTGTAGGGAGTCAGCTTGCATGTCGTATCTCCGAGGAAGCTGCCGGACCGTCAACCATGATGTGGAGGCGGCCGCGAGAGCAGCGCTCGACGCGGGCCTCTACGCCGTAGACGCCGGAAAGGATGGATGGGGAAAGCGCCTCTTCAGGCGGCCCTTCGGCGACCACTGTGCCGCGGTCGAGCACGACGAGGTGGTCGGCCCAGCTCGCCGCGAGCGTCAGGTCGTGCAGCACCACGACGACAATCCGCCCTTCGCGGGCCAGTTCGCGCACGATTGTCATGACGTCGAGCTGGTGGCGCAGGTCGAGCGCGCTCGTCGGCTCATCGAGCAGCAGCAAGTCCGGCGCGCGAACGATCGCCTGCGCCAGACTGGCTAGCTGGCGCTGACCGCCTGACAGTCGCCCGATGCCTTCCATCGCCAGATCGAGGATGCCGAGCCGGTCCAGCGCGTCGACGGCGCGGTGCCTTGTCTCCGGACCGCTGCCGTCGAAATCCGCAAGTGGAGACGCCTTCAACGCTCCGATCACCCCTTCCAGAACGGACAGCTCGGCATTTTGCGGCAGTGTTTGCGGCATGAAGGCGACGTGCTGCGCCCGTTTAGCAAGGGACAGTGCGTTGAGATCGAGATCACCTAACCGAACCGAGCCCTTGGCGGGTATAAGGCCGGCAAGTGCGCGCAGCAGCGTCGACTTGCCAGCGGCGTTCGGGCCGACCAAGGCCGTTACCTTGCCGGGTTCGAGTGGCGCGAGGTGCATGCCGCGAAGAACCGGCCGGTTGCTATAGCCTGCCGAGAGATCGGAGATGGTGAGCGCGCGGATGCTGTCCATCACAGTCGCTCCCGGCGACGGAAGATCAGCGCGAAGAACACCGGCAAGCCCACAAGCGAGGTGACGATGCCGATCGGGACGATGACGCCCGGAGCAATGCTTTTGCTGGCGATGTCGGCGAGCGACATGACGGCCGCCCCCGTCAATGCGCTCGCTGGCAGGAAAAAGCGGTGATCCTCGCCGATCAGAAGCCGCGCGATATGCGGACCGACCAGGCCGATGAAGCCGATGGTGCCGACAAAGGCGACAGAGGTCGCGGCGAGCAAGCTGATCCGGAACAGCGAGAAGAAGCGCAGCCGCGTCACGTTCACGCCGAAGGAGCGAGCGCGATCCTCACCAAGGCGCAGCGCGGTCAGCTTCCACGATGCACGAAACGAGAACGGCACGGTCAGGACCATGATGAGTCCGAGGATGGCGATGGATTCCCAGTTGGCGCGCGTAAGGCTGCCCATGCCCCAGAAGACGAGCTGCTGGAGCGCGTCGGGCGCGGCGACGAACTGGATCAGCGCCACCAGCGCGTTGAAGGTGAAGACCAGCGCGATGCCGAACATGACGAGACTGTCGACGCCAGCGCCGTGCATTCCCGTCAGGCTTTGCAAAAGCAGCACGGAAGCGAAGGCGAAGATGAACGCGTTGCCGGTAATCAGCCAGCTTTCCGGCACGCCGGGAATGCCGATACCGAGCACGATGGCGAGCGCCGCCCCCAGCGAGGCGGCGGACGACACGCCGAGCGTGAAGGGACTGGCGAGCGGATTGTTGAGGATGGTCTGCATTTCAGCCCCGGCGAGCGACAAAGCCACGCCGACCAGCACGGCCATGACCGCTGCGGGCATCCTCACGTCCCAGACGATCACCAGCGTGCTGCGGCTGGCCTCCTCCGGCCACAGGATCGTGCGCAGGGTATCCGCGACGCCGAGGCTCGACGGACCCGTGGCGAGGTCGACAAGGAAGGATGCGATAAGGATAGCAACGAGCCCGGCGACGATGGCCACCCGCCGCAAGGTCTGCCGGTCATAAGCAACAAGCACGGCCTCGCGGCGATCCGGAGCCGGACCGCTCGGATTGACGATATCCTCCGTCACCGTCGTTCACCGAACGATCGATCGGTGGCCGGGTCGAGGCTTGTCCAAAACGGACCCTTCAACGGCGTCTTCAGGAAACGCCGGTTGATCTCGTCAAGCGTCGCCTGTGGGTCGAGATCAGCGAAAAGCTCGGGGTGAATCCACTTCGCAAGCGCCTCGAAGGTCACGAAGTTTAGAGGTGACCTCATGAGATACGAGTCAAGCACATGGACGCGGCCGTTGCGCATCGCCGCAAGTTCGCGAAGACCCGGCTCCTGCTTCAGCGTTTCGAGCGAGGCCGTGCCCTGCGCCAGACTGCGCGGCTGGCCGAACATCGAACGGGAGTCGGAAAAGAGGTCGATGGCCACGAAGATATCCGGATCACGCTCGATAATAGATTCGAGGCTGAACTGAACGGGGGCGCCATTCGTGACCCCGGCGAGGTTCTCCACACCCAGCCCGCCGAAATAGGCCGTCACGCCATTATCCGGCGATGCCAGGCAGCATGGCACGCTGGGGCCGCGCGACATCATCAGCAACGTCGGCCGAGCAAGTCCGGGTGTTGTCAGCCGATCGGTTATCGTCCGTACATGCCGACGATAAAAGTCGACAAACTCGGCCGCCTTGTCCTCTGCGCCGAGAACCCGCCCGAGAATCTCGAAGCTTCGATCGGTGTCCCTGACGGGATGGGAGTCGAAGTCGACATAAACGACGGGAATGCCCGCCTTGGCGAAGGCGCTCTCAAGGGCCTGAGACTGGACACGAGATGGCCGTCCGCCAATGACGATATCCGGCTTCAGTTCGAGCGCCTTCTCGATCGAAAAAGTCTGTGACCATGTGCTTCCCACACGCGGCTTGCCGGACAGGTCCCGCTCCGCTTCGGGCAAGGTGTCGCCGGGATTTCTGCCGATGCCGATAACCCGCTTTGCAACCTCATTGTCTAGGATAGCGAGTGCCGGATACCAGGACGGCGTCGCCAGAAGGATGCGCCTTGCCGGGGCCGCGATCGTCAGCTCGCGGGCCTCGATATCGGTCAGCACTATCTCTGTAGATGCAATATGAACGCTCGCAAGGAGCGCGCAGAGCGACAGAGCGAGCCGCAGGCAGAATAAGTACGCCAAGGCATGGAAGGTTTTAGCTTTCAGAGTCCTCCCTATTGTTGGTGAAGCTCGAAATGTTAAGTTTCGCATGGCTAGACTGCTGCCTCTCCCATCAGAAGTTGAAGGTGGTTGAGAGGCGGAACGTGCGAGCATCGCTCCTCATAAGGTTGCCCGCCGTGGGATGCGAGGCCTTCCAATACTTTGCGTCGAATACGTTATCTACATTGAAGTTTATCGTGACAGGCTTCTCGTTCCAGGCCGAGTTGAAGGTGTAACGCGCGCCGAGGTCGATCTGTGTCCACGACGGGATGATCAGGTCGCGCCTGCGGTTAAGAGCCACTACATCGCCGGTATGGGTCAGACGCCCGGTCAGCGTCAGTCCGTCGATAAACGGCGTATCCCATTCGGCGCCGATCACCGCCCGGAAATTCGGCGTGTTAGCGGCTCTCCAGCCGTTGCGGTCGTTGTCGTTTTTGGTCTGGCGCGCGTCCATGAAGGTGACACCGCCAAGTATCCTCACGTCGTCCACCAGCTCGCCATAGGCTGCCAACTCGAGACCGCGGTTTCTTTGCTCACCGTCCAGTGTCAGCGTCGGTAGCCCCCCTGCGGGGTCGTCAATGGACATTGTTTGCGGCTGGGCGATCTGGAACACCGCCAGGGTGGTCGTGACCGAGCCCCAATCCACCTTGACGCCGGCCTCATACTGCTCGCTTGTATAAGGAGGAAATACTTCGCCGGCATTGGCATAATTTCTGCCTACACTCGAACCCACCTCCAGCGCCTGAATATAGTTAGCGTAGAGTGACACATTCTCCCATGGCTTGACGATCAAGGCGAAAGACGGCGACCATGCTGACGATTTATACGACGTCGACTGGATATTGGTCGATGAATATTGGAAACTGTGAGCTTCTATTTCATTGTAGCGCACGCCGGCAATGAACTGGACGCGATCGTTCAGGAACGATAGCGTGTCTGCGATGGCGATGCTGGAAGCCTTGTTCTCAATGGCCGGCAGGATATCTTGGTATGGGGGGAACACGGGAGTCGTGGGGAAAACCGGATTATAGAGAGAGCCAACGGGAATAATGTCGCCGGCCCCAGCGCCAGCTCGGCTCAGTGGAGTAGAGCCGTACTTCCAATCGATCCGTGACATGTCGAAGCTGAGCGCGTGACCGACAGGGCCGGTATCAAACGTGGCCCTGACCCCGCCCTGCATGGATAAGACGTCGACACTGTCACGAAATCTGGAGGGTCGGATGCCAACCGAGCCAGCATTATCGAGCAGTAGCAGATCATCGTCGGTAGATGCGCCTTCATACCGTTGCTTACCAATGGCGGCATAAGCCGTCACATTGTCCAGAATATCGACCTCTCCTTGAAGCATGCCCAGCGTGACTTTATGCGACCCTTCTGCCCAGGAAGGTGAAAAGGCGATCTTGTTGCTCGGTGCATCCGGTACCTTGGACAGCGATGCAAGGACGCCCGATACGCCATTGATCGTCAGAGTGCTGCCGGCCGCACTGAGGCTTGACGATTGATGTGCGAAATCGGCTGACACCCGGACGCGCTCGCCACGATAGTCGAGATTGAGTGCTGCGTTGCGGAACCTCGACTCCTGGGTATCTACCGGCGTATCCCCTCCGTCGAGGGAGCCGTTGAAACGGATGCCGAATTCCTTGTTGTCGCCAAAGCGTCGACTAAGATCGACATGGGCGCCGATCTGCGAGTCCGACATGTATCGTGTGGTCAGTTGGGTCAGGGGCTCGTCGCCGGCCCTTTTGGTGACCAGATCGACCGTACCTCCTAGGGCACCTTGCCCGTTCATGGCCGTGCCCTTCAGGAGCGCGTTTGGTCCGCGCAGCACCTCGACGCGTTCGATGAAATCGGTAGATGGATAATTTAGGGGCGCCATGCCGGGCAGCCCGTTCAGGCTATTGCTCCCCAAATATGTCTGAACCGGAAATCCTCGAAAGGTCCACCAATCGTTCCTTCCGCCGCCTTTGGTCCCTATGATTACAGACGGTTCATTGGCCATGATGTCGTTGAGAGTTCGCGACTGCTGGTCTTGGATGGTCTTGTTCGTGTAGCTTGTCTGGCTGAACGGCGTGTCTATCACGTCGCGATTGCCGAGCATGCCGACCTGACCGCCGCGGGCGACCTGGCCGCCAGCGTAGGGTTCTGGTAGATTGCCCATCGTTGAATTCGGATTCGCGCCTTGAACGGTTATCGTTTCGAGTACGATCGAGCCATCGGCTGCGACAGTGCCCGCGGCGCCAGCGCTAGTGGGACTGGTCAGCGAGACAGTATTGCCGGAAAACTTGTATGTGATGCCCGTTCCGGCAAGCAGTTGCGCCAATGCCTGCTGGCGCGTGTAGCTACCTCGAACGGGCGCGCTACGCAGCCCGCTCACACGCTGCACATCATAGAATATCTGAATGCCCGCACGATCAGCATATGCCAGAATTGCGCTGTTTAGGCTTTGCGAGGGGATGTTGAACGCGATGGCGGATTGTGAGGCCAATCCTGACGCACTTTGTTGGGCATAAGATGGTGCTGAAGCAACGCTGAGCCCAACCGCCAGCGCAATTACGCTCACCGTACAGACATGCCACCGCCGCGCGCTCATGCAATCGCGGCCACGCTCCGACTTTACCCCCATAACTCAGCCCTTCTCCGTCGAGTTGATCTGCCCGGCAGAGAGATGTCCTCGGCCAGTTCGCAAATATGACGAATCTGGTCATGTATTTCGGTAAAGATTTTTTCGGTTTTTTTGTGTGTGCGTAAGCGACTGAAATAGCTGAAGTCTGGATGCAAGAAATTTCCGGTTATGGCTTCGGCTGGCCAGCTAATAGAGCACCGTCACAAGCGGTGGAATGGCGACCACTCGTAAGCGAAGCTCGGTTGAAATCGTATTTAGCGCGTCATCAAGGTCGTTCGTCTCAAACACGCCGCTTACCTTCCGGCTTGCCAGGGCGCTATTGGAGATGACGATCCGCCCACGCCTATAACGGTTCAACTCGGCGACCACATCGCCAAGCGGCATCTGATCGAAAACGAGGCGTCCGCGTCTCCAGGCGGAGGCCAACTCGACATTCCGTTCGCTGACCTTGCCCATCCCTTTCGCGGACGAATACCGAACCGATTGGCCGGGAGACAGAACAACGCTCGCGGCTTGGCTATGAGAGCCTGCGAGCGCGACTCTGACTTCGTGCTCTGCGACCACGACTTCCACAGCGTCCGAATGGCGATCTACAAGAAACTGCGTGCCAAGTGCGGTTGCTGTGCCGATGTCTCCTTGCACAACAAACGGACGGGTTTCATCGCCAACCATCGGTGCAGCTGTGAAATACGCCTCGCCTTGGAGCAGCTCGATGCGCCGCTCCTTCTTGTCAAAATGAAGCGCGATCGCACTTCCTGACGAAAGGTCGACCGAGCTTCCATCTGGCAGCGTAACCGTCCTGGTCTCGCCCAGTGCCGCTCGGTAATCGGCCATCAGCATAGTAACAGGATTTCCGTACCAGAAACCACCAAATCCAATTGCCGCAAGGAGACAGATCGAAAGCGCCGCCAAATGCCACAGGCGTTGGAGACCGAAGCTACGCGAAGGCGCACTAGGCACGCCAATAGACCGTTGCAGGGTCGCCCATTCGAGATCGTCTGTGAGAGCGCTTGGTTCGCTTCGCAAGCTGGCAAGTTCTCCCCACGTTTTCAGAGCGAAATCGAACGCCTGGATATGTTTGGGGCTCTTCGAACGCCAGACGTCGAATTCCCGCCGATCCCTTTCGCTAACGGATGCACCCCCTAGGCGGATCACCCATTCTGCGGCTTCGGCTTCGATTTGTTCGTAATCGTCCCGTTTTCCCACGCTTCGGTCCATGTTGCTTGCACCGCCAACCTAGACGTATTCCAGAATAGGACGAACAGCGCGCCCCAATCCGGTAACGTCCCGGCGATTCTTTTTTGGCTATTGTGGCCGAAACCGCCGCGTGACGTGAAGCAGCGCCTTGGCGAGATGTTTCTGCACTGAGCTTTCCGACACCCCGAGGCGATCAGCGGTTTCAGCATAACTCAGACCTTCAATCCGGTTGAGTACAAATATCTGGCGAGTTCGCTCAGGCAGCTCCGCCACCGCTGACCGCAGCCGGTCGAGCTTCTGCCGGCTATCGGTCTCATCCTCCTGTGTGGGCCGATCGTCGGGTATGGCTGCCATGTTGTCATGCGAAGCGGCGTCCGTCCTTTGGCGCGTTCGCAGCCGTACATGATCAATCGCGAGGTTATGAGCCGTGCGGTAGAGGTAGGAGCGACCATTCAAGATGGCGGTGTCGCCGCCAGCCTTCTGTTCGGCAAAGCGAAGGAATGCCTCCTGCGTGAGATCCGCGGCGGTCTCGGAATCCTTGAGCTTCTCGGTGAGGTAGGCGTGTAGTTCTCGACGGTGAGCGAGAAACAGCCCCTTTAAAGTTTTGCTCGCCACTCCTACTCGTCGGGCCTTCCTGTTTAGTTTAGTTATAATCTGCACAAAGGAGCCGCGTACGAATTCACGCGCCTTCTAGCGTGCGCTCGGCCATCTCTACGCACCATATCGTAAGTTGAGTACACCGCTCAACTAATTGCGTCGCTGTTCGACGTGAAATCTAGGCGAATGCGGCGATCCCGACACACATTACAGCAAATCGACTGAGGCGACCCGTCTCATTCATCACTGACATTACAAGGCTTCCCTGTGAGGCGATGGGACTGGGGTCGCCCAATGTCGGCACGATCACCGACTTCAACGTCGCCGACGATACGATCCGGCTGGAGAATATTCACCGTCATCTCCGGCACCGGCACGCTGACGGCGGCGCAATTCGTCAAGAACACGACTGGCCTGGCGCAGGACAGCAGCGACCGCATCATCTATGAGACCGATACCGGCAAGCTGTTCTACGATGCCAATGGCAGCGCGTCCGGCGGTCGTGTCCTCTTCGCCACGCTTGACAAGAACCTGGCCCTACTGTGACCGCCAACAGAATCGAACAGCTCAAGGCCTATTTGAACTGCCAGGAAGGCGATCTAAGCTGCCCGGTGCCGGCAGCGCAATGATTGCTATAAGGCACTTTCTACTCAAGCGTTTGTCAAATCATGGTCGCACCTAGTGGCAGATCAAAAACCCATCAGGCATGACGGTTAACGATCAGCCCTCACAATTGACCGTCATGCGCCACGCTGCTGGTTGAGCGGTGAACGGCTCGCTGTGGTCGGCAGCCGAAGGGCAGCTTGCCGACAAATTCAGATCGAAAGCAGACCGTCACCTTCCGGCCCCCGAAGCTGTACAAAGCCGATAGCGGCGCCCGACTAGATGTGCCGCAACCAAGCGCTTCACGGTGAAGCGAGGGCGATTTCTTTCAGAAGATCGATGAATGCGCTCGTGCGGATCCCCTCGGGGTTCTGGTTCAGATCGACGGTCTGGACCACGACGAGCCGTTTAGAAGGCACAACGGCAATGATCTGCCCACCGTAACCGGAAGCATAGAAAGCGTTCCGGCCCCATGTTTCCTCGGGAAGCGTCCACCACATGTATCCATAGCCCTGCCGTATCCGCTTCGCCCAGGAATAGGCTGTGGTCGACTCCCTGATCCATGAAGCTGGAATGACCTGTGTGTTGCCCCAGACCCCACCATTCAGGAACAATTGTCCAAAACGGGCGGCATCGCGGGCGCTGAGCCGGAACGGGTAGGCGGGGTGTTCGGACAGCGTCTCTAGGGCGTAGCGGCCGTCCTTGGCCGAGAAGTCTTCCATGCCGACGGGCGCCGCAATCCGGGCCTCGAAGCTCTGAAAGATGTCCTCGCCGGTCTGCTGCCGGTAGATCGTCCCCAAGGCGTTGAAGTCCCAGTTGTTGTAGAACCAGAACGATCCGGGTGGGTGACTTCCGCGCAGGGGCCGCTTGCGCTTGATGTCAGCCGTCTCGTGAGCGGCAGGGTGGTAGATACCGGAGCGCGCCATCAACAGGTCTCGGACTGTGGCCGTCTTCTCTTCCTCCGTGAGACGGGGCGGATTGTCATCGATGCCAAGGTCGGCAAGGCTGGTCGACAGTTTGATCCGTCTCTCGGCGACCGCGATGCCGTACAGCGCGCTCAGGAGGCTCTTGCGAACAGATGCAACGTTCACCTTATGGGATGTATCGCCCCAACGAGCGATGGCCCGTCCATCCTGGACGATCATCAGCGCTGTCGGCTTGAGACTTCTCGACCGTTGCTCGGCTGCCTCTAACCTCTTTGCGGACCAACCCACTGTCGTGGGATCTATGTCCTCCCACGCTTGGGCGCTGACGCCTTCGACAGCAAGGAATCCGATGACCAACAGAAATATGAACCGTCCAATGAGCATAGCGTCTCCCTCTCTTACAAAGAGGTGGAGAATCGAAAGACGGCGGTTTTCCGGCGAGCATTGATAAAGGTGGTGGGAAATGGCAGCTTCACCGGATTGCGACACGAGAGCGGACAGTCCGCAGTCGGCCCCTTTTCAGTCGTCCCGATCACAGGCAGGGCGTGAAATCGGTGTTGCTTTGTGGGGCAGGGAAGGGCGCACGACCTCATAGGACAACGGGCTAATTTTGCTTTCTATCAACCTGTCGCGCGCCCAGTTTGGCCCGCGACAGAGATGCTCAAGTCACACATTTTTAAAGCGAATTTGATTTGAGCGTGACACGGCGTGATCCTGCATGCCCGACGGGTATCGAGCGGGTTCGTTATGAACTACCCGACGCATCTAATTAACTATTTGAAAAATAAAGAGAAATTCGACAGAATGAATTTGTTGGGGTAGGTTTTGGGGATCAGAGGTTTTGCCGACCCCCGCGTTATCATCGTTGATCCCCCTTTCTCATTCCGAGTCGTTTTGCCGCACCGCACGTCACGACATTCTTTTGATCCCACACCTCTAGTTCGTTGGCGGGATAGAGAACGGACTTCCCCACCTTCACGAAGGCGGGACCGATTCTCATGGATCGCCAATTCCGGAGTGTGCCAACTGAAATCGTGTCGCGGTATCGCTCAGTGACTTCTTCTGGTGTGAGAAATTTCCTGCCATCCATCATCGGGCTCCATATGCTCGTCGTACATTTTGTTGCAATCCGCTGGCTGCGAGTAGTTGGAGAACAATCCCGAACTGTTGATCACGCAGTCGCACGTGTATGAGTGAGGTGTGTGGACGAGAAATGAAAGGCAATGAGGAAGGAAGTAGCAACAACGGATAGGGTTGGATAGAAATCGGATGCTGATCAAAACCTGACGAGGATCGCGCGAGGCGCCTGCGGCAAGGAACAAGTTCCGCCCGCTTTAATATGACAGGCGAAACCGATGCGTGTCTTGTGACCTGACTAGACTTTTCCCTTCCCGTTTGCTTCTTTCTTATGGGCTTGAGGGGAAATGCATGAAATCGAGAATTATCATGGTCGCGGCGCTGGCCTCGATCACAGCGGCTTGCCAATACAAAGCCGAGCCAATGTCCGTGGGCGCTTACAACGTCTACTCATCATACGGCGACAAACTGCCGGGAAAATACCTGTTATATGTCGACGCTTCCGCCCTGAAGAAGGCTATCAAGCCTTCGGACATGAATTGCGCTGCTCATACCTATCCGCTTGATCTGACCGCCGGGTTTACGGGATCTGTCAGGAAGACCTTTGAGACACTGGTCAGTGAAACCGAAGTCGTTGCTCAGCCCGTCGACCGTGCAGACCTTGCCGCGCGTGGTGCTCGCGGAATGATCATTGTGCGTGGAGAAGAGATCAGCGGCAGATTGCGCGTTGTCCCTGGTTTCTGGGCTGCGGGAATGGAAACGGAGGTGGAGCTTGTCGCCTCGATCACGGTGGATGGGCGCAGCGGCCGCCTTCTCGGATCAACAGTTTCTGGAAATGGTAACGCACAGGGAGACGCTGGCGGCTTTTGCGAGGGTGGGGCAAAAGCACTGGTAGAGTCCGCCGAGAAGGCCATGAAGCAGTCGGTTGGCCGGCTCGGGGAGGCGCTCACCAATTCGGAAAGAGTTAGAAAGGGGTCGTAGAACACGCTACGCCAAAAGGCGCCGCCTTCACTTAGATCCTTATTGCTTGCGCTCTTCAGGTTGGCGGATGGTGGGAAGAGATTACTCGCGCTTGCGCGCCATCTCCCCTTTCGGCACAGAGCTAGAGTTTGGATTTGGGTTTCCGTGACGGGTTGAGGGTTGGGAGAGAGGCTCCCGACGCCCGTCATGGAGACAACCCATGACCCATGTTGAGATATTGGACGCCGATCGCGGCCGTTCGGGCGGCTACAAGGTGGATGTGAATCGTGGTGAGCGCGTCGGACGCGTATCCTCGGAGTGGTTTTCCCGACCGGCGGATGAGCGTTATCTGTCGCTCTCGGAGTTGTTCAGCGCCGTACACGGACGAACCGAACGTAGCCAGACGCGAACGGTGGCCAGTGCCGCGATCCAGGTTGAGGCGAGCCGTGACAATGCCGAGCGTCTGGCGCTCATCTTGCCGGGTTCAGACGCGCCTGTCGCGCCAACGCATTGGAGCTTCGGTCAGTTGGCGAGCCTGGTTGGCGCACCAGCGGCCTACCTCCGTCAGCTCCCGGCATCGCTTGCCGGCATCAACCTGCAATACGGCCTCACATCGCATCGCACCGAGCAGGTGAAGACGTTGGAGATCGAGAACGGGCGCGTCGAATTGCGCGCCGTTACCGGACCCGACTACGGCCGTATTTACGACCATGAACTTGTCGCTGCCGTACAGAAAATAGCCGGCGATGGCATTGGCGATACGCGCTGGAAGGTTCCAGGCGTGCTCGACTGGACGACAGGCATTTACAATCCACGCGTCGACATCACGAAGGATACGACGACCCTATACGCATCCGACCGCGATGTGTTCCTCTTCCTGGTGGACGATCTCAATCCGATTGAAGCCGGTCGGCTGCCGAATGGCGAGCCGGACCTCTATTTCCGGGGCTTCTACTGCTGGAATTCGGAGGTGGGCGCCAAAACGCTGGGCATGGCGAGCTTCTACCTTCGCGCCGTCTGCCAGAACCGCAATCTCTGGGGGGTGGAAGATTTTCAGGAAATCACCATCCGTCATTCCAAATATGCAGCCTCGCGCTTCGCGCATGAGGCAGCACCTGCGCTGACCCGCTTTGCCAATTCCTCGCCCGTGCCCTTCGTCAACGGGATCAACGCGGCGCGCGAGCGGGTCGTCGCGCGCAATGACGACGACCGCGCCGACTTCTTGCGCAACCGCGGCTTCTCAAGGGCAGAGACGACGAAGATCATCGAAACTGTGCTCGCCGAAGAAGGCCGCAAGCCCGAGAGTGTGTTCGATTTTGTCCAGGGCATAACCGCTGTCGCGCGCCACAAGCCGCATCAGGACGCCCGTATCGATCTGGAGGCGAAGGCAAAGAAGATGCTCGAGCGTGCAGCCTGAACTCCGGAAACCGCGGATTCGGATTTCCGTGTCGTCCGCTCCCTGCCATTCCTGATTATCGGTTTCGCTGCGTCGCCCTCCAGAGGAAGAGGGCGGCGCTTGCTTTCGTGACGGGTTGGAAGGTCGAGAGATGGGCTCTCGGCTGCCCGTCGCGGAGAATATCCTGATGACCACTGCCAAGAAGATCACCCTGTCGTCCTCACGCGACATTCCCTTCAACAAACTCGTGCTCAGCCAGTCGAATGTCCGGCGCATCAAGGCTGGCGTCTCGATCGAGGAACTGGCCGAGGACATTGCCCGGCGAGGGCTCCTGCAAGGCCTCAACGTGCGGCCAGTCACTGACGAGGCCGGTATTGAGACCGGCATGTTCGAGATTCCGGCCGGTGGCCGGCGTTACCGGGCGTTGCAACTGCTCGTGAAGCAGAAGCGCCTGGCCAAGGCCGCGCCCGTTCCTTGCGTCATTCGCGAAGGCGGTATCGCTGAGGAGGACTCGCTGGCCGAGAACGTCCAGCGTGCGCCGCTCCACCCACTCGATCAATTTCGGGCATTTCTGGCCTTGCGCGAAAAGGGCCAGTCCGAGGAGGAGATTGCCGCAGCCTTCTTCGTCTCGGTCAACGTGGTCAAGCAGCGGCTGAAGCTCGCATCGGTCTCGCCAAAGCTGCTCGATATCTATGCCGAGGACGGCATGACGCTTGACCAACTGATGGCCTTCACCGTCGCCGGTGACCATGAGCGCCAGGAACAGGTGTTCGAACAGCTGAAGTCCTCCTACGACAAGCAGCCCTATGCCATCCGCCGCATGCTCACCGAAGGTTCCGTGCGGGCGTCTGACAAACGAGTGCAGTTCATCGGCATTGATGATTATGTCGAGGTCGGCGGTGATATCATGCGTGACCTGTTCCAGGGCGATGATGGCGGCTGGCTGCAGAATGTAGCGCTAGTCGATCGTCTGGTTGCGGAGAAGCTCGAACGCGAAGCGGAAGCAGTCCGTGCTGAGGGCTGGAAGTGGACCGAGATCTCTCCGGACTTTGCCTACGGTCATGTCTTCGGCCTTCGCCAGCTTCGCGGTGAACGTGTACCGCTCACCGCCGAGGAGCAAGCCAGCCGCGACGCCCTTCAGGCTGAATACGATCGCCTGTCTGAGGAGAATACGGACGTTGATGAACTTTCCGACGAGGTTGATGAACGTTTCGGCGAGTTGGACACAGCACTGGAGAGCTTCGACGAACGGCCCCTTGCTTTCGACACTGCCGAGGTTGCACGCGCCGGCGCTTTTGTCAGCATCGCTCATGATGGCAACCTGCGGGTGGAACGTGGCTATATCCGCCCCGAAGACGAACGGCCGGTGGAGCCCGAGCTCGACGAGGCGGACGATGTTGATGCTGCCGCTACCGGCGATGATGGCGGCGATTCAGCTGTAGTCGAATCCGATGCGCAGCCGTCCGAGCGTGAAGAAGAAGACGGCCTGTCCCCAATCTCGGATCGCCTGATGACGGAACTGACGGCCCATCGGACGCTCGCTCTGCGCCAGGCTCTTGGCGATCAGCCGGATGTCGCCTTCCTAGCGGCGCTGCATGCCCTGACCCTCAAGGTCTTCTATCAGTATGGCTCGGACAGCTGCCTTGAACTGGATCTGAAGAGCATAGGCTTCGGCAGCCAGGCGCCGGGGCTGAACGATAGCAGCTCGGCCGAGGCGATCCGTGCCCGTCATGAGAGCTGGGCCAACGCGCTGCCCAGGGAGTCGACCGATTTGTGGGACGCCCTGGCAAGCTGGGATGGCGACAGCCGCATGGGTCTCTTCGCCCATGTCGTCAGCCTGTCGATCAACGCGGTGCATGAGGCCTGGAATCGGCGACCGCGGGCGCTCGCGCACGCCGATCGACTGGCACAGGCCATTGGCCTCGACATGGTGACGGCAGGCTGGCGGGCAACGGTGGACACTTTCCTTGGCCGCGTCACCAAGGCCCGCATCCTGCAGGCTGTCTCCGAGGCAAAAGGGCAGGGCGCGGCTGACCGGATCGCGCATCTCAGGAAAGGCGACATGGCTGCTGAAGCAGAAATGCTGCTTGCCGATACAGGCTGGCTGCCGGAGCAACTGCGCACGTCAAGTGGCGAGCCTGACGCACTGCCGATGCCGGAGAGCGTTGGCCCAACCAAGGACGAGGAGAAATCGGCGGAAAAGGACGGCGAAACGGTCATGGCGAATGAGGAACTGTCGGCACAGAATGAGGTTGCCGACGGCACTCCTCATACGATCGCGGCCGAATAACCCCTCGAATGACTTGTGAAACTGGCTCGCCGGCGACGGCGGGCCTTTTTGTATGAAGGAGGTTATCATGATGCTACGGTCGCATGATCTAGCGCGCTGTCTCGCTGATCGAGCCGAGACAGTGTGCTGCATCTATCTTTCGAATGGTCGTCGTCAGGGCAATTACTGGCTGGTGGGTGACGTTCGAAACACGCTTGGCCGCTCGATGTTCGTTCGATTGAAGGATACCGCCAAAGGCGCGGCCGGCAAATGGACGGACGCTGCTACAGGCGAGCATGGCGATCTGCTTGACGTCATTCGCGAGAGCTGCGGTCTGGTAGACTTCGCCGATGTCGTTGAGGAGGCTCGAACCTTTCTCAGCCTGACGCATTTGGCACCCGACCGGCCAAAGCACGAATATGCCGTCGCGTCCGTGTCATCTGGTTCAAGCGATGCGGCGCGGCGGCTCTTCGCCATGTCACAGCCAATCGCGGGCACGCTTGCCGAAACCTATCTTCGTGGGCGTGGCATCACCATTGGGCACGGAGCCGGCTGTTTACGATTCCATCGACGTTGCTACTATCGGCCAAGCGCGCTTGATCGCACTCAAACCTGGCCGGCCATGGTTGCTGCCGTCACCGACCTAGGCGGTAAGATCACAGGTGTGCACCGTACTTATCTTGCACCGTCCCTGTTCAATCCCGACGACTTTGATCCTATCCAGCTCGGCAAGGCGCCGATCGACACGCCACGGCGGGCGATGGGTGACTTGCTCGGTCATGCCGTGCGCTTCGGAATAGCTGAAGACGTCATCGCAGCCGGTGAAGGCATCGAGACAGTGCTGTCTCTGCAGCAAATCCTTCCGAACATGCCGATGCTTGCCGCACTCTCGGCTGCACACCTTGCTGCCATTCTGTTTCCACCGTCGTTGCGCAGATTATATATTGCTCGCGACAATGATCCGGCTGGCAACTCTGTATCCGACTCTTTGATCGAGCGGGCCGATGCTGCCGGTATCGACGCGATCGTGCTGTCGCCAACGCTTGGGGATTTCAACGAGGACCTACGCATCCTTGGCATCGATGCGTTTCGGGCAAATATTCGTGTCCAACTCGTGCCTCATGACGTTGCCCGTTTTTTGGAGCCGTCCGCGTAGCTCTGAGGGCGAGGGTTTGGGTCTGGTCGTTGGCATCCCTGGATGCACTCCACCTTGGACTGGGGCCGCATCTATCGCGCCTTCGAGAGGGCAATCGACCGGCAAGCCGACCGGACAGGCAATGGCTGCGTCCGACGATTTTCCGGCGTGGCCGCCGAGGAAGTGCCGGCCACTTTCCATCGCGAACCAAAATCGCCGGCCTTCGCCATCCTTCGCTGACGCTCGGCCTTTCGCGCCTGTGCGAACTCGTAGAACCGGTGATGACAGGAATCATACTGGCGCTTCGGGTGCAGGTTCGGCCAGCTCACCGGCTTCGTTGCCTAGAAGGCCGCGACGAGCGCGGTCCAACCGGTGGAGCATCCCATGACTGCATATCACGACCACGACACTGTCCAGGCCTCTTCCCCAACCGACCATCTACTGACCGAGCTTCAGCTATACGGCTATCGGCCCTTCGAGGACGAACCCGATCCGCGGCCCTTGCCGGAAGGCAATCGCGTGGCCGGCGCCGTTGACGACATCTTCGACGCCCTGATCTCAACATTTGAAGATACTCGCCTCGAGCCTGACCTTGATGCCCTTCTCTGGTCTACCGTCAATGTCTTTCACCGTGCAGCCGGGAGGATCGAGCGCGAACTCGATAACAACGAGCAGGCACAGCGCCGGTCGCAGAGCGAACAGGACGCCAGCGAGGTGAAGTCGGTCGAACTGGAGCGGCTGATCGCGGAAGGACAGACCCTCATCGAGCGCCGTGACACGTTCGAAATGATGCGCGACCAGGCTGCAGAACATTTCGAGCGTTACACCAGCTCAGCCTGGCGTCCACGCGCCGGTTCGATGATCAATCATCGCAAGATGACTGCTTCGCTGATCGACAGCCGCGATTTCCTGGCGGCAAAGAAATGCTCCGAAAACCAGCTTCTCATCCCGCCGGGTCCGAAGATCGCCTTTACCGGCGGCCTCGACTTCGACAACCATCACCTGATCTGGGCGAAACTCGATCAGGTTCGCGCCAAGCATCCGGATATGGTGTTGCTGCATGGCGGTTCGCCCAAGGGTGCTGAATTGATCGCCGCCAAATGGGCCGGCAATCGGCAGGTGCCGCAAATTGCCTTCAAACCCGACTGGACCAAACATGCCAAGGCTGCACCCTTCAAACGCAACGACCAAATGCTGGCTGTGATGCCAATCGGGGCCGTCGTATTCCCCGGTACCGGCATCCAGGACAATCTTGCCGACAAGGCTCGCAAGCTTGGCATTCCTGTTTTGCGGTTCGGACACGCATGAGGCGTGCTCTCCTGCAACAGACCCTTAACAAATGCAGCTTCTTGCGGTCGACGCGTCCGCTGCTATCGCGCCGTATGTGTGGATCTGGGCAAGGATTTCCGTGGCATGTCGGTAGCTTGATCGATCTTTCGCGCCTGCTCTCGTGATATCCCGATATCATCGAGCAGCCGCTCATCAAGCTCGGCGAGGCGTCGTGCATGCTGCGGCCGACATCTTGGACACATCATACCTCGCATCGCCGCAATGAGCCTTTGGACCTGACGGAGCATCAAATCAGGCTCCGGTACCATTCAAAGCAGTATCCGGCTGTGGCCGAACCGATGACGGCCACCGTGACAAACAGGATCAGCGTGGATGTCCTCAGGACCGGGACCACGGCAAGGACGCCCCAGATACTGACGGCACCGCCGGATACCAGGAATGCAAGGGCGGCACCCGGAGACATGCCAAGGTCCAGCAGAGCCCGAACCAAGGGAAGGGCCGCATAGCCGTCCAGATACATGGGGGCCCCGATCGAGACCGCCAGGGGAATCGCGAAAGGCGAGTTGGCGCCCACATAGGTACCAAGCAGATGGTCCGGCAGCAGGCCGCGCAAAAGGTATTCGGCTGCGAAGGCCAGGGTCAGGCAGAGCGTTACCAGCCTGGTTGTCTTCAGGAGATCAGTCCAGAAGATGCGGCTTCTACCCGGCTCGCCCCATACCCAGGCCTTGAACCCACCAGCAACAACGGAACCGCAGGTTTCCCCGCCTGCCAGATTTGATCGACGGAGTGGATTTCTCACCGCCTGTGTCGTTCCTAGGGCTACTGTTACACCGCCGGCGAGAATGCCGAGCCCAAAAGCGCTGAGTGTCTTTGCGACTGCAAACGAGAGGCCGAGCGTTGCCCATGTGGCGGCAAACATCGCTGGATCGGTCACCGGAGATGATAGCCAGAACGCCATAACCGGCGCGAGCGGCACTCCGGAGGCCAGGAGACCGGTCATCAGCGGAAGGACAGTGACACCGCACACAGGCGTGATTGTTCCTGCAGCGGATGCAAGGATAATGGTTGCGACGGGGCGGCCGCGAAATATCTTCGCCGTGACGGCTCCTGCACCGCTGGCTGCGACCCAGGCGGACAAGAAAAGACCAACCCCGATCAGCAGGGCAACGTCGAGGAAGCTCGCACCAACGAACCACGCAAGGTCTACGGCCCATTCAGGCCATATGAAAATGGCGATCGCGGCAAGTCCGCCACCCAGTATCCAGATCTGTCTATCACGGGCTCGTGGAAGTGTGGCTGATACAGGCATGGCGACCTCCTGACTGGATTCAGCTTAAGTCGCCGGCTTTCATGAGAAAAACGAATAGGGTATATATCAGCCATGAGTTCAAACGATGGCTTGAGGTCTTCGCTAGACAGCGATCTGCTGCGTACCTTCCTTGTTGTCGCTCAGGAAGGGAATGTCAGCCGGGCGTCCTCCCGTCTGCTGCGGACGCAATCCGCGATCAGCCTCCAGGTGCAAAGACTAGAAGAAACGGTCGGGCATCTACTGTTCCAGCGTCACGGACGCGGTGTGACACTCACGCCAGCCGGGGAAAAATTGCTCGCTATCGCAAGGAGGGTGGTTTCGACCTTAGATCAGGCGGTCGTTGAACTGCGGGGGCATCAACCGGGCGGAGAAATTCGGATCGGCATTCCCGACGAGTACGGGGAAAAGGTTCTGGCTTCGATTCTGGCGTCGTTCTCGGATACACAACCGAACGCCCAGGTCGTCGTTCGCTGCGGATCCAGCGCGGAATACCCGGAGATGATTTCACGAGGACAACTCGATCTTGCCATTCATTCACCTGAGAGCGTGTTGCCGGGTGACGTCGTGATTCATCGGGAGCCGGCGGTTTGGGCTGCTTCGGCATTCGCGGACGTTTCATCTCGGATCCCGCTCCCTATCGCCTTGTTCGACAAGGCCTGTTGGTGGCGGAGCCGCTGCCTTGAATTGCTGGAATCTTCGGGCGTCAGCTATCGTGTGGTTTGCACCAGTGAGAGCCTGGCGGGCGTTCGGGCAGCCATTGCAGCCGGCACGGCCGTGGGCGTGCTTCCCCAGGTTTCAATGACTGCAGACCTCCGTGTCGAGGATGTCAGCACGTTGCTTCCGTCAATGGGGAGCTCGGAACTGGTGCTTTCTAAATGGAGCGGCGCTCCCCGGGAACTCGTCAGTTCAATGGAAATGTCAATTCGATCGGCGTTTCAGAAATCCGACATCTCCCATCGAGCATAGCCAGCCGATGATCTGGGAATGGCGCGCGTGATGTGGAGTTCATTCGAACAGTTCGCAGTGCGCGATACTCACTTGTTTCGGAGGCCAGCGGTTTCGGGTGCCAACTCCGGTACCTGACGGCGCCAGCCAATGCAGGCGAAGGCAATAGCTGCTGCAACGCCAAGCACAATGGCGACGGAAAGTGCGGACCATGTTCCGACGTGAGCCATCAGGAACGAAAACAGAAATGGAGCCAAGGCGGAGGCGATCAGACGGATGGCTGAGATTTGCCCCAGCATGGCCCCGTAGCCTGCCGAGCCGAAGAGGTGCAGGGGTAGTGACCCCTGGACGATGCTCATCAGACCCGAGCCGAGACCAAAGAGTATGGCGAAAGCAATGCCGCCGGATATCGATGGCGCTGTGGTCAGCAGCACGCATAGGCCCAGGACCAGGAAAGCGGCGGAGATGACCGCTAGAACCAGTGGCGACAGGCCTTTCCCGAACAGCATATTGATAAACCGGCTGAAGACCTGGGAAGGACCGAAAACGGTTCCGACCAGAACCGCAGTTGCGCCCATGCCGACCGCGGTCAGGAGTGGCACCATGTGAATCAGGAGGGCTGAAAGCACAAATCCTTCCAGCGCGAAGCCGACAGCCAACAACACGAATGCTCTTGATCGGTCTTCATTCGAAATGCTCCCAATCACCGCTGCAAACCCCGACGTCGAGGCGGAAGCCTCACGTACCTTGATCGCCTTCATCGTTGATGCCAACCACCAATGGATTGGAAGGCAGACGAGCAGATTGATGCCCGCAAAGACCAGATAGACTTCGCGCCATGTCAGATGCTCATGAAGCTGGGAGGTAATTGGCCAAAACAACGTCGAGGCAAAACCAGCAATCAGTGTGAGATGGGTGATGCTTCGTTGCGCCGTTTGCGGCGTGATCTGGACCAGAAGGGCGAATGCCGCATTGTAGAGCACGAAGGCCGAAGCGATCTCGATGACCACCATTCCCGCAATGAAGGTTACCCGTTCTGGTGCAAAGGCGCACAGCAGTAGGGCAATTGCCGCGATTATCGATCCGAACGACATCGTGCGGCCAGCCCCGTAACGATCCATCCAGCGGCCGATCGTTGGAGCCGCCAGTCCACCGACAATCAGGGAAGCTGAAAACACCCCGAACACCCATTCCTGGGACCAGTCGAAATCTCGAGCCATGTCAGGAGCGAGGATGGAAAAGCTGTAGTAGAGCGTGCCGTAACCGATGATCTGGGTCAGACCCAATCCCCAGATGATGGCGCTGCGACGATGCTCAATTGAAACTGCCGAGGCCATATTCCATTCATCCGGGATTATTGAAATTGACGTCAAAAAAGAGAGGAATCAGGCGGTATCGTCTCGCTTGATTGAGACCGCGTCCGCGCAACATTCGTTGGCAAGAAAACCCAGCAGGCCATGCATTACCGGGTAGTTAGCACGGCAGATGAGCGTCGTTGCTTGCCGTTCCTGGGTGACGAGTTCCGTTGCGATCAGGCGGTGGAGATGATGGGAAAGAGTTGACGCGGCAATGCCGATCTTATCCTGGAGATGGCCCACGGGCAGGCCTTCCTCGCCCGCGCGGACCAGCGCTCGATAGACCCGTAGTCGTGTCGGATTACCGAGGGCCTCCAACTGTTTTGCTGCTGTTTCGACAATCATGGAAATAGGCTAGATGCTGTGTCCAGCGTCGTCAATCTATATTTCGAACATTGTCGAAATATAGCGGCCCGAAGACGAGCAAGGGCGTTTGCAAACTGAACCTGCAATGGTGCATTGAGGTGTCAGGCATCGAGACCATCACGGAGACGACGCGAGTGAGCGAGAATTCCGAGGATTCCTCGCGATCGGGAGTGGCAGCGTTTGGCGGTGGAGCCGTCATCGGCACGCTTGGCGGATTGATAGGTTTGGGCGGTGCCGAATTCAGGCTGCCGCTTCTCATTGGTCTGTTTCGGTTTGGGCCACTCGAAGCGATCATTCTCAATAAAGCCATGAGCCTTGTGGTCGTTGCATCGGCTTTGCCGTTCCGGATGCAGACCATCCCCGCCGCGGAATTGTTTCAGAACTGGAGAGTGATTGCCAATTTGCTTGCCGGAAGCATTCTCGGGGCATGGGTTGGAGCTGGATGGGCGACGCGGCTCAGTTCGGAAACCCTTTTCAGGATCATTGCCATTCTGCTTGTCCTGATCGCCGTCGTTCTGCTGCTGGGGCACGGTGGCAACAGCGCGGCTGGCCTGAGCGGAGGCTATCTCATTGCGGCAGGCACAGTGGCGGGCTTCTTTATCGGTGTTGTTGCTTCGTTGCTCGGCGTAGCTGGCGGTGAACTCCTCATACCGACGTTGATTTTGCTATTCGGTGCCGACGTGAAGCTGGCAGGCAGCCTTTCCCTGGCTGTGAGCCTGCCAACCATGATTGCCGGATTTGCCCGCTACAGCAGGGATCAGAGCTTCTCCGTGCTGAAACGCAACCGGACATTCCTTCTGATCATGGCTGCGGGCTCGATTGTCGGCACCTTCATAGGTGGGAGATTGCTTGGCACAGAGCCTGGCAATGTGCTTCTGCCCGTCCTTTCCCTGATCCTGATGGTGTCGGCTGTGAAGGTTTGGCAGCACCGCTGAATCGATATCTATGATGATCAAATAGCTTTGAGCTTGACCCGCGCTTCGAGCTTTTCAGCATCTTCCTTGCGCTCGCTGTAGCGGTCAGTCAGGTACCCGGAAACGTCTCGGGTCAGCAGCGTGAATTTTACCAGTTCCTCCATGACATCGACGACGCGGTCGTAATACGAGGACGGCTTCATTCGCCCCGCTTCGTCGAACTCTTGATACGCTTTTGCGACACTCGACTGGTTGGGAATGGTGATCATCCGCATCCAGCGGCCGAGAATGCGCATCTGGTTGACGGCATTGAAGCTCTGCGAGCCTCCGGACACCTGCATGACGGCCAAGGTGCGCCCCTGCGTCGGACGAACCGAGCCGACGGCAAGGGGGATCCAGTCGATCTGGGATTTCATGACGCCGCTCATGGCACCATGACGCTCCGGGCTGCACCAGACCTGGCCCTCGGACCAGAGTGACAGTTCACGCAGTTCCTGCACCTTGGGATGGTCGATCGGCGCGCCGTCGGGCAGGGGAAGACCGGTCGGATCGAAGATTTGCGTTTCCGCTCCGAAATGTTCGAGTAGCCGTGCTGCCTCCTGTGCCAGGAAGCGGCTGTAGGAGCGGCTACGCAACGAACCATAGAGCAGCAGGATGCGCGGCTTGTGTGTTGAGAATGGCTTGGACAGCCGGGCAGGGTCGGGAAGCTGAAGTGCTTCGTCCACAATGTTGGGCAGGTCAGGCAATTCGGTGTCCTTCGGCATCGATCAGCAGTTCGCCATCCTCCTTAGCGAACGGACCTTTCTGTGGGACCGGGAGAATGTCCAGCACGATCTCCGACGGACGGCTGAGACGCACACCCCATGGCGTCACCACAAAAGGGCGGTTAATCAGGATCGGATGTTCCAGCATGGCGTCGAGCAACTCGTCGTCGGTCAGCGTCGGGTCGTCGAGACCAAGGTCCGCGTAGGGTGTTCCCTTTTCCCGGATCGCTCCGCGAACCGTGAGACCAGCCTTGCTGATCAGGTCCTTGAGAACGGTGCGTGTCGGCGGCGTTTTCAAATATTCGATGATCGTAGGCTCGATGCCCGCATTGCGGATGAGCGCCAGCGTGTTGCGGGAGGTGCCGCAATCGGGATTGTGATAGATGGTGACGTCCATCACGCGGTCCTTTCGGCTTCTTTGGTGGCGGTGGCAGTGGCTGTGACGGCTGCGCCGCGTTCGTACCAGTCCTTACTACGGTTCACGATCCAGACGACCGAAAGCATCACCGGAACTTCGACCAGCACGCCGACGACCGTTGCGAGTGCGGCACCAGAGCTGAACCCGAACAGGCTGATGGCAGCGGCGACGGCCAGCTCGAAGAAGTTCGAGGCACCTATCAATGCCGATGGACCCGCAACGCAATGCTGTTCGCCAGAAATGCGGTTCAGCAGATAGGCCAGCCCGGAATTGAAGTAGACCTGGATCAGGATCGGAACGGCCAGCAGAGCGATGATTGTGGGCTGCGAAATAATCTGTTCTCCCTGAAAGCCGAACAGCAAAACCAGGGTCGCCAGAAGCGCGATGAGCGATAGCGGCTGCAAAGTCGCCAAGAGGCGGTCGAGGGCTTTTTGTCCGCCTGATGCGAGCAGGCTGCGCCGCATCAGCTGTGCGATGATGACGGGGATGACGATGTAGAGGACGACCGACAGGACGAGCGTATTCCACGGCACGGTGATGGCCGAAAGGCCAAGCAGCAGGCCGACGATCGGGGCGAAGGCGACCACCATGATCGCGTCATTGAGTGCGACCTGAGATAGGGTGAAATGTGGCTCGCCCTTGGTCAGGTTCGACCAGACGAAGACCATGGCCGTGCAGGGGGCAGCCGCCAGAATGATCAGCCCGGCGATGTAGGAATCGATCTGGGTTTCCGGCAGATAAGGCCGGAACAGCCAGCCGATGAAGAGCCAGCCAAGCAGTGCCATCGAGAACGGTTTGACTGCCCAGTTGATGAACAGCGTCACGCCGATGCCACGCCAGTGACGGCCGACCTCACCGAGTGCGGCGAAGTCTATCTTCAACAGCATGGGAATGATCATCAGCCAGATCAGCGCAGCGACGGGGATGTTGACCTTTGCGATTTCGGCAGCGCCGATCGTGTGGAAGAGACCCGGCATAAGGTGGCCGAGCGCAATGCCCACGACAATGCACAGGGCCACCCAAAGGGTCAGGTAGCGTTCAAATGTCGACATGATCTAGGCCGCGTCCGTGCTTTTCGAGGTTGTTCCCTCAAGATTGCCGATGGCCTTGAGGTGGTGGTCGAGCGCCATGCGGTCGATGGAGGCATGCGGCAGGCTGAGGAACGCCATAATCCGGTTTTTCATGAATCTGGCCGCGGTGCTGAAGGCGCGTTCCTTCTCGATATCGGTGCCTTCGACATTGGATGGATCCTCGATGCCCCAGTGCGCAGTCATCGGTTGGCCCGGCCAGACGGGGCAAGCTTCGCCGGCGGCGTCATCACAGACGGTGAAGACGAAATCCATCTCGGGCGCGCCAGGTACGGCGAACTCGTCCCAGGCTTTCGAACGAAACCCGTCAGTGGGATAGTCGAGCGCTTCCAAAACTTTCAGCGCAAAGGGATTTACTGTGCCCTTGGGCTGGCTGCCTGCCGAGAAGGAATTGAAGCGGCCAGCGCCTTCCTGACGCAATATGCTTTCGGCAAGGATCGAGCGAGCTGAGTTTCCGGTGCATAGGAACAAAACATTGTAGATGCGGTCGGTCATTGTACGATCTCCTTGGTGCTGGAGGCCTGGGGGAGGAGGGATGGTTGGTTCGAAACCGGGCGGGTCAGAAACATGGCTGTTGAGGGGCAAAGTGCAGACGCTTGCTTTGTCGCTAGTATCTCTGGCGGGACAGTGTCGCGCTGGATTTGCTTGAATCCAATCGCCTCGAAAAAATCGGCGGCGGATGTTGTCAGAAGGTAAGCGTCTTTCGCTCCAAACGTGGTTGCCTGCTCCAACAAGCTCTCAGTGATGAGGCGGCCAATCCCCTGACCACGGGCTTGCGGAAGGACGACAATCGAGCGGAGAAGGATATTTCCCTGGCAGAGTTCGATGCCGCCAAATCCAACAAGCTTGCCGTTCTGACTGAAGCGGAAGAACAGGCGGCCACTTTCCGTCAGATCGTCAGTGGGTAGCTGCTCTAGCTCGAGAGCAGCTAGGAAATCCGAGGCGTCAGGCGCGACCGATTCGAGTTCAAGGCTCATTGCACAGTATCCGCAGGTTCGCAGCAGGACGGAACAAGGGCGGGTGCACAAATGGCGGGATTGCCTGCGCAGCAATCTTCCATGAGGAATCGGATCAGGCCGCTCAGCGCCTGATATTCGGCGGTGTAGACAATGGATCGAGCCTCCCGTCTGGCAGCAACCAAACCGCCACGCTCCAGTTCCTTGAGATGGAAGGAAACGTTCGAGGCCGACACGCCCGCTGCCTCGGCGATGGTTCCCGCAGCCATGCCGTCCTGACCTGCCTTCACCAGAAGTCTGATGATCCGTAGCCGGGTTTCCTGGGACATTGCTCCGAAGGCGATGAGGGCTTGACGTTCTTCCATATTTCAACAATCCTATAAATGTCAAAACAATGGATAACGCAGATGCTCACTCCTGACAACCATGAATTTGAACAAGCTGTAAAAATCATGACCGACGACATCACCATAGGTGACCTTCTTGGCTTCCTCGGAGGTCACAAGGACAAGCCGTTGGTGTTCAGCTACGACGGACGGGCAGTGAAACCCGGCTATCATGTCACCGAGGTCAAGGCTGGAGAGTTCTCCGCGCTTGACTGCGGCGCTAATCCAGAATCCTGGACAGAAATATTCATCCAGTTATGGGATGTCGAAGAGGGCGAACGGACTCACATGCCATCAGGCAAGTTCACCGCTATCATCCGCAAGGTCACGGAGCACCTGGCGCTCGATCCGTCTGCCAAGTTGACCTTCGAGGTCAGTGACGGCATTGCACCGATGCAACTTCACCAGGCATCCAAGCCGACTGTCGTAAACGGTGAGGTTCATGTGGCACTCTCACCTCGTCCCGCAAGCTGCAAGCCGCGGGATCGATGGCTGGCCGAACAGGCGAAAGAATCGGTATCGTGTTGCGGGTCGTCGAGGCCTGACAGCCAGCCATGCTGCAATTAGGTCGAAGCCGCCACGCATACGTAATATTACGGGACGGGTGATCGCGAGGCTGCGCCTGCATGCGGTCGAGCATGTGTTCTCGATTGACGTGCCCTCGCTTCGCCCCCATCCGGCAGAGCGCGTTTCTGCTTGAGAATATCTCAGCACCAGGCCGGGAGCCACATCACGGCTTCTGTTGCGTTTCATCCCCCTTTTCGTGCGGCTATCTCGGTCAGACCAACCGCTTGAGGCCATCAACCCTCCAGGGGTCGGCTACGCTTGGCGTGCCGCCGCTTCGGCTTGCGCCTGCGCGGTGATTGCAGCGATCAGTCCGACACATCGGGCGCCTGTCAGCGGGGGATGGTTCTCCGCTCGAAACAGGAGCCGGAACGATGTCTCTCAACGACGCCCACGCCTTCGCCTTCAGCCTCGCCGGTACGCTCATGGCAGCGATCGTTATCTTTCGCGCTGGTGACGGCAGCCACTCCGTCGTGCCCGCGAGCGAATATGACGGCGACGAAGATGTGATCATCCGTGAAATCGACCCATTCGCTCCTTAGGAGCGAACACAGCTCGCTTCCAATCGGCCGAGCCGTCCGCGTGATACGCTTTTGGACCGCGGCAATATCGCGAATGGCACCCGCACATGGATCAATCCCTCAATATCTTCGGTACTTTCAGCGGGCCGCTTTCCAGAAGACGCGTCCAGACGCCGTCTCGTCGCCATGCACCCCGAACCCGCCCGTCGTCACGATCATGAGCCGGATCGAAGAATTCTCCTCCGAAATGAGATTGAAATTCCTCTGCTGAAGTGCGATCGGCAAAACAGTACAGCCGCATGCTCTGATACTTCCCGTTCGGCCAAATGGCTTGCACATTGCGCGTGAAGTATCGCCAACCACGTGCGAGGAAGAATTCGAGGATGATGGAGAAATTGTCCTGCGTGCAGATATCATCGGGCAGGGCCACCTGATGCGGCCATTGCTGATCGATGACGCTGGCGCTCGGGGTATGGCTGCTGCGCTTGATATTCATCGCTCGTTCCTGTGATGCCAGCCGCGGGAAAAGCCTGATGAAACGGCAACGCGTGCCAGTTTGAGCTCACGTTCCAGAAAGCGGTTTGCGGTAAGAAGCGTAATGACAGCGGCGCGGGCATCGCCGTCACATGAATCTATGGCTTTGTCTGCAGCCGATTCCAATTCGGGCATAGCTTCGCCGTCCGTCGCCGGCTTGGGTGCGGTCATGTGAAAGTTCCTTGATGAAGGAACTTCTCTCACGAATCTGCTTATCGACGCAAGGCATTTGTTCCTATTTTGTTCTTATGTTGCGAGGTGTCAGGACTGGCAAGGGCGAATTCCCCGTTCAAGAGCGCCTGGCCATTTGTGCGTTGGATGCGGCCGTCATTGCTCATGCCGAGCGTCGGGAATGCATTCGGGTGTCACGCGAGCGTCGAGCTGAGACCTCGAGACACGGGCCGAAATGCCGCGAAACTGGTGCCCATCTGCGCCGAAGATCGATATCGGCTCAACTGTGACCGCCAGGGTTGCCACGTTCTCCTAGAATATTCTGTCCCATCTCGACCGCTCCAAACGGCCTCATCGATGGATGTATCTGGCCGAAGGGCGGCTTTGCCTTGCTCGCCTTTGCCGCAACAGGGCGTAACCGACTTTCTTCCCCTGACGGCTGCGCCGTCATTCCTCGCGGATCAAGAAACTCGTTCCCGCACCGTCCTTCGCGTTGCTCCGGTCGCAAGCGATGCGCCGTCGATCGCCTCCGGCCGGTCGATCACCATCGAGGCCGCATGGTGCGGGTTCGAAGCATCAGATCAAGGAGAAACTGACATGGCTACCATCGGCACCTTCAAGAAGACCGAAAACAACGAATTCACCGGCGAGATCGTCACCCTCAGCGTTCAGGCCAAAGGCGTCCGCATCGTCCCCGATACCCGCTCGACCGGCGAAAACGCCCCCAGCCATCGCGTCGTGGTCGGCCGTGTCGAAATCGGTGCCGCCTGGTCCAAGCGCTCCAATGAGGGCCGAGACTATCTGGGCCTCAAGCTGGACGACCCGAGCTTCAACGCCCCGATCTTCGCCAACCTCTTCGACGATGAAGGCGGTGAAGGTTACAGCCTTATCTGGTCCCGCCCAAGCCGCCGCAACGGCGACTGAGGTCCCAGAAACGGATACCCGCCCGGTTACCGCCGGGCGGGCCATTTGCAGCATTATCGTATTTGCTGTATATGCAAGTAAATACAACAAATACAGGAATTGGACATGGCCAGCTCCCCAGGGTCTTATTCGACCAGCGATCTTTCCAGAAAGTCCGGTGACATCATCGCCGAGGCGTTGCGACATCCTGTGACGATCACGCAACGCAACAAGCCGCGCCTCGTTCTCCTCAACATCGAAGATTACAAGCGGCTGATGCGTCAGTCCGACGTTCGTACCGCCGGCACGATCGAAACCATCCCCGACAACCTGTTCGCCGAGTTCGAGGACGCTGTCGGCAAATACGGACAGGAAGACGAGACAGGACAGCCATGAGCTATGACGACATCCAGACCGGGGCCGTCATCCGCTACCCTTATCTCTGGGCAAGGCAATCTTCCAGCGGCGAGACAGAGGGACGCAAGGGCAGGCCAGTCGCCGTTGGTGTCCGGTTGTCTCGCCCGGATGGCGACTTGGTATTGTTTTTCCCCATAACCACCAAACAACCTGAATCCTCCCGTTTCGCTGTGGAGATTCCAGATATTGAGAAACGCCGGGCCGGCCTCAATCTGGATTTACGGCTTTGGATCATCCTGGATGAATTCAACACCGATATTGTTGGCAGATCCTTCTACCTCGAACCGGCTCCACCGATCGGCCGTTTCAGCAAGGTCTTCTTCCTGCCGTTGCTGCGCGATTTCATCGCGCGCAGAAAGACTTTCACCGAGGTCAATCGGTTCCGGTAGGTCAGTTGTTGCACCTCTCGAATATCCCGCAATCGCCTGGCTGCAACAGGGTTGTCATGCCGGCTGCTCCTCTTTTCGGAGCGAACTGGAAAGGCCCGCCGTGCCGACCGTCAATACCTGAATTCAGGGATAGCGCGGCGTATTCCACAACCTTACGAACGATTCGTAAGAAGAACGGGACGGGGGTGGATGAAGCCAGATTCATCGCAGTGGCGCAGTTCGACTGCGTATGAGTTCATCAAAGATGCCTCCGCGGACGCTGTAGCGTGGGAGTTCCTGCGCCGAAATCCGCAATACCAGAGCGATTTTGCCTGTTTCAGACGAAAAGGCTCCGACATGCCGGCACAGTCGATCGAAACGATGCGGCAACGCTGGGGCCTCCGATTTCGTCGCAAGCCCGGATCAACCCGCGACTAAACAGCCGGTTTACTGGACGGCCGAAGCCAATCCCGGTGTAGTTCATCTCATCAACACGCCGCCTCTTATGGCGTCCTCATCGGACATGATGCTCGACCTGTCGCAATCGCATGCGCAACAGGATGAAGTCGGTCTGCATCTGCACGCACCTGCTTCGGTAGCCAATTCGCAGATCACGTTTTTGCACGGCTCTCATCCGAGCAAGCCGCTTGCCGCTGTCATTCCTCTCGACACAAAAGTGTCCGACCGTCTCGCGTCCATCTATCGGTTTGTCAAAATGCAAGCCGGACGCAATGTTCCTGATGAACGCCTCACCATCACTCAGCGAAGACGAATAGGCCACATGCTGCGGGCCGTTGATGGCCGCTCGGAGGGCGCCTCATATTTCGACATTGCCCATGCGCTGTTTGGCAAGCGGCTTGTCAAGGCGCTGGAATGGCAGGAATCTGCCTTCCGGCATACCACGCTGCGCCTCGTGCGCGATGGCCGCAAATTGGTAAATGGCGGCTACAAACACTTGTTGAAGTTCCGCCGCCGGACCTCCGGCGATCCCTCTTCAGGTGCGAAATAGCCCAGGCTTCTTTCGCACCTGAACAACGCGTTTGGCCTTCTCCATCATTGCCTTCGTCCGCCGCTCCCTTGCTGCGGCTTCCTTGACGACAACGGAGACAATCTCATGTCCGCCAATCTCACCGGCTTACCGCCGCGCTACCTTCGCACGCCCGAAGCTGCCCGCTTTCTCGGACTCTCCGGCCGCACCCTCGAAAAGCATCGTACCTACGGAACAGGACCGGATTACCGCAAGCTCGGTGGGAGAGTGGTCTACGCCGTCGACGATCTGCAGGCATGGGCCAATCGAGGAGCGGTCACTTCGACTTCCGATCCGCGCGGCACGGTGTTGCCTGCCAAGCGGCACGATTTTGCACAGCCCGGGCGCATCGGTCGTCACGGCCTTTGATCGGAACCGATCTCATCATGACGAGACGTCAACACCCCCTGGCCGCGTGCGGACAGCTCGAACTTTTCCGTGCGCTTCCCGGCAACATTGCGCCTCGTGACGCGCAGGATCTCATGGCCTATCCATTCTTTTCGCTCTCGAAGAGCCATCGCATCGCACCGATCGACTTCTCAGCCGGCAAGGTGTCGATCCGCGTCGAGGCAGTGCCGGACCACGGCATGGCAACGATCTGGGACGCCGATATCCTCATCTGGGCCGCATCGCAGATCGTCGAAGCGCGTGACGCTGGGCTCAGGACCTCGCGCTTGATGGGTGCCACGCCCTACGAGATTCTGACCTACATCGGCCGCGGGGTAGGCGCCCGTGACTATCGGCGCCTGAAAGCGGCCCTGGACCGGCTCCAATCCACGACTGTTGCAACGTCGATCCGTCAGCCGGTCGAAGGGCGCCGCCATCGCTTCTCGTGGATCAACGAATGGCAGGAGTGTACCGACCGATCCGGCAAGCCCGCCGGGATCGAGTTGATCCTGCCGGATTGGTTCTACCGTTCAATTCTCGACGATGCGCTCGTGCTCACCATCGATCGGGCATATTTCGATCTAACCGGTGGCCTCGACCGCTGGCTCTACCGTCTCGTGCGCAAGCATGGCGGCAGGCAGCGTTCCGGCTGGCGCTTCGATTTCCGCCACCTTCACCAGAAATCCGGCAGCCTTTCGCCGTTCAAACGTTTTGCCTTCGAACTCCGCGGCATCATCCGCCGCCAGCCATTGCCCGGATATACGCTGTTCATCGAAGGGGAAGCCAATGGGCGTCTGCTACTTGCTTTCGAACCACGGTTAACCAGTGAAAAGGCTGTGGACGGCCTCGTGCTATCGGGAACCGGGACTATCGTGCCATCGGGAACCGCAGGCGCGTGCTATCAGGAACCCAAACAAGCCGTAAGCCGCGGATCAAAAACGAGAAATCGCGCCCTTAACTTAGAGTCTAACATAGAATCTAACGTAAAGAGCCGCGCCAACTGGTTACAAGTCTCTTCCGACCTGCCGGGGGAGGGCGTTGAACCATGATTTCGGCGTCTCAAACGAGAACCGATCTGACGCGTGTCGAACTCACCTGGATCGAGAAGCGGATCGAGCATTGGATACGCTTCGGCCACAAGGCTTCCGAGCAGATACTCGACCGTCAACGGCGCGTGGTGTGCTTTGTGCCCGAAACCGTCTTTGCGTTCGTCCGCTGGGCGGCGAATGACTTTGGCACAATCGTCTCGCGCATAGATATCGTGCGAGCGGTCGGAGAAAGTGAGCCATTCCAGACGCTGCCTTTCGTGCGGCCAGGTGGCGACCTCCTGTTGAAGATCGATGGCTGGCCAAAGGTCGAGCGTGTGCTGCATGCGATCGATGCCGTTGACGCGATCGGTGTCGATCCAGCCGAAGCTTCGCCCGATCACTGGCGCCACGTGCACAACCGCCTGACTGCAGGTCACGAGCCGCGTAGCTACACGATCGAGCAGCACCGGGCTTTCCAGCTTCGCCGGAAGATCGAGCGGTGAGGCGCTTCTGTTACATAGTGACGGCCTGCTTCGCGATAGGAGGCGTTGCCGTCGCAGCCGTCCTTCCATTGCCGCTGAAATTCATCTGGAACGCCTCCGCGAGCGTACCGATCGGTCTCTACACGATCGATGCCGGCAAACCGCCAGGGGTCACCGACCTGGTCGTCGTCAACGCGCCGGAACCACTTGCGGCCTTCCTTGCCGAGCGCGGTTATCTGCCGTCTGGTGTTCCGCTCATGAAGCGCGTCGCCGGCGTTTCTGGACAACCGGCCTGCCGCACCGGCGGCACGATTTCGGTCGACGGCATCGAAGTAGCGGAGGCACTTGATCACGATCGATTGGGTCGTGCTCTTCCGAGGTGGGAGGGCTGCCTTATCATCGCAGTGGGCGAGGTTTTCCTACTGAATGCCGACGTCCGCGAGAGCTTCGACAGCCGCTATCTCGGGCCGATCCCGGCCAGTTCGGTCATTGGTCGGGCAACAGCACTTTACACCGACGAAGACGGCATCGGTCGCTTCGAATGGCACGCGCCAACGCGATGACGCGCGTATCCAGCCTGTCCTCACAGCATCGCAAAGGAGCCTTTTCATGCCCCAGATCGGAGAATTCACCGGCGACAAATCCGGCTTTATCGGACGCATCCATACGCTCACAGTCCGTTGCGAACTCGCCATTGTCCCTGCTGAACCGTCGGATGCTGAGAATGCTCCCGACTATCGCGTCCATCAGGGTAAGGACGGCAATGGCCCGGAGATCGGCGCCGCCTGGATCCGAACAGGCGAGAAAGCCGGCGAGTATCTGTCATTGCTGCTCGACGATCCCGCATTCCCGCAACCGATTCGCACCCGGCTCTTTCAGAATGGCGCTGATGTAACCTCATGGTCGTTGCACTGGACGCGTCCCCAGAAGCGCGGCGAACGAGCATAGGATATGCGGATCGTTCGTCCGAAATGCGTGTCACGGGTGCCAATCGGACGGCTTCGCGTTGCATGGCCCTTCATCCTCCTTCTCCGTTCCGGCCTGACTTTTTCAAGTGCGTTGCTGGCCGCTCCAGCGCAGGGCTCGCCTCTCTTAGAACCTTCGTTACGCGATCCTCATGGCGCCTTCGTCACTGAAGCCTCCCAGCGCTTCGGCGTCCCCGAGCATTGGATACGGTCTGTGCGGCGCGTCGAAAGCGCCGACGATGCGCGTGCCCTGTCGTCGGCCGGCGCCATGGGGCTGATGCAGATTATGCCCAACACCTGGGAGGAACTGCGCGCACGTTACGGCCTCGGTCGCGATCCCTATGACCCGCGTGACAACATTCTCGCAGGCACAGCCTATCTGCGCGAGATGCATGATCGCTACGGTTCGCCGGGCTTCCTCGCGGCCTACAACGCCGGTCCCGGACGCTACGAGGAATTTCTCGCGGGTCGCCCCTTGCCGGCAGAAACGCGCGCCTACGTTACAAAGCTCGCCCCGCTGATCGGTGTTGGAAGCAACGTCCCAGCCGCGCAGCGAAATGTCGTGGCCGCAGCCACCGATCCAGACGCCTGGCGTGACGCGGCGCTCTTCATAATGCCATCAACCCGCAGTCCGAACGTCGATTTGCCGACACCGAGCGCGCAATCCAACGACGCGTCGGCAGGAATTCCTGTAGGTGATGTGCCTGCCATTGTAACGCCATCAAGCAGCCTGTTCGTCGACCGTGCCAGTGATGGAGACCGTCCATGAGAGGTTTCGTGTTCTGGCGCGGCGTGGCGTGGTCTGGCAGAGGAAATGCAGAATGGCAGGGGGAGCGGAAGAGAACGACAGCAGGAAGGCAAGATAAAAGCGCCATGTCCACCGTCGCCCAAGTCTTTGACTTGGTTGGGTTTTTGGCGTGCCGGTCGGTCGGGAACAGTGCCGCTGATCGCTTTTTCTCCAATGATTACAAGGCTGTTTCCGGCACTGCGCCTGACTTGGATCGCGGGAGAGCGCGGCCATGAGCGAATCCGACAGCGATTTCAATGTCCGGCCAGGGCGCATCAAGAGCACCCGTGCGGGCAAGCCCAAGAGCTTCATCAATCAGGTGCTGCGGGCCGCGAAGAAGGCTGGACACACCGGCAGTGGTAGGGCGTCACGCTCCGGCGGCGGAACGATTGCTCGTGGCCGCTCGACCTTCGGCCGCGGCCGTAACACCTTCAGCCGAAATCGGCTATTCGGCAGCAACCGCCGTGTCGTAGTCGCCGCCCGGATCGCGCGTCATTCCGGCAAGGCGTTTCGCTCGGCGCCGCTCTCGACGCATCTTTCCTACCTCAAACGCGAAGGAGTCAGCCGGGATGGAGAAAAGGGCGTGATGTTCGACGCGACCAACGAGCGCGCCGACGATCTCGCCTTCAGCGATTGGTGCCAGGACGACCGTCATCATTTCCGCTTCATCGTCTCGCCCGAAGACGCCGGCGAGATGAGCGACCTCCGAGCGTTTACCCGCGACCTTGCCAGCCAGATGGAATCCGATCTCGGCACCAAGCTTGATTGGGTCGCTGTCGATCACTGGAACACCGACAACCCGCATGTTCACCTGCTGATCCGTGGTGTGGATGAGACTGGCGCCGATCTGGTGATCTCGCGCGACTATATCAGCCGGGGCATTCGCTCGCGTGCGGAGGATCTGGTCTCGATCGAGCTCGGCCCAAAGCCCGAGCACGAAATCCACAATGCGCTCGAGAAGGAAATCACCGCCGAACGGTGGACGGGGCTCGACATTGAGATTCGGATCGCCGCCGACGAGGTCGGCTTCATCGATACTCGCCCGGAACCTTTCGGCAAGTCGGATCCTTCACTCCGACGCCTGATGGTCGGCCGGCTTCAGCATCTCGAGAAGATGGGCCTCGCCACTCAAGGCGCCTCCGGCGAATGGTCCATCGCACTGGAGGCCGAGCGTACGCTCCGCGATCTTGGCATGCGCGGTGACATCATCAAGACTATGCACCGTGCCTTCACCGAGCGCGGACAGGATCGCGGCTTCACCGATTATGTAGTCGACGGCGGCAGCGCCGGCGCGCCGATCATCGGCCGGCTGGTTGATCGCGGCCTACATGATGAACTGACCGGCGAGGCTTATGCCGTGATCGACGGTACCGATGGTCGCGCCCACCATGTCCGCTTCAGAGGCATCGAAGCCTTCGAGCATTCCCCGCCGATCGGCGGTATCGTTGAGGTGCGCCGCTTCGGCGGGCCGGAAGACCAGCGGCCGACGCTGGTGCTCGCCACCCGTTCCGATCTCGATCTTCGTGCCCAGATCGCTGCGCCGGGCGCCACCTGGCTCGACCATCGTCTGGTCGAACGCGAACAGATGCCGCTCTCGATGGGCGGGTTCGGCCGCGAAGCGCGCGACGCCATTCAGGCGCGCGCAGAACATCTCGCTGACGAAGGGCTCGGCCGCCGCCAAGGCCAGCGCATTATCCTCCAGCGCGATCTGCTCAACACGCTGCGCCGCCGTGAGCTGGACGCGGTTGGCGAGAAGCTCTCGGCGGAGACGAGCTTGGCGCATGTGAAGGTTGCGGCCGGCGAGCATGTCGCCGGAATCTATCGCCGGCGCCTCACACTCTCCTCCGGTCGCTTCGCCATGATCGAGATCGCAAAGGGCGATGGGGGCCTCGGTTTCCAGCTCGTGCCCTGGACCCCGCCGCTCGAAAAGAAACTCGGTCAGCACATCACCGGCGTTGCGAAGTCGGGCGGCGGCATCGAATGGAGCCTTGGCCGCCAGCGGGGCCTCGGCCTGTAACCGCCGCAATCAACAGGAAGGGACGCAGCTCATGTCTGCCACGAAAATCCTTTGGGGCCAGATCCTCGTCGTCTTTCTGATCATCCTGATCACCACCTGGGGCGCGACGCAGTATGTCGCCTGGCAACTCGGCTATCAGGCGCAGCTTGGCGTGCCCTGGTTCGTGCTTGGCGGCATGCCGATCTACTATCCTCCGGCCATTTTCTGGTGGTGGTATGCCTTCGACGCCTATGCGCCCGGTCTCTTTGCCAGAGGTGGGATAATCGCTGCCTCGGGCGGCTTCATCGCTATCGCCGTGACCATCGGCATGTCGGTCTGGCGCGCTCGTGAACAGAAGAATATCGAGACTTATGGGTCGGCTCGTTGGGCGAATCTGGGTGAGGTGAGGGCGGCCGGCCTCCTCAAACCCGACGGCGTGGTGCTTGGCCTGCTCGACCACGATTATTTGCGCCATGACGGTCCCGAGCATGTGCTGTGCTTCGCGCCGACCCGATCCGGCAAGGGAGTGGGCCTTGTCGTTCCCTCGCTGCTGACATGGCCAGGCTCGGCCATTGTCCATGACATCAAGGGTGAAAACTGGCAGCTCACCGCCGGCTTCCGGGCGACGCATGGCCGCGTGCTCCTCTTCGACCCGACCAATCCGAAGTCGGCGGCCTACAATCCACTGCTGGAGGTCCGCCGCGGTGAGTGGGAGGTTCGCGACGTTCAGAACGTTGCCGATGTCCTCGTCGATCCCGAAGGCTCGCTCGAAAAGCGCAACCACTGGGAAAAGACCAGCCACTCGCTTCTCGTCGGCGCGATCCTCCATGTCCTCTACGCCGAAGCCGACAAAACGCTCGCCGGTGTCGCGCGCTTCCTCTCCGATCCGAAGCGCCCCATCGAGACCACGCTGAAGGCGATGATGACCACACCGCATCTGGGAGAGGGCGGTCCCCATCCGGTGATCGCATCGACCGCACGCGAACTGCTGAACAAATCCGACAACGAACGCTCCGGCGTGCTGTCGACCGCCATGTCTTTCCTTGGCCTTTATCGCGATCCCGTCGTCGCCCAGGTGACGCGGCGCTGCGACTGGCGCATCGCAGATTTAATCGAGGATCCGCGGCCGGCGACGCTCTACCTCGTGGTGCCGCCATCTGATATTTCGCGGACCAAGCCACTCATCCGCCTCGTCCTGAACCAGATCGGCCGCCGCCTGACCGAGGATCTGCACTACAAGGAGCGCAAGCATCGTGTGCTGATGATGCTGGACGAATTCCCGGCTCTCGGTCGCCTCGACTTCTTCGAATCCGCGCTCGCGTTCATGGCTGGATACGGCATCAAGAGTTTTCTCATCGCGCAGTCGCTGAACCAGATTGAGAAGGCCTACGGAGCCAATAATTCGATCCTCGACAACTGCCATGTCCGCGTCAGCTTCGCGACCAACGACGAACGGACAGCGAAGCGTGTATCCGATGCGCTCGGCACGGCCACTGAGATGAAGGCGATGAAGAACTATGCAGGCCACCGCCTGTCGCCCTGGCTGGGGCACCTCATGGTCTCGCGCTCCGAGACCGCGCGCCCACTGCTGACACCCGGCGAGATCATGCAGCTTCCACCCACCGACGAGATCGTCATGGTGGCTGCTACTCCGCCGATTCGGGCGAAGAAGGCACGCTACTTCGAAGACAAACGCCTGACTGAACGCATCCTGCCGCCGCCAGAGCTCAAGCCGCAAACGGCGCTCGCCCACCCGGATAGCTGGTCGGCCCTGAAACCGCAGGCACCGGATAAGGATCTGCTCGCCGATATCGAGAAGGCCGAACAGGATGCTGCCAATGGTGGCCTGCGCCGGGAACCGGAACTTCCTGACCATGTCGCTATCGCCAGGGAAATGACCGATCAGAAACCATCTGACGAGTTCGCCGTCATTCTCGATGACGAACCGGAAGACGCTGCTCGCCAGCGGCAAGCTTTGCGCCGCCAGATGAGTGGTATCGCCCGTCAGGTTTCTATGGATCCCAACGACAACATGGACCTTTGAATCATGCGCAACCGAATGAACGTCTATTTTCCAGCCGATATGCTGCGCCAGATCGCCGATCTTGCCGACCGCAAGAAAATCTCCCGATCGGCAATTGTCGAGGCTGCCGTCGCCTCGTTCTTATCCCCCGATGGCGCCGACAAATGCGAAGCCGCATTCACACGCCGCCTCGATCGGCTGACACGACAGACTCAGCGGCTAGAGCGAGATCTTGGCATCACTGCTGAAACACTGTCGCTCTTCGTGCGCTTCTGGCTGTCTGTAACGCCGCCGCTGGCCGGCGAGGCGCAAGCTGCGGCCCAGGCCAAGGGCCGAGAACGTTATGAAGGGTTCATCGAGACACTCGGACGCCGCTTGCAGAAGGGACAGAGCTTTCTGCGTGAGATTCCTGACGATATCGCCGGTGATGGTCAGGCGTCAGCTTCACCCGACGGGCATCTCAGTCAGAAATCGTAACCGTGAAGCGTCGCGAAACTCAGGCTTTTGCGATTCCAACTCGATTGAACTTTCAATATGGTGATTTTGTCGCGGCGACCGTCTGTTAGGGGGCCGTTAGCGGACTTGCGGCTTAGAGGCTCGGAATGTCAGAAGCGGACCTTCAGGCGGGCTGCGTGCATCGACGTGAACTGACCCGAAGGAGACCTAGCCTACGCGCGGGAAATGAACGCTTTGCGCCCGATCTCGGTCGACCAGCTTTGCTTTAAAACACCACATACCGACTGGGCGGCGCGATTTCCGACTGTGATGGTTTCTGCGAACTTCTCCGCCGGCGTCTGGTATTGCAAGATCTCGCGCGGCCGCTCGTTGATCTGGCGTGCAATGACGCTCATCCTCGCTTGGGAATGGGCTCTGCAGATGTTGTCTGGCAAGCGGTTGGTGTTTTCGTTTTGAACCACGCTGGACAATTGCGTGAGACGCGGCAATTGGATTCGTTGAACGCCCGGTTCCAGAGCCTTCTCACACCTGTAGGCTACCGTTATTTGGATTGCCCGGCGAGCAAAAATGCCGCAACGTGAGGTCGTGCCCCGGAGGAGGAACGGCCATGAAACTCTCAAGACGCAAATTTGCATGGGCCTGTGTAGCCGCGTTGTCGGTCGCGGGCGTGACGCCCGCCCAGTCCGCCGATGCGACGCCGGAAGAGGCCCGCGCCATCGCCAAGGACGCCTATATCTACGGCTTCCCGATGGTGGACAGCTATCGCATCCAGCACGCCTATTTCGTCGACGAAAAGAACCCGGAATACAAGGCGCCCTGGAACCAACTCAAGAACATCCCGCGCGTCTACACGCCGGCCGACACGGCGGTCCAGACACCCAACTCTGACACACCTTACTCGATGCTTGGCATGGACCTGCGCGCGGAGCCGATCGTGCTCACCGTGCCGCAGATCGAGAAGGAGCGCTATTTCAGCATCCAGTTCATCGACGCCTACACATTCAACTTCGACTACGCCGGCAGCCGCACCACCGGCAACGACGGCGGCAGCTTCATGGTCGCCGGCCCGGGCTGGAAAGGCGACACGCCGGCCGGCGTGACGAAGGTGTTTCAATCGGAGACCGATCTCGTCACCGCGGCCTACCGAACGCAGCTTTTCAACCCCGAGGATCTCGACAATGTGAAGAAGATCCAGGACGCTTACAAAGCACAGCCGTTGTCGGCGTTCCTCGGCCAGCCCGCGCCTGCGGCCGCACCGGCGATCGACTTCGTCAAGCCGCTTTCGCCGGAGGACGAACGCAAGTCGCTCGAGTTCTTCAACATATTGAATTTCGTGCTGCAGTTCTGCCCGACCAATCCGTCCGAGACCGAACTGATGGCGCGTTTCGCCAAGATCGGCGTCGGCGCGGGAAAGACCATAGACGTTGCTGCACTTTCGCCCGAAATGAAAGCCGCCATGGAACAGGGCGTGGCCGATGCCTGGGCCGATCTTGAGGCATTGAGGAAGAAGATCGATGCCGGGACAGTGACCTCGGGCGAGATGTTCGGCACGCGGGAATACCTCAAGAACAACTATCTGTACCGAATGGCCGCCGCCGTTCTCGGCATCTACGGCAATTCGGTACAGGAGGCAATGTACCCCATCTACGCCATCGACGCCGATGGCCAGAAGCTCGACGGCGCTAATCGCTACACCGTCCATTTCGACGCCGACAAGATGCCGCCCGTTCACGCCTTCTGGTCGCTGACGATGTATGATCTGCCGGCAAGTCTTCTGGTCGCCAATCCGATCAACCGCTACTTGCTCAACGAGCCGATGCTGCCGCAGTTCGTGAAGGATGCCGACGGCGGCTACACCTTCTATGTGCAGAACGAATCGCCGGGCAAAGACAAGGAGCCGAATTGGCTGCCCGCCCCCAAGGGCCCGTTCTTCGTCGCGATGCGCCTCTACTGGCCGGAGGAGGCAGCCCTCGACGGCTCATGGAAGCACCCGCCGATGATAAAGGCGCCCTGAGTGCAGGCAAATGCGGGGGCGGACGGCTGCCGTCCGCCTTCGCGGGTGACGATGTCACGGGTTGACCTGCGACCTTCGCTCACTGGTAAAGGTTCGGAGTTGGCGCTAAGCGATCGGCGCCACGCTGGACGCATCCGTCCGCTTTCGAGCCCAGCCATCCCGACAAGGGACAGTCTTCGGCCCCCTAAGTGACCTTCGAGATCGTCTTGGCGAGGATAGCTTCTGGCGCGATCGAATCCGGTCAGCGCGTCAGCTCGATTTGTAGAGCCAAAGAGCGTCCTAGGTGTTTGATCCCAGGTTTTGATGGTCCATTATTTTCCTTTGAACGGAAGGAGGCACTATGGGCCAGATTCTACACGGTAGCTCCACGACGGCATAGGCGATCCGTCGAGCAGAGACTGAGAACGCTTTCGAAGCGCTACGGGATCAATCAGAAGACGGTCGCCGGTTTCATCGTGGGTGTCTCGATTAATAGGGACATCAGCCGTCGCGAGACCTTACGGCTTATGCGTCGGGCATCGGCAGTGCTGAGCGGATGCTTTCGGGCAGAACAAGTCCCACAACCTCGTAAACATGCAGTGCGCCAACTCTGCCTTTTGCCGACGCTGCTCCCAAGGATCGGAAGGAAATGCGATCCGAACACTGCTGGACCACGGCCTCGCTTGCGAGGATTGAGGTTCCGTAGTTCTTGTTCAGTCCTTCCAGGCGCGAGGCGACATTGATGGTATCGCCCATGGCGGTGTACTGAAGTCGGTCGGTCGCGCCCACGCTGCCCACGACAGCCGTCCCGGTGTGTATCCCGAATCGCGTGCGGAATTCCGGCAGCCCCTCCAGCCTTTGCTTCTGGTTGAAGAGAGCCAGTGCCCGTTCCACGGCGAGCGCGCAGCGGCAGGCGTTGACGGCATGCTCGCTGTCGGCGACGGGAGCGTTCCACATGGCAAAGACGGAGTCGCCGAGGAACTGGATGATGGAGCCATTGTGCGCGGTAACCGCGTCTTCGAATATGTCGAAATATTCCGACAGCATCGCCACCACCCGAGGAATGGACGGTGCCGATCAACCTCGGCGTCTCGCAGGTCTTCAAGATCGGCGAGCAGGCAATGAGCTTCCAGGTCGGCGGCAAATACTACGCCGAAGCGCCGGAGGGCGGTCCGGAATGGGGAATCCGGACGACCCTGACATTCCTTTTTCCAAAAAGTGATCGCTGTTCGCAAGGTCAGATCTCGATAAGTGAACAGACGTTGTGCTTCGAGTTCCTATCGTCGGCTCCTGGCGCGACTACGATGTCCAAGGTGGTCGCCGGCAACGTCTGCTATCGGGCAACAGCAAAGTCAGCTCAACGGCCGACATGGTGAAGGGTTTCGGGTGCCGGCAGGCGTACGAAAGCCTCTCATGCTGGAACCCGCGGGCCACGTTCGATGGCTATGGGGATTTCGAACTGCGGC
>NZ_FPBI01000043.1:0-24231 GCF_900116595.1 Mesorhizobium sp. YR577 | reverse complement strand
ACAACCGACCCATCCAAGCCTCCAATCCGTTGATCGGAAATCCTGAATCTGATTTGCTACGCCAAATCAACGCGATAAATGGGTTTGAACCCTAGATCAGCTTCACGTCAGATCGCGATCTGAGCAACTTCAAGTACTGGCATCAATACCGCCGGGCCAGTTGCGTCGCTTCCGGGCTGGTTCCCTGGGGCGATCAACTTGATAGATGCCTGTGTCCGCCTCGAAAATCGACCTTCTGTTTCGACGAGCCAAGGAATACACCAAATCGACAGATTTATAACTGCAACGCAACGTAACGGTCCAACTTGGCAAGCGTCTGCATACCTAATTCAATCGCCCCAAAGCCCTTTGCTTCCTGGAACTCGGCCGCAGTGCTCAAGATCATGCCCAGGGTTACCTTCGTAAACCCGTCCTGATCCTCGAATGAGGCCCAAGCATCGGCATGTTTCGGTCCGTTCTCGCCCCACAGAAGCGTATAGCCGAACCGTTCTTCCGTCTTGACCTCGCCATAGAGATGATGGTTCGGAAAGACCGTGCCATCTGGGCCTATCATGTCGAAGACCCATTCGCCGCCCGTCCGCAGGTCGATCCTCTTCGTGCGACAGGAAAATCCGTCGGGTCCCCACCATTGCGGTAGCGTCTCAGGATTCATCCACGCGTTCCAGACCACAGCCCGCGGTGCCCTTATCACCCGCTGCAGTACCATGGTCCGCTCGGCCGCGCCGGCGAGGTTATCTAATCCTGCTCCGAAGCCCTGTCGGTAGCCCGCCTCCATGTCCTCGGTTAGCGAGGAAAGCTGGACCGTCACCGCCAATCTGCTGCGTTCGCCCAGGTTGGCGAAGTCGGCAGTTATCAGTGCCGCCGATAGCGTTGCGCCCTCGGAAGAAATTACCTCGTAGTTCACGCTACGCACTGCGGGCTGCAACTCCAGCCAGCCGCACTCGCAGCGAATGTCGGGTTGGCCCAACACCTTGCAGAGCGAGACCTCGCGTCCGCCGACCCTAGTATCGGCCTCCAAGAACTCCACAGTGACCGACGGGGATGGGGCAGCCCAAACCGCCCGCGCGGCAGGGGCCGTCCAAGCCTGCCACAGCACTGACAACGGCGCGGCCACGTTTCGCTCGAAGGCGAGCGTCGCAAAACGGCTCCTCCTATCGTGAGAAGCCGTAATGGTCGCACTGCTCAGCTTCGGGTTCGTTGTCATTTTCCACGCTCCTTCATCACATCCATTACAAAAGCATCCAGACGGTCGAGCCGCGCTTCCCAGATGGTCCGCTGTTCATCGATCCAAGTCCGGACCGGTTCCATGGCTTCGAGCACGATGGCGCAGGTGCGTACCCGCCCGTCCTTGGACGTAGCGATCAAACCTGCCTCCTCCAGCACAGAAAGGTGCCGCATTACGGTGGGCAGACGCAGTCCCGTGGGGCCAGCCAGATCCGTTACCCGGGTTGGCCGCTCTGCCAGTTGGGTGAGGATCGACCGTCGGGTTGCGTCAGCCAGAGCGTGGAACAATAGTGAGAGATCAGGATCATGCTTAGCCATGTTGCTAACTATTCATAAATATCCATTTTGTGCAACGGAATACTTCGCGAGACAGCTAAGTATTCCGTTCGCGCGGATGCGTTCGCTTGTCGCCGTGGAGCTAATTTTTCAGCAGCGAACAGGCTTTTCGCCGAGGGAAGGCCAAGGGGGCCAAGCAGGAGTTTTCGATCTGCCGATCTTTGGCGCCCTCGGGCGGCAACTATCGCCTGCGGCGAGCTGAAAGCCGACCTTCAGCTTTGGGCCCCGATGCTGCCGAAAATCGGCTTCTGTTTCCGGCCTGCGATTGCCGAGTCGGGAATGACACTATCTTGATTAAAGCGGACTGACAGCTTTCCAGAAAAATGGGTGAGTCTGACAATCGCTATTGGGCGTTTGGCCCCGCTTTTCCAGCAGTTCAGAAGCGGTGACGAATTCAAAGCCACGTTCGCGCAGCCCGGTCACGATCCTTGGCAGCGCTTCCCGCGAGATCGCGCCGCTCTCATACATGACATGCATCAGAACGATCGAGCCGCTGCGTGTCTGCTTCACGACGTGCGCAACGAAAGCGTCCACGTCTTCCGCGATTTCTGGATAGGTTTCTGGCTCGACATCCCACATTATCGTTGTTCGCTTGGTGGCCGAGAGATACCACGGCAACGCCAACAGCTTCTTGCCAATCGATAGCTCTCTTTCTTCATGCTGGTTCGAATTGTGCGCGCGCTACTTTGGATGGTGGAGGCGACGGATATCTGGTGGTAGGCAACCTTTATATTACCCTCATTATCCTTAAGTTTACTGCGCGATTTATGTCTAAAGGCGTACAATAGATTTCGTTCTTTTTCTGCTATACTAAAGAAATCTGCACATAGGACGATCTCAATCAGATTTGATCGTGGTAAATTTTTGCGAGGGGCACGCCATGCATCGCAAAGCTCGCCGGTGGTCTTCACTCTTTCTGGACTCATTGGCTCCTCGGTGGTTTGTTGCTGGTCGAAAGTCCCGCAACGCGGCCTATGGCGAAGACAACTACTCTCAAATTGCGCTAACCGTTCACACCACCGGCGGGTCGGCGTATGGCGTGACTGCCGACAACCCAGTCAAAGCCGCCGCGCTCAATGAAGAGGACAATGGGCAGGGAGTGACGATCCGCGCCGCGCGCGGTCAGGTGAATATTGACCTCCCACTGCCGTCATTGACCCACGATTTCGCAACGATTTACGGAGCAGGCGTTCAAAGCGGCGATATTGCCTCGCCTCAGCTGCGCGCCGGTGCGTGGAATTCTGCATCCTCCAGGTTGGACGCAGCTACGTTCGGAACAAGATCGTCACTCCATCTCTCTCACGCTAGAGCCAGCGTTATAGGTGATGATCCTCTGGCTCCGTTTATGCCGAAAGGTCCTACTCAGACAGCGTCAGGGGGAGGTGTCACCTCTGTAGCGAGCAGCCGCGGGGCTTCGGGCAAGGTCATTATCCTCGAGTCGACCCCGTCAGCGCAGCCGACTGCGCAAGGATCGCACTCATTTCTGGCGTTTGGCTTGCCGTATGGCATTTGCGGATGCGGCTACTTTACCTCTCCCGCCCGAATGCTCGATTGGGCGCAAGGCGGCGGTATAATTCAGCCGGACGGTCAGTTGCCCGGGATCAGGTTGACCGAGCGACCGGACTATGTGCTCGCAGGCCAGGGAACATTTGGTGCCTCGGCCAGCGACCCCCTCTTGGATCGGGACTTGTCCCCGCTTACAGACTGGCGCGGAACTGCAGGATGGACGGTATCAGCCCAGAACGGATCATTGCCGGGCGGCGGGGAGATGGGGACGGGAGCCGCCAACTCCAAGGGCGTCGGCATCCTTTCCGGCTCGGTGACCAGGCCCTCGGGTGGCGCGCAGAGGACAGTGACTCAGGATCTCGCAGCGACGGCCACTGCCACCAACCCGGTCGTGCTGGAAAATCAGAAGCAGGGCAATCCCGAGAGCGAATGGGGGATTGACGGTGCGGGTAGCTCCAACATCGAGGGGTTCGCGACCGATATCAGCGTCGACAACGGCAAGACGATCAGCTTCAAGATCGATACGGATTCCAATAACTATCGAATCGATATCTACCGGCTCGGCTACTACGGCGGCATGGGCGCGCGCAAGGTCACCACCCTCCAGCACACCGGATTGCAGAACCAGCCCAATCCACTGCGCAATGCCTCGACCGGAACCGTGGATGCCGGCAACTGGTCGGTCTCGGCGTCGTGGACCGTGCCGGAAGACGCCGTCTCAGGCGTCTATATCGCCAAGCTCGTACGCCAGGATGGCACTTTCGGCGAGAACCATATCCCATTCATCGTGCGCGATGACGCCAGCCACAGCGACATCGTCTTCCAGACTGCTGACCAGACCTGGCAGGCCTATAACGGCTGGGGGGGCGCCAATTTCTATGGCGGCAACGGCCCGGCGACGGGACAGGGCGCCGGTCGCGCCTATGCCGTCAGTTACAACAGGCCGATCGCGACCCGTGGCGGGATTGGCACCTTTGCTGGTCCTCAGGATTATCTGTTCGGCGCCGAATATGCGGGCATCTACTGGTTGGAACAGAATGGCTATGATGTTTCATACATGGCGGGCGTCGATGTTGATCGCTATGGCAGTCTGTTGCTTAATCATAAGGCGTATGTTGATGCTGGACATGACGAATATTGGTCTGGGCAGCAGCGAGCCAATGTCGAGGCAGCACGCGATGCCGGCGTGAACCTTGAGTTCTGGAGCGGTAATGAGGTTTACTGGCGTACCCGTTGGGGCAACAGCTACAGCAGTGACGCCACACCCTATCGGACCCTGATCTCCTACAAGGAGACATGGTCACCCGGCGCCAGCATCGACCCCTCCAGCGAATGGACAGGCACCTTCCGCGACCCGCGACTTAGTCCACCGGCTGTCGGCGGCGGAAACCCGGAAAACTCGCTGACTGGCCAGTTGTTTATGGTCGACGATGTCGGCACCAATCTTCAGGCGATCACCGTTCCCTATGATGATGCCAACTTGCGCTTCTGGCGCGGTACGAGTGTTGCCAACCTTCAACCCGGCCAGACCGCAACACTTACCAAGAACTATCTTGGCTATGAATGGGACGACTCGCCCGATAATGGCTTCGATCCGGCCGGCCTCGTGAAACTGTCGTCCACGACGCTTCCGGTAAACTCCTACCTGCTCGATTACGGAAACACGACCGGCAGCGGTGTTTCCACGCACAATCTGACGCTCTATCGGGCGCCAAGCGGCGCGCTGGTGTTCGGAGCCGGTACTGTCTATTGGACCTGGGGCCTGAGCGACAATCACGACAAGGAGGTAACGCCCACCGATCCGCGGGTGCAACAGGCAATGGTCAATCTGTTCGCCGACATGGGGATCCAGCCTGGAACGCTGCAGTCCGGGCTCATTGCGGCGACCGCTTCGACCGATAATGTCGCTCCGACCTCCGTCATCACCGTACCTGCTACGGTGGCTGCTGGATCTGCGATCACGATTACAGGTACCGCCGCCGACACGGGTGGCGGGGTCATCTCCGGCGTTGAGGTTTCAACCGACAACGGGGCGAGTTGGCATCCAGCGACAGGTGATGAGAATTGGACTTATGCCTGGTCGCCTCAAACGGCCGGCACCTACACGATTCTTTCGCGCGCTGTGGACGACAGCGTCAATCTCGAAGCACCCTCGGCGGGACGCACGGTCAACGTCACAGGGCAGACCTTTACCTCTCTTTTTTCTGGTACCGGGACGCCAGCAGTCGTCAACACCGACGATACCTCAGCCGTCGAGCTCGGGGTCCGCTTCCAGACCTCCGTCGCCGGTACAATCAGTGGCATTCGCTTCTATAAGGGCAGCCAGGATACCGGTACGCATACGGGCTCCTTGTGGTCGAGCACCGGCACCAGGCTCGCGACCCTTACGTTTTCCGGTGAGACGGCCAGCGGCTGGCAGACAGCATATTTCTCGAGCCCGGTGACGTTGACGCCCGGCGCGACCTACACGGCCTCCTACCACACTGACACCGGTCGCTACTCCACCACCACAAACTACTTCACCTCCAATGTGACGAGCGGTCCGCTGACAGCACTCGGTAGCGGTAACGGTGTCTACACCTACGGCAGCGCCAGCCTCTTCCCAACCAGTACTTTCCAGGCAACCAACTATTGGGTTGACGTGATGTTCAATCCAGGGACGTCGACCAACACGACGCCGACGGCGGTTGCGGATGTGGGCGATGCGACCGAGAAGGGTGGCGTCGCCAATGGTTCCGGTGGCGTCATCGCCAGCGGCAACGTGCTGACCAACGACACCGATCCGGATGCGGGCGACACCAAGGCGGTCACCGCGGTCAACTTCGGCGCAACAGCGGGTACGCTCGGTGCCGCACTCAATGGCACATATGGCAGTGTCGTGCTCAATGCGTCGGGCGCCTATAGCTATGCGCTCAACGAGAGCAATGCCGCCGTGCAGGCGTTGCGGCTTTCGACCAACACGCTGAGCGATGTCTTCAGTTACACCATGCGTGACACCGCCGGCGCGACTGCCACGGCGACGCTGACGATCACCATCCACGGCGCCAACGATGCGCCGGTGCTCGCGGCCCAGACCAGCAACCAGAACGCCACCGTCGGAACCGCCTTCTCGCTGGCGCTGGCGGCTGCCACCTTCACCGACGTCGACAGCGGCGACGGCCTCAGCTACACGGCAACCGCCGCCGATGGTTCGGCGCTTCCCGCCTGGCTGAGCTTCAACGCCACGACGCGGACCTTCAGCGGCACGCCGACGGCCGCCGGCACGTCCGGCATCAAGGTGACGGCAACCGACGTTGCCGGCCTCACCGCCAGCGAGACCTTCAACATCACAATATCGATACCGGGTAACACGACGCCGACGGCGGTTGCGGACGTGGGCGATGCGACCGAGAAGGGCGGTGTCGCTAATGGTTCAGGCGGCGTGATCGCCAGCGGCAACGTGTTGACCAACGATACCGATCCGGATGCGGGCGACACCAAGACGGTCACGGCGGTCAACTTCGGCGCAACAGCGGGTACGCTCGGTGCCGCACTCAATGGCACATATGGCAGTGTCGTGCTCGATGCCTCGGGCACCTATAGCTATGCGCTCAACGAGAGCAATGCCGCCGTGCAGGCGCTGCGGCTGTCGACGAATACGCTGAGCGATGTCTTCAGTTACACCATGCGTGACACCGCCGGCGCGACTGCCACGGCGACGCTGACGATCACCATCCACGGCGCCAACGATGCGCCGGTGCTCGCGGCCCAGACCAGCAACCAGAACGCCACCGTCGGAACCGCCTTCTCGCTGGCGCTGGCGGCTGCCACCTTCACCGACGTCGACAGCGGCGACGGCCTCAGCTACACGGCAACCGCCGCCGATGGTTCGGCGCTTCCCGCCTGGCTGAGCTTCAACGCCACGACGCGGACCTTCAGCGGCACGCCGACGGCCGCCGGTACGTCCGGCATCAAGGTGACGGCAACCGACGTTGCCGGCCTCACCGCCAGCGAGACCTTCAACATCACGACGCAGGCAGCGCCTGCGACCTACAGTCTGTTCAGCGCTTCCAGCACGCCGGCGCAGACAAACCTCAACGATGGTCAGCAACTCGAGGTCGGCGTCAAGTTCCAGTCGAACGTTGCCGGGGATGTCACTGGCATCAAGTTCTACCGCAGCGCCAACGATAACGGCCAGAACGTCGTCGACCTGTGGACCACCACAGGCACCAAGCTCGCCACCGCCACCTTGGCCGCCAGCTCGGCGAGCGGCTGGCAGACGGTCAACTTTGCCACCCCCGTCACCATCACCGCAAACACAACCTATGTCGCCTCCTACCACACCACCGGTGCCTATGTGGCGACCGACGGTTTCTTCACCAGCGGCGTCACCAGTGGCCCGTTGACCGCCTTGTCAAGTGTCGCCGCCGGCGGCAACGGCGTCTATAGCTATGGCGGATCGGCCGCCGCCGGCCTCTTCCCGACGAGCACCTTCGATTCAGCGAACTACTATGCCGATGTGGTCTTCCGGCCGCAGCTCGTCGCATAAGGGCCCAGATGGTGATGAAAGAGACAGAAAGGTTACCGGTGACAGTGCTCGCCGGTTTTCTCGGTGCCGGCAAGACGGCGCTTCTCAGTCATGTGCTGGCCAATCGCGAGGGGCTGCGGGTAGCCGTCATTGTCAATGATATGAGCGAAGTGAACATAGACGCCAGCCTCATCCGAGATGGCGGCTGTAACCTGTCGCATACGACGGAGGCGTTGGTTGAACTGAGCAATGGTTGCATATGCTGTACCTTGCGCGACGACCTCCTGAGGGAAGTGCGGCGACTGGCCGAGGAAGGGCGATACGATTATCTGTTGATCGAGGGGACCGGCATTGCGGAGCCGCGCCCGATCGCCGCGACCTTTTCCTTCCACGACGAGAAAGGCGTTTCGCTATCCGATTTCGCGAAGCTCGACACGATGATTACCGTGGTCGATGCCGCGAGCCTGCTGGCTGACTACAGCAGCGCCGATCTGCTCCGTGATCGTGGCCTGCAGCGGGACACTCAGGACCGGCGGACGTTTATTGATCTCCTGGTTGATCAGATAGAATTTGCCGATGTGGTGGTGATCAACAAGATCTCGGAAACGACGGAGGATATTCGCGCGGAGGTCCGCAAGGTCGTTGCTGCACTCAACCCGGATGCGCGCCAGGTGGAGGCAGATTTCGGCAGGATTCCTCTTGCAACGGTCCTTAATACCGGCCTCTTCAATGAGGCAAAAGCGGCTGAGCATCCATTGTGGCACAAGGAACTGTACAGTCCAGGCGCCCATGTTCCGGAGACAGAGGAATATGGCGTGTCGAGCTTTGTGTACCGAACCAGGCGCCCCTTTGATCCTACACGGTTTCGAGCATTCCTGGATGAGCCCTGGCCCGGCGTCATCCGCGCCAAGGGCCATTTCTGGCTTGCCACGCGCCCGCTTCACGTGGGTCTTATGTCGGCTGCTGGCGTGCAGCGGCGCTGCGAACCCATGGGACTTTGGTGGGCGGCTGTTCCCCGGCAGGATTGGCCGAGCCATCCGCAGTTTCTTCAACAGCTGGAGAGCCATTGGGACAGCGCCTGGGGCGATCGTCGACAGGAGCTCGTGTTCATCGGTGTGGGCATGGACGAGGCAGGCGTCCGCATCGCATTGGACGACTGTCTGGCGAGTGCGGACCCTCAAGACTGGTCCGCACTCGAAGACCCTTTTCCGGCCTGGTAGCGCAGGTGTCAAAGCCGGTTAGAGATGTGCCTCCGTCAGCCAGTTAGAGATGCACCGGCTAGGCCACCTGTGCAAGGGCAACGGCGTCGGGGCCTGCCGGATAATGCAGCCGGTTCGAGGTGTCGTTTGCGGCCAGCCATACAGCGTCGGCCACGTCGCATTCCCTGGTCGTCAGCGCCGGATTGGCAAACTCCGCGAAGATAGGTCGCGCGAAATCCGCATAGGCTTCAGGAATGAGGTCAGTGACGGCGATATCCGTATTCTTCGCAAAACGCGTTGTCGGTGCGTAGCCCGGCTCAACCAGCTTCACGCGCACATCGAACGCGCCCAGTTCATGGCCCAAGGAGCCGGTAAAGCCCTCGATCGCCTGCTTGCTGGCGGTATAGGCGGCCGCCAGCGGCATTGGAGCTAAAGTCACGCTGGAGGTGACGTTCACGATCACGCCGGACCGGCGCGTCCGCATCTGCGGGATTGCCGCTTGCGTCATGGCCATCACGCCAAAAGTGTTGGTCTCGAACACCTTGCGCACATGCACCATCGGTGTCGCCTCGAAGGCTCCGACCACGCCGATCCCGGCATTGTTCACCAATACGTCGATTGGCCCCGCGGCCTCTAGCGCTGCCGCGATGCTTTCGGGCTTCGTCACATCCAGCGGCAGGATGCGGATACGATCCGATGCGGGCAGCAGGCCCTCGCGCGGGCTGCGCATGGTGGCGATGACGGTCCAGCCTTGCGCGTGGAAGTGGCGAGCAGTCTCCAGCCCATAGCCGGACGAGCAGCCAGTGATAAGGACGGTTTTCACGTCGGTCTCCTGTGTTTTTTGTTGACGGCACGGATATAACGGGCATGATCAGGACTATCATCAATCAAAAGTCCATAATTCATTTGCGATAGTACTAAATGGCCGATCCGCTCTCTGAAATGATCCAGCTTCTGCGTCCCCATGCCGTGTTCTCGAAAGGGATCAGCGGTGCCGGCCGCTGGGCCGTGCGCTACGGCGAATTCGGCCAGCCCGGTTTTTGTGCCGTGACCGAGGGGCGCTGCCGCCTTGCCGTCGATGGCGAGGCGCCGGTCGTCCTCGAAGCGGGCGACTTCGTTCTTCTGCCCGCCACGCCTGCCTTCACCATGTCAGGTTTCGAGCCCGCGCCCGCCCTGCGCATCGACCCGAAGGCAAACCAGGCACCTGACAGGGAAATCCGCCACGGTCGGCCGGACGGGCCACCTGATGTCAGCCAGTTCGGCGGATATTTTTCTTTCGGCTCGCCGGATGCCGGTCTGCTCGTGTCGCTCTTGCCACGCATGATCCACATCCGCGGCATCCCGCGGCTGACGCAGCTGGTGCGTCTTGTCGGCGAGGAGGCAGCGCGCGAGGACATCGGGCGCGACCTCATCCTCGAGCGTCTCGTGGAAATCCTGCTTATCGAAGCGCTTCGGGCCACATCGGCCAAGGAAGCCCAGCCCGGTCTGCTGCGGGGGCTGGCCGATCCTCGGGTCGCCGCTGCTTTGCGCAGCATGCACGGCAATGTCGAAAGGTCCTGGACAATACCCGACCTCGCGCGCGAGGCGGGCATGTCGCGTTCGGCGTTCTTTGACCGCTTCGTCCGCATGGTGGGTGTCAGGCCGATGGAATATCTGCTGTCATGGCGCATGGCCGTGGCAAAGAACCTGTTGCGCGGGGGAGGGTTGGCGCTCGACGAGGTGGCCAGACGTATCGGCTACGGTTCAGCAAGCACCTTCAGCACCGCTTTCAGCCGCCATGTTGGCCTGCCACCCGGACGCTTCATGAGACGCCCGGCTACGCAGGACGAAACAGCAGCCTCTTTGCAGGTTTGATCGCGACGGCGGCTCTGGGAGGTCATCTGTCGGGCCAAAGGCGAGGGCGACTTACGTCTCCTTTGCGCCTTAGCTCGGTCGTGTTTCATGTTTGCACGTTGGGCTTTTCCATCCTTGGCACCATCGACCGTCAAAGCTGGTCCACTGCATGTCATTGAAAGGTCACCTTAGCTGACCCATATACATATTGCGTCGGATGTCTCCTCCCATTCGTCTGACGCGTTCCCCTCTGGAGGTATTAAACCTTCATGCTTGGCCGGACTTACCAGTCCGGCCTTTTTCTTTAAAAATCTCCTTCGACGGCCTGCCAACCCTGGTTAGCTGAGCCGTCTCCCTGCGCTATCTATCTATGTGGGTATCGCTGTTGCGCTTCTGGTATGCAGGTGGCTTGCACCACGCCATATTGGAAGCCCGGAAACCTACCGATCCGTAAGACGCAAAGGATGGGGTTTCCGGCTCCGAAACCAAAAATACGCCGACGCGATCATCGACGCTGTTGTCACAATGTGCAGATTTTTCGAGCCACATCATACGATTTCTCGAATGCGGGAACGGGAAGAAATTCAAAGCGCGAATGGAAATTATACGCGCCTGTAAAAAAGTTCGGCGTGGCTATGCCTTTGGCAGACAAGGCAGCGCCATCCGTTCCTCCACGCATCGGAATGAGTTTTGGTTCTATGCGCAGCGTTTCGAGGGCGGCAAAGAGCAATTCTACGGGGCGGCTGTCGCTGCCCAAGCGCTCTCCGATATTTTCGTAGGTATTGGAAATGCTGCAGCTGACGCGCCCCGTCGGGTAGCGTGACCTGATCACTTCGACGGCCTTGTCCAATTGCTGTTTGCGATGCTCGAATCCTGTTTTGTCGAAATCCCGGATCGAGACTTTGAGCCGTGCTTTGGTGTCATTGGCGACGAGATCCTTGAACCAGAAATATCCTTCACGTCCCTCTGTGCGCTCAGGCGTCTCTGCCCGGTCGAAAATGGCGACGAAATCGAGCGCCATCAGCAATGGGTTTACGAGGACGTCCTTTGCAGACATGGGATGGGCGCTAACACCGGTGAATTCGATCTCGGCTGCGGCAGCGTTGAAGTTTTCGATGACGACTTCACCGAGCTCGCAGCAGTCGATCGTGTAGGCGAAATCACAGGGGAAACGAGCGAGGTCAAGCGCCTTTGCACCCCTGAGTCCGATCTCCTCATCGGGAACAAAAGCAACGAAGACATCGCCATGCCCGACGTCGGAGTCGAGCCGCGCAAGAAGCGTCATGATAACGGCGATCGCCGCTTTGTTGTCGGCGCCAAGGACGCTCGTGCCATCGCCAACGATAATATCTTGCCCCTCCCAGGTGCATATTTCGGGATGCTCTTCAACCCGCAGCCAGATATTTTTTTCCGCATTCAGGCAAAGGTCGGCTCCCTCGAAGCGCAGGATCTGCGGCCGGATGATGGGAGAAAGGCCAACGTCAACCGTATCGAGATGCGCGATGAACCCGATCTTCGGAGCATCAGGTCTGTTGCCGCGCTTCACTGCGGTTAGGGTCGCGTGCTCGTCGAGAAGCACGTCGTCCAGTCCGAGTTCTCGTAGCTCGCCTGCCAACAGCGCGGCCAAGGTCTGCTGGCCGGGCGTTGACGGCAAGACCGAAGAATCCGGATCACTCTGGCTTTCTATTGCGAGATAGCGGAAGAACCGCCCAATCAATTCATTGCGAATATCCATGCTCAATCCTGAATTGCAAGGCAGCGAAAGCCTATCGGTCCTCTGGCAGAGGTGCCAATGCCAGAGCGACAGCTATGAAGCATAGCAATTTTGAACCGAAGTTCTTAGGCCAGCTCGAATACGCCCGTGCCGTCGACAATCTCAATCCGGGAGCCGTATTCCTTGGACTCGGCAGCAACCCGACGGAGGATTCGCTCTGCGGCAGCGCCGGTTGCGAGATGCGGTACGAGCCGACGTTCCAGAGCATCGTCCTTCAGACCCTCTTCGCCACCGATGACTACCGGATGCAGTTTCAACGAAGTCAGCCGGTTCTCCCGGTCAAATGAACATAGACCGACAACACTCTCCCAAACCTCGTTTCGTTGCCACAGGGAGATTTCAGACCTGGTGTGGAAGATGAAGTTGCCGAGGCTATGGAAAATCGGTCGACCTTGGTAAATTTCGATCGGCAGAAGCACCGGTACGCCGTGGCTGACGAAAACGGCGGCGCCGGCGTCGATGCATTGCCTTGCAAAGGCGCTGATCCAATCCGGGGACTTCAGCCAATCCGTTGCCCAGTGATGATGATGCAGATAGGCGATGACCAAGCTACCCGATTTGGCAGCGATCTCTATTGCCTGAAGATTTCTCGCCAGATCGTCTTCGTCAATTCTGATGGTGCGCTTGAACCTGTTTGATTGCCGGAATATGGCGCGACCGATGCCGATGTCCCTGTCCCCGAGCGCGGGTTCATCGTCTGGCTGATTGTCCATCAGGAAATCAAGCGCGGAATATTCAGCCTTGTCGCGGATCGCTTGAAGCTGTGCGAACGCGGTCTCATCGACTTCGAGGATACGCGACAACCGTAGCCTGTTGACGCCGGGCCGTTCGCCACGGCCGTCGGTACCGTCGGCCGCGTACATGAAATCCGGTCCCGGACCGCCGTCCATTGCCACCATGGAAACGGCGCGCTGTCCGAACGTCGCGGACGATGGGCCGGAGGCTTCCTTTTTGTTGCGGCCAATGCCTGCGTGCAGGAAGCCTCGCTTCTCGACCTCTTCCACAGTTGAAAGAATCCCGGATGGTCCAAGATCGAATGAATGGTTGTTGGAGAGCGAGAGTGCCCGAAAGCCGATTTCTCCGAGCGCATCCAGGACATCCGGCTTGCTGCTGCCGAAATAAAACCCCTTCAGAGGCCATCCTCCATGGGCGCCATATATCGTCCCCTCGAAGTTCGTGAACGCAAGATCTGCAGCCTGCAGGATCGTGCTCACGCGGTCGAACTCCGGGCTGCTGATCGTCCTCGTGTCATGTTTGATGAGCGATTGGCCGGTTACAGCCAAAGTGAAGTTTTCTTCCATTTCCAATACCTTGTCTCGAGAAGCTTGTTGCAGTTCGAAGCACGCTTGCGGAGAATGCGAGATGCTGAGCGTCCATACGTCAGAGCGTAAATATTTTCGGCCGAGCGTTGATCAGATGCCGGGTGTAGGGGTTGTCCGATCTGCCGAATATGAAGTCCGACGCTCCGTAGTCTTCGATCCGGCCATCCTTCATCACGCAAACGGCGTCGCATATGTCCTGGACGACCGCGAGATCGTGCGAGATGAAGATCATGGACAGGTTGCGCTCAGACGCGGCCTCCTTGAGCAACGCCAGTATCTCTGCCTGGACGGACACATCGAGGGCGGAGGTCGGCTCGTCGGCAATCAAGATTTCCGGGCCTGCAAGGAGCGCGCGCGCGATGCAGACACGCTGCTTCTGCCCGCCCGAAAGCTGGTGGGGATAGCGAGTCAACAAAACCTTCGACAGTCCGAGCCTCTCGAACGTCTCTGTCACGCGCGACGGGTGCCGGTCATGCTCCGTTTTGGCCGTGAACCGGACGCACTCGATCAGTGTTTCGGCCACCGTCAGCCTCGGATTGAGTGAGGACGAGGGATCTTGAAAGACCATCTGTATGCGCCCGAGCAGGCCGCCGCCACGGCCTCGGCTGCCGACGTCGCAGACCCTGCCGTTTACCGAGACTTTGTCGGCGCTGCCGGTCTCCAGGCCGGCGAGGATGCGGCCAATCGTCGACTTACCGCTGCCGCTCTCTCCGACAATCCCGAGGACGCCGCTGCGGCGCAGCTGGAGGTTCACGTTCCGCAAGGCGAACGTCGTGGTTCCTTTGCCGAACAACGCCTGGAGGCCATGATTGCCAAATGTCTTGGACAGGTTCTCGACAACAAGGATCGGGTCGTCGGCTTCCGACGCTTCGCCGCACTGTGCGGCTTCATCATCGGACCCGCCTTGACCGATTGCGGAAATCCTGGGTGAAAGACGCAATCTCGGGACCGCCGCCAGGAGGTTTTGCGTGTAGGTGTTTTGCGGGTTGTCGAGAAGTGCTGCCGTTACATCGTGCTCAATCACTTCGCCGTCCTTCATGACGAGGACGCTGTCGGCAATTGCTGCGATCACACTCATGTCGTGGGTGATGAGGAGGAGGGAGAGCCCTGTATCCTCGACCAGGCCTCTTAGGACCTGGAGGATCTGCTTCTGCACGGTGGCATCGAGGGCGGAGGTCGGCTCATCGGCTACAATGATTGAGGGAGAGCCCGCCAGGGCGATCGCGATGACGATGCGCTGCCTCTGCCCACCGGAGAGTTGATGCGGATAGCTGTGATAACGCCGGTTCGGATCGGGAATGCCAACCCGCTGAAGAAGCTCCAGCGCCCTTTGCCGCACGCTCGCCCTTGGCAGATCGGGAAAGATCGTCAAGATCGTCTCGCTCAACTGGGCGCCGACTGTCATAAGCGGATCGAGCGATGAGGTGTGGTCCTGAAAGATGCTGGCAACGGTCCTGCCTCTGAGGGCATGGCGTTTGCTGGCAGTCAGCGTCTCGATTTCAGTTCCATTCACCCGGATTGTTCCGGAGGATTGTTCGAAGCCCGCACCCAGCAGGCCGATGACGGCATTGCCGATCGTTGACTTTCCCGCTCCGGACTCTCCGATGATGCCGAGAACCTCGCCGCGACCGAGCACGAAGCTGACGTCGCGAACGATCGTCGTCGTTCCGGCAGCGCCATGGTGTCGGAGCGTGAGATTTTTGACGTCGAGCGGCGGGATTTCGCTGTTTTGTGTCGTCATATCGATCTGTTCCTGGGATCCCATATCCGGCGGATGTCTTCGCCGGCAAAATTGATGGCTGCGATGAGTCCAAACAGCGCAAATCCAGGAAACAGGCTGATCCAATACTGGCCGGTCAGCAGGTACTGAAATCCGTTTGCGACAGTCGAACCGAGAGATGGCTGATCCATCGGAACGCCCAGTCCCAGGAACGACAGCGTGGCCTCAAGGGCAACGGCGTGGCCGATTTCGATGGGAAGCAGGGTTATGGCTGGCGCGATGCTGTTCGGCAGAAGATGCCGAAGGACTATACGGATGTTTGAAAGTGGCATCGTGCGTGCGGCGTCGATGTATGGCTTACCAGCCTCACTCAGGGCGACGCTTCGCACGACCCGCGCATACGTCGCCCACTGTACGATGATGAGTGCCAGAATAATCCGGTCGACCCCGGGGCCGAGCGTAACGATTGCGACGAGTGCGACCAGCATGGTCGGCAGGCTGAGCTGCAGGTCGACCACCCGCATGATGATGGCGTCGACCCATTTGCCGAAATAGGCGGCTGTGACACCAACGGTGAGGCCGATGGCCGCGGCGGCCAAGGCGCTGACGATCGAAACCACGAGGCTTATGCGAAGGCCATAAAGAATACAGCTTGCGATATCTCTCCCAAGCCCGTCGGTTCCAAGGAGGTAATGGTACCCGCTGCTGCCTATCGTGCCGGGAGGAGAGGAGGCTTCCCAACCGAATATCTGAAGCGGGTCGTAAGGGTTCTGCGGTGCCAGCACGGGCGCAGCCGCGGCCGCCGCCACGAATAATGCCAAAATGAGATTGGGCGGGGTAAGGACGCGACGGAATGGACGGCGCGAAAGGGGGGTAGAAGGCTGGTTTGTCATCTCCGGTCCTTCACTAAGTTGAAATTCGTACGCGAGGATCGAGCACGGCATAAAGGAGATCGACGAGAGCATTCAGCGCGACAAAGGCGATCGAGATGAACGTCAGTGTCGCCATGACAACGGGTCGATCCAGAAGCTGGATGGAATCGATCAGCAGCTTGCCAACCCCCGGCCAGGCGAAGATGGTTTCAACAACCACGGCAAAGGCGAGCATGCCGCCAAATTGCAAGCCGACGATCGTGATGATCGGAAGGCTGATGTTCGGCAGGGCATGACGAAACAGAATACGCCGACCGGAGAGCCCCTTGGCGATGCAGAAACGGACGAAATCCGTTCTTTCGACCTCGACCGTGCCGGCGCGGGCGAGGCGCGCGATCAGAGCGATGTTGGGGATGGCGAGCGCCAGGGTGGGGAGGACGAGATGCTTCAGCCCGTCGACCGTTAGAAAGCTCCAATCCCCGCCCAGCACATCAACGGTTTCGCCCCTGCCTCCAGGCGGAAACCATCCGGTCATCACCGCGCCCACCAGTATGAGCATCATGCTCAGCCAGAACGATGGAACGCTGAGCGCATAGACCGTCCCCGTGACGACGATGCGATCGACAAGGCTGCCCGGACGTGTGCCCGCAAGAAGTCCCAGGCCAGTACCGGCAATGGTGGCGATGACAATCGCCACAACGGCGAGCTCGAGCGTCGCGGGCAGCTTGCTCAGAACCAGATCAAATGCCGGCAGATGGTAGATGTAGGATGTGCCGAAACTGCCGGTGGCGAGATTCTGGACGAAAACCAAATACTGGCGCCACAAGGGCTGATCGAGGCCGAGAAGTTCGGTTGCGCGCCTTATGTCTTCGGGCGTTGCGGTTTCAATGTTGACGACGTTGTAGACCGGGTTCCCGACGCTATGAATGCCGATAAACCCGATCAGCGACATGACGAGGAGGAGCAGGAAGGCTTGAGATAGCCTTCCCGAGATCGTTGTCAGCAAAGCCATGTTCTTACTTCGCAGCCGGCAAGGCTTGCATCGCTGTGGTCCAGCCGCGCGGATGCATGACGTAGGAGCCGACTCGTTCGCCGTAACCAGAAATGTGGTGGAAGTGATAGAGCGGCGCGATCGGTTGATCCTGCATCACGAACTCCGTCACGTCGGCGAAGGCTTTATCGCGGGCGGGGCCGACGTCCAGGGCTCGCGCCTTCTCGAACATCTTGTCGAATGCAGGGTTCCTGTACTGGCCGTAGTTCAGCGCTCCCGCTCCGCTTTCGGCATCGGGTGAAGCCAGGACCGCCTCCAGACACACATCCACCGACTCGCCCGAACAGCCCCCGTACCAGACGCCATATTCTCCGGCTCCCCGCTTGGTGTTGAACACCGAGAACGGGACCGCGACCGGCTGCACGGCGACCCCGATGCGCGCCCAACTCTGCGCGACAGCCTGCAATGTTTCTCCATCACCGGGATAGCGGCCCGTCGGCCCGCTGAGGACCAGTTTGAAACCGTCGGGGAAGCCGGCCTCAGCCAACAGCGCCTTTGCCTCGTCGTAGCGCGGCGGTTGTGCCGTCAAATTTGGCGATGTACCCGAAAGTCCGTTGGGGAAGAACTGGGATGCGGCCGTGCCAAAGCCCGATAGGATCTTCTCCACGAGAATCCCACGATCGATCGCCATCGAAAGGGCGTGACGGACTTTTGGATCGCGAAACGGGTTCGGGATAACCTTTCCCGATTTGTCGGTAACGCCCGGAGCAGCTTCCTTTGCAAGCTCGAACTGAAGGAAATTCAGCCGCGCGGCGGGCACGCTTTCCACCTTGGCGCCGCGCTGATTGAGGGCTTCGACGTCGCGTGCGGGCAGGAAATCCGCGATATCGACGTCTCCCGTGGAGAGAGCTGCCACACGGGCCGCGGGGCTTTCGACTATGCGAAATGTGACTTCCGACCAGGACGGGCGAGCGCCCCAGTAATCATCGTTTCTGGTAAGCTCCAGAATCTCGCCGGAACGCCAGCTTTTGAATTTGTAAGGCCCGGTGCCGACAAGCGCGGTACCGGCATTGAGAGTCTCGGTCGTCGCAAAGCCACCCGCGTCGTGATGCATGATGAAGATCGCCGAAAGCGCCAGCGGTAGCGTCGGTTGACTTCCATCGGTGTCAATGATGACGGTCAAGGGATCTGGAGCGGAGACGGAGGCAATTCCCTTGGTGTAGGCCTGGAAGCCGCCGCTGGGCGGTTTGAGAAAATTGCGGATGCGCTCGATCGTGTACACGACGTCGTCGGAAGTGAAGGGCGATCCGTCGTGGAAGCGTACATTTTCCCGAAGCTTGAACTCCCAGCTTGTGTCCGACACGCGCCGCCACGAGGTGGCCAGGCCGGGTTGCAGGTTCAGGTGCTCGTCCTGGTAGACGAGCCGCTCGTAGATATGTGAAAGCAACGAGCTGTTCTCGTTCAATGTTGAATAGTGAGGATCGAGCGTCATCAGCTTGTATGACGTCGCTACACGCAGCTCCTGCGCTGCGGCCGGCAATGTGGTCGCGGTGAAAAGTGCCAACACCGTAGCCGCTGTATGGATGCCAGTGGATCGAAGACAGGTCGGTAATTTCATTCAGGGTTCCCCTTTTCTTTTACGAGGCCGTCCTCGGCTCATCGCCGAGCGCCTTGAACGTCAAAGGGAGGCGCTATGTCCCCCTGCGGCGTCCCGACCATGACCTCATCGAATTGCTTGCCGACCAAGGATTAGAAAATCGGCTCGGACCGTCAATTTATTAAGTTTTCGTGCTGCCCTATTAGGTTGGCTAATATAGACATTTGAAGCAGCGGCCCAAGGCGAATGCCCTTTGCGGAGAAGATGATGAACGAATTGGATGATAGTGCCGGGCTCGGCTTCAGACGGGCCAGAGCGTTTCGGGAAATCATAAGATGTGGCTCGACGCGCCGTGCCGCAAAAGCCTTGGGAATCACGCAATCGGCCGTCAGCCAGCAGCTGAAACTGTTCGAGGAAATGGTGGGCGAAAAGCTGTTTGTAAGGGATCGGCGTGGCCTCATTCCCACAACGCGCGCGATTGAAATCTACAACAAGATCGACCGCTATTTTGAAACGTTGATTCGAATAGAGAACGAGATAACTGGATCCTTCGGTACCGTGCGGGACAGTATGACGATCGCGGCGCCTCATCTGGTTTGCCTGTCATTTGTTCCCAAGCTGATCAAGCAACTCGACCAAACAGAACCTCTGACGGACTTCTATGTCCGCGCTCAGGGGTACGATCAGATCGCGCAGAGCATATTGACGCAGGAGGCCGACATCGGGATTTCGCGACTGCCTCTCGATGACCGGTTTTTTGAGTGGCGTACAATTGCAATGAGCAAGAGTGTCTGTCTCGTTCCCTCGGAGCACCCATTGGCGGACAAGGACAAGGTCACCGTCGATGATCTCTCGGGGGAACGTCTGATAGTTTTGGAACGGGAGTTCGCATCTCATCAAACCGGCTTGAACGCATTGCTATACGAAGGACGCAACCCGGTCATAAAGGTTAGGACCGACGCCGTCGGTTTTGTTGCTGGGTATGTGGCAGAAGGTTTGGGAATTTCAATCGCGAACGAATTCATCGCTCGACAGTGCGCGCTGTTCAACTTGAAAGTCGTGCCCTTTCATCCCCCGGCGACCTATGAATATGTCGTTTTTTGGCGGCGGGGCGGCGCAAGGAATCCGCAGCGAGAGAAATTAGTCGACGTCATAATTAGTATGGGCAGCCACGCCTGAGACCTCCTTGCAATGGACAAAGGATTGATCCGGGCAACACCATGCAGACTGGGTTCTCTGGGCGAGCTGAACGAAATCAAGACGGTTCCGCGTTGCGCGGCGCGGCACCCTGCAGAAATAACTCCAGCGCTTGATCAAAATAGCGCGCTTCTTCTGCGAGATCGGAAAAGCGGCACTCCCCCAGCATGGTCGAAATAAGCGGTTTGATAGAGGTGGCGTAAAGAAGCTGCTCCGCAAGGAAGAGCGGATCTCCTATCACTACGGCACCGTCCGCTTGGGCCTGCTTCACCAAAACAGTGAAGCGGATCATGATTGGATCCTGGGTTGCCGGCGTCGGTTGTACGCCCCCAAATGCCACAGCCTCTCCCAACGTGACCCGATTGAGAGCAATCATTTGTGGCCGCAGATTGATTGAAAGCAGCGTTCTCGCGAAGCGTCGAAGCCGTTGCGACGATGTTCCGCCGGCGCTCATGATTTCATCCAGTTCACCGAGCACCTGTGACTGCAAGCCATCCATCAGCGCCTTGAACAGAGCTGTCTTGGACGGATAGCGACGGTAAATAGTATCTTTGCCGGCACCACAAGCGGCGGCCACCTGCTCCATCGAGGTTGCCGCGAACCCTTGTGATGCGAAGAGGCCAGCCGCCGTATCAAGAATTCGCCGATTGAGCTCTTTAACGGCCTGCTTGGACGGGCGCCCGCCTTTCGTTCGTTCGGCGTTAGGTGGCCGGCCGGACGATTTGGATTCTTTCGATCCCCCTGGTGCTGATTGCTGCGAGGCCATCTTCCTGCCTTTTGACGGTTGGTGATCTGCCGGACGGTTCATCCGATGGGCACGATTCTACCCTCGGAAGAAAACCAAACGCAACCGTTCTGTTACCGGTGTGCCACACATAAAACATGAGTACGACTATCAGCAAATAAAACTGGACGATATCGTCCCGTTTTGTTAGCTCACCTGCGAACCAGATTGTCGGAAGGGGCTAGGTCGCGGGGATGAAGATTGCAGTGTGGAATATCGTGCTTCTGGGAAGCACGAGCCTTGTTACTTTGTCAGGAATGGCTGTCGCGCAGGAAGCGACAACACAATTGAATGCGATCGTCGTCGAAGGAGAAGGGGCCGCGCCAACCAGCCCAAGCGATCACGCCCTGCTCAAAAGCACGAGATCCGCCACGAAGACCGGGACACCGGTGGTGGAGACGCCGCAGTCGGTAACGACGATTACGCGCAAGCAGCTCGATGAGCAAAGTCCGCAGACTGTCAGCGAAGCGCTTCGTTATACGGCCGGTGTACTGTCCGATCGGGATTCCAATACTCGCTACGATTCAATATTTCTGCGAGGCTTCGGATCCTTTGGAACGACGACCAGCTACGTGAACTATCTCGACGGGCTGAAACTGCCCCGCGGCCAGGCATTCGCCCAACCTTCGATCGATCCCTATCTTTTCGATCGCATTGATGTCCTGAAGGGACCGTCAGCACTCCTTTACGGGCAGATGAGCCCCGGTGGTCTGGTCAACCAGGTCAGCCGCGCGCCGTCGGCGCAGCCGTTCAACGATATCCGCGTCGAGGGAGGCACCGATGGTCGCCTGCAGAGTGGACTGACCTCGCGTGGAGCCCTGACGGAGGATGGGAGCCTGCAATACGGTGTCAGCGCCGTGGGCCGGCTATCCGGCACGCGGTATGAAGATGTGAATGAAAAGCGCTTTGGCATCGCACCGTCGATAAGCTGGCTACCTGACGCCGACACCACGCTGACGATCTCGGGCTATTATCAGAACGACCCGGAAGGCGGATACTTCAACTCGCTCTATCCGCGTTTCCTGGCGCCTGAGAGCTACCGCCCGTATCTGAACCGGAAACTCAATATCGGCGACCCGTCCTTCGATTCTTTCGAGCGGGAACAGTATGGCGTCGGCTATCGGTTCGAACATCGCTTCAACGACAACGTCGCTATTCGATCCAACCTCCGCTATTCCCACGTAGACACGGATTTCAGCTCTCTGCAGATGGCAGGTCCGCTCGCTGAAGACGGGAATATCCCACGTCACGCCTTGCGCTCGATCGAAGATGTTGGCGGGGTATCTGCCGACAATCAGGCTGAGTTCAACTTCGACACCGGGGCAGTCCAGCACACGGTACTTGCCGGTATCGATAACCAGAACTCCACGAGCAACTGGCAATATCTCTATGGAGGAGCGCCGTCGCTCAATGTACTCGATTCCATCTATGGCCAGCCCATCGGGCCTCTAATGACAATCATCGACAGCGGGCAGAAGCTCCGGCAGACAGGCGTCTATCTCCAGGATCAGCTGAGCTTCGGGGGCTTCCGGGCCGTGCTGGGCGTTCGCCACGACTGGACGCAGCAGGATAGCGATAACCGCCTGGCGGGAGTGTCGGCCCATCAGTCGAGCGAGGCGACAAGCTACAGGGCCGGAGTACTCTATCTGTTCGAGAATGGCTTTGCGCCCTATGCGAGCTATTCTACGTCCTTCGAACCAACGATCGGCGTCGACTCTTCAGGCAACCCGTTCGTGCCGAGCAAAGCCCAGCAATATGAGGTCGGTCTGAAGTACCAGCCGTCGGGACTTGATGCGCTGTTCACCGTGTCTGCATTCGACATCCGGCAGCAGGATGCGCTGGTGCCCGACACTCTTGGCTTCAACGTGCAGGAGGGAGAAATCCACTCGCGCGGCCTGGAATTCGAAGCCAGGGGAAGCCTGACAAGCAACCTCGAATTGATCGCGGCACTCACCCTGCTCGACACGAAGGTCACGGAAACGGCGATTGCCGACAATGCCGGCAACCGGCCACAGGCCGTGCCGGATTATTACGGATCGGTCTGGACGAATTACAGTTTCTATAGCGGAGCTCTGGAAGGGCTGACGCTTGGTGGTGGTGTCCGCTTCGTCGGCTCCAGCTACGCGGACAACGCCAACACCATAAAAGCGGACGGCTACACGCTGGTCGATGCCGCCTTGCGCTACGACTTCGGTGCAAAAAACCCGAGTCTGAAAGGTCTAGAGGGAACGCTGAACGTCACCAACCTCTTTGACAAGGATTATTATTCCAGCTGCAGCTCGAATATCTATTGCCAGTACGGCAATGGCCGGCAGGTCCTGGCGGGACTCCGATATAAATGGTGAGCGGCGTCACGCTCGACCGGCGCACCTTTTGCGGAGCTCTCCTGCTGGGAGGGCTTGGCGCCCTTCAGCCAGCGCGCTCTTCCGAACCTCTGACGATCACCGACATGGCCGGCCGGAAAATTCAGCTGCCGGGCACGCCGAAACGGATCGTCCTGCTTGAGGCACGCGATATCATCAGTATGGCGATGCTGCATCCCGATCCTGCATCGCTGGTCGTGGGCTGGGCCGCAGCCGACCGTATCGACAGCCAATTTCTCAAAGAGCGGATCGAGGAAGGGCATAGGATTCAAGAGGTCGGCAAGCAGACGCCGGATACGGTTTCGCTGGAGGGACTGGTCAGCCTCTCGCCGGATCTGGTTGTCGCCAATTTCTACATGACCCCAGAGGGTGGCGATGATCTCCTGGTCGAACGTCTGGAAAGCATCGGAATCCCGGTCATCTTCAGTGACCTGTCCAGCAACGCTTCTGCCGGCCAACCGGCTGCCAAGGGAGCCATTGGCGATTTTCGCGAACACATGCGCATGTGGGGTGAGGTTTTGGACGCTAGCGATAAGGCGGCTGCATTCATCGCATTTTTCGATGAGCATCTGGAGCGAGTCACGTCATGCGTGGCAGGCGCTGCTCCGGTCACGACCTATATAGAGGTCCAGTCCACCGTCGACGATTGTTGCTGGGCGGCCGGTAACAAGGTCTGGGGAGAATTGCTTGAACTGGCCGGCGGAAGAACACTGCCGGGCGTGATTGCTCCGTGGTTCCAGAAGCTTCAACTCGAATATCTCCTGTCGACGCCGCACGATGTCTACATCGCCTCCGGCGGCGGATGGTCGGCGGGCGGTCGTCCTTCCATCGGTCCGGGGCTGGCTTCCGTGAAAGGCAGAGAGGGCTTGGAGCGCCTGATCGGGCGAACCGGATTCGACCAGCTGTCCAGTGTTCGTAGCAAACGCGTCCACGGCATCTGGACCGGACTTATTGCGGTTCCGCCGCTCAACATACTCTTCATCGAACTTGCAGCGAAATGGCTGCA
>NZ_FPBI01000033.1:0-53022 GCF_900116595.1 Mesorhizobium sp. YR577 | reverse complement strand
CGCTTTCAACCGGTGCGCCGCGCTTCGCCACGAGGTCGCCCACGCTAGGAAATGATATCACAACCGGAAAGAAAGCGCTTGTCGATCTCATCCGTCGAATGCAGCTTTGCCCGATGCTCCTTCGGGAAGGTCATGTAGGCGAGCACATCGGGTTCGGCGTCGTCGAGGATGGCGGCGAGCTTCGGGACCTTCGGCCGGATCTGATCAGCCACGGCGCGCCACTGGGCGCTGGCTGCCTCGGGCGTCTCCTGGACGAAGGCGGTGGCGATGAAGGCCGAGACGACGCGGCGCCCGCTCTTGCCGGCATGCGCCAGCACGTTCCTCATGAAGTGGACGCGGCAGCGCTGCCATGTGGCCGAGAGAACCTTTGTGACGGCCGCTTTCAGTCCCTCGTGTGCATCGGAGACAACCAGCTTCACGCCGCGCAGGCCGCGTCTGGTGAGCTTGCGCAGGAACTCCGTCCAGATCGGCTCTGCCTCGGAGGTGCCGATCTCCATGCCCAGCACCTCGCGGCGGCCGTCGGTGTTGACGCCTACGGCGACGATGACGGCAACGGAGACGATGCGTCCGCCCCGGCGGACCTTCAGGTAGGGGGCGTCGATCCACAGATACGGCCAGTCGCCCTCGATCGGCCGTTCGAGGAAAGCCTTCACCTTGCCGTCGATCTCCTCGCAGAGCCGCGAGACCTGGCTCTTCGATATCCCCGACATGCCCATCGCCTTGACCAGGTCGTCGACCGAGCGCGTCGATATCCCCTGGACATAGGCCTCCTGGATGACGGCCGTCAGCGCCTTCTCGGCCATGCGGCGCGGCTCGAGAAAGCCTGGGAAGTAAGAGCCTTTGCTGAGCTTCGGGATGCGCAGCTCGACGGTCCCCGCCCGTGTCTCCCAGTCCCGGTCGCGGTAGCCGTTGTGCTGCGCTGTCCAGAGCGGATTCTTCTCGCCATAGGCAGCGCCGGTCGCGGCACCCACCTCCATCTCCATCAGCCGCTCGGCCGCGAAGCCGATCATCTCACGCAAAAGATCGGCATCCGCGCTCTTCTCCACGAGCGTGCGCAGGTTCATCATGTCGTCGGTCATCGGTGGTCCTTCCAGGAACGGGTTGGTGTCGACAACCAGACCCTACCGGAAAGCGCCGATGACCACCGCGCTACCAGCTACACCACGTCCCGGGACGTCACCTGATATTTAGTCGGAATGGCGATCAAAAATGGACTCGCCTCTACTTTGTGATGGTTCCCTCGTGCATCTTATGCGACTTTCGGCGCACGAAACGTGAACATTGCAGATGCGCAACTCTCCTATTGGGTCGACCGTAGGTGGCTCAAAGTTCGGTCGTTACCGGTTGTGTTTCCGGCTCGGAACGTTTCCTGACGCGAATTTCGATCCGCCGCCTCGCTTTAACGTCTCCCTGTTGGTTTCCACTCGGAACTGAGCCGGTTTTTCCACCGAGAAGTGAGCCACCTCTGAGTATGGTTTTCTGATCAGGGTTTGGTCAAGGGATTGGCTTTTTCTCCTCTCTTTTGGGCTGCGGCGGCCGAACTGGCTTTGAAGCGGAAGCTGTCGTTCCCGGTTTCCAGGATATGACAACGGTGGGTCAGGCGGTCGAGCAGCGCGGTCGTCATCTTAGCGTCGCCGAAGACCGTTGCCCATTCGCTGAAGCTGAGGTTTGTGGTGATAACGACGCTGGTCCGCTCGTAGAGCTTGCTGAGCAGGTGGAAGAGCAGCGCTCCGCCTGAGGCGCTGAACGGCAGATATCCAAGCTCGTCCAGGATCAACAGATCGAGGCGGACCAAGGTCTCTGCGATTTGCCCCGCCTTGCCCTTAGCCTTCTCTTGCTCGAGCGCGTTGACCAATTCGATCGTGGAGAAGAAGCGGACCTTTCGGCGATGGTGCTCGATCGCTTGGACACCAAGGGCGGTCGCGACATGTGTTTTTCCTGTGCCCGGCCCGCCGACGAGCACGATGTTCTGTACTCAGTCCATGAACTCGCATCGGTGTAATTGACGCACGGTTGCTTCATTGATCTCGCTGGCGGCGAAGTTGAAGCCGGAGAGATCCTTGTAGGCAGGGAAGCGGGCAGCCTTCATGTGATAGGCTATGGAGCGAACCTCGCGCTCGGCCATTTCGGCCTTCAGCAACTGGGACAGGATCGGCACGACTTACCGCTTCGAAAACGAGAACGGTTGATGCAAGGCTTTCGATCCGCCGGCGGACTGCAACGGTTCATCTCCGTCTTTTCGGCAATTAGAAATCTTTTCGTCCCGTCCCACCACAGGCACTCCGCCCTCACCACCCACATTCATCGTATCCGCGCAATGGCGCTGTGGAGGGCTGTGACCGGCGCGGTGGCTTGATTTCAACCGCAAGGCCTTCGCCTGGCTTTAGTAAAACAACGTGACAGCACCCGTTCCGGACCAGAAGGTGATCAACCGCACCTTCATCAACACCTGGGAAGATCCGAACGTCACCGACATCGTCAAGAAGAGCGGCCGCAAGCAACTCGTCCCGGCGGCGCTCTATACCGAGATCTGCCTGGCCATGCCGGCGATCCAGGCGCTGGCCGAGGGCTATGACGTCTTCATCGTCACCGACGCCTCGGGCGGTGTCACGCTGAGGCGCATGACATGGCCGTGCGCCGCATGGTCGCCACCGGCGCGGTGCCGATCACCTGGATGGCGGTGCTGGGCGACTACATCCACACCCACAAATTTCCGGTCGAGCAGCATCGCCGCATCCAGAAGCCGCTTCGTATACTCGTGCTTCGGATCGTCGAAGACTTCATCGCGGCGGCCGATCTCGACGATGCGCCCATTCTCCATGACGGCGACGCGGTCGGCGACCTGCTCCACGGCGCCGAGATCGTGCGAGACGAACAGGCAGGCAAAGCCGTGACGCTCCTGCAAGCCGCGGATCAGCTTCAGGATCTGCTTCTGAACCGTCATATCGAGAGCCGAGACAGGTTCGTCCGCGACGACGAAAGCGGGCCGCCTCACGATCGCCCGCGCAATGGCGACGCGCTGGCGCTGGCCGCCGGAAAGCTGGTGCGGCAGGCGACGCGCGAACTCCGGCCCGAGACCGACTTCGGAGAAGACCTCCTTCACACGCTCGGCTCGCTGGCGGCGATCCAACGTCGGGTCCAGCTTCAAGGGTTCACCGACGATATCCTCGACGCGCTGGCGCGGATCGAGCGAGGAGTATGGATCCTGGAAGATGATCTGCATCTCGCGGCGCTGGGCGGCTGCACCTTGATCGAGCAGCGATTGACCGCGAAATTCTATCGTCCCACTGGAAGGCTGCACGAGACCGACGATCGCGCGGCCAAGCGTGGTCTTGCCGGAACCCGATGCGCCGACCAGCGCCAGCGTCTCGCCCTTTCCTATCGTCAGGTCCACCCCATGCACCGCGCGCTTGCCTTCTGTCTTCTTGAAAAGCCCGTCACGGCCTGGATAATCGATGACGATATTCCTGAGTTCGATCAATGGCTCGCCTGCGTGATCCGCGCGAGCACCGCCAGCGGAACGGCGTGGCAGGGCATCGACAAGGCGCTTCGTATACTCGTGTTTCGGGCCATGCAGCACTTGCGTGCTTTCACCCTGCTCGACGGCAACGCCCTTGTGCATAACCACGACGTTGCGGACGTAATGAGACACCATGCCGAGATCATGACTGATGAGCAGGACGCTGGTCTGGTTCTCGGTCGTCAGCTCTACCATCAGGTTGAGCACATCGCGCTGAACCAGCGTGTCGAGCGCCGTCGTGGGCTCGTCGGCGATCAGAAGATCAGGCTTCAGCAGCATCACCGAGGCCAGCATGATGCGCTGACGCATGCCGCCGGAGAACTCATGCGGGAAAGCCGCCAGGCATTTCGCCGGCTCATGAATTCGGATGCGTTCCAGCATCGCCAGGCAACGATCCCTAATTTCGGCCTTCCCAAGCCGGTGGTGCAGAAGTAGGCCCTCCGCCATCTGGTCGCCGACGGTCATCGATGGATTGAGGGAGACCATCGGTTCCTGGAATACCATGCCGATCCGCGCGCCGCGTATCTTGCGCATGGCCGCTGGTGGCAGGCGTGGAAGCTCCGTATCGCGAAAGCGGATGCTGCTGTCCGGCGTCACTATTAGCGGTGGCGGGAGCAATCCAAGAACGGCGCGCGCGGCCATTGTCTTACCCGAACCAGATTCACCGACCAGAGCCAGCATATCGCCGGGCGCGATCGAGAAACTCAAGCCGTCAACAACCTTGCCTCCGTCCGGGCCGATTTGTACCGAGAGATTGTCGACGGCGAGGATCGGCGACGGCACGTCTGATTGCGGTGTCATGGTCAGCTCTGCATCTTAGGGTCAAGGCGGTCGCGGATTGCGTCGCCCAGCATGTTTACGCCGAGAAGCGTGATCGAGATGCACAGGCCGGGCAGGATGATGAGATGCGGCGACTGGCTGATATAAGGCCGCGCCGTTGCCAGCATGTTGCCCCAACTCGGCGCCGGCGGCGGCACGCCCAGGCCAAGGAAGCTTAATGCGCTTTCCGAAAGAATGATCCAGCCGAACATGGTGGTCGCCAAGACGGTAATGGGTGCCACGCAATTGGGTAAGACATGCCGCGCCATCGTGATGATCTCTCTATTGCCCATGACGCGCGATGCCTCAACGAATTCCCGCTCGCGAATGGATAGCACCGCGCCGCGAACGACGCGCACCACCACCGGCAGATAGGCAAGACCGAGTGCTATGATGATACCGTTGCGGCTCGCGCCGAACACCGCCATGAAGCCCAGTGCCAGGAGCAGGCCGGGAAACGCCAGCAGCGCATCATTGAACGTCATCAAAATGCGATCGATCCAGCCCCGCAAAAACCCGGCGATGACGCCAACGATCACGCCGAAGAAAATGGCAAAGGCGACAGTGGAGAATGCGATCCAGGCGCTGGTGCGCGCACCATAAATTAGCCGGCTTAGGACATCGCGCCCGAATTCATCGGCACCTAGCAGATGGGCCGGCGACGGCCCCTTTAGGCGCGACAGAAGGTCAAGCTTGAGCGGATCGTAAGGTGCAAACCAGGGCCCGGCGATCGCGACGAACAGAAGCAGCGCTACGACGATGCCGCCGACCAGACCGTTGAAGCGCATCCGCGGCTGTTTCATAACGCGAGCGATCATGTCGTGACCCTCGGATCAAGAAGCGGATAGACGAGATCGACGGCCAGATTGACCACAACATAGATGAAGGCGATGAACAGCATGCAGCCCTGCACGACGGGATAGTCTCGGGCATAGATTCCATCGACCAGCAGCCGTCCGAGACCGGGTATGGTGAAGACGGTTTCGATGACGGCAATATTGGCGAGCAGGCTGCCCAGAATAAGGCCAATAAGAGTCCATGTCGGCGCAAAGGCGTTCTTGAAGGCGTGCCGCCACATGACGGCTGGTTCCGACAGGCCCTTGGCGCGTGCATGGGTGATGTAGTCCAGCCGCGCAACTTCGATCGTGCTTGCTCGGGCCATGCGGGCGATCGAGCCGGATTCAACCATGACCAGCGTGGCAACGGGCATGATGGTGTAGAGCAGCGCGCCGGTGAAGTCGCGCCCGAAGGGAACATAACCGACCACAGGCAGCCAACCCAGCCAGAGCCCGAATACCATGAGCATCATGAGGCCGAGCCAGAAACTCGGGATCGACAAGAGCAGCGTCGATGTCGCGATGACCGCGATGTCACTGAAACGGTCCTGCCGCCAGGCGGCGAACATGCCCGCAGGTACAGCGATCAGCGAAGCTAGAAAGACGGCAAGAAGAACGATCGTTGCCGACACGGAAAAGCGCTCAAGAATAAGCGGCAGGACTGCCTGGTGCGTAGAGATCGACTGGCCGAAGTCGCCCGAAACGACATTGCCGAGCCAGATCAGATATTGAACGACAACGGGCTGATCGAGGCTCATCTGACGGCGCAATGCCTCGACCTGTCCCGGTTGCGCGAGATCACCCAGCATCAATGTCGCGGGGTCACCCGGAATAAGCCGTATGAGAGCAAATACCGTGATCGACACGATCAGCAGGGTCGGGATCGCCGTAGCGATCCGGCTCAGGAGGAAGCGGACCATCGTTTCTCCCCGTGTTTGGCGGCGACGCCATTTGCAAGACCACTTGTGCTGGAAAGCCTGACGAGCAGCGCTTCATCCATCTTCAAATCATAGCCGGTGAATGCACGATTGATTGCCGGCAGCGGTGCAATTTCCATCATGCCTTTCGCAGGCTCGCAGACGATCATCGCAACGGTGGCGGAGAGGTTGCCGCCCTCCTTCTTCATCGGCGCACGGCACACGCAAAAGGGTGCTGCAAAATCGTCGAACAGCGCGTTCTTCAAATCATCTGCGACGATGTCGCCGTTGCGCGCAGATAGAAGTTTTTCGATGCGGTGATCGCGATAAAGACTGTCCGGCACGCTGGCTAGACCCGTCTCCTTGAGCTTCGCAAGCGCCACCTGGCTTTGCCAGTGATTGGCGTGCACGATCATCCCGTTCTTGGGATAGATCGGAAAAGCCTCGTCCGGCGCACATTCCAGATCAACCGCATAGCCTTCGGCCGTGCTGACCATCATGTTGTTCGAGCCGGATTTCGGCGTAATCGCGACGACGCGAAGCGCCAGGGCGAAATGCTGCGCCTCCAACGCACGCCGGCGGATGAACGGCAAGGGGATGCCAATTTCGCGATAGTCACGATCGGATTCGAGATAGTTGGCCGTTACCGTTATGCCGGCCGAATTGAAGCCGCTGCGCGCCAGGCCGCCGGCTTCCGTGAAGGTCAGGACATCGGGGCCGTCGTCGCGCAGGATTCTCAGCACGATCGAGGTGTCGGCGCATTCGGCCTTCCAGTCCCAGTTCTGGCCATGGATGAGTGCGCCATCCCGTGTCGCTTCAGGCAGGATGACAGCGCCGGTACAGCCATCCGGCTCGTCGTCGCCGACGCCTTTTTCACGGCGCGCCAGTTGAAGCACCTCTGTTCGCGCATTGACGAGCACGACGGAGGTGAGATCGACAGCCGCGCCGGCTGCAATTCCCTCCATTTCCTCAACCAGATCGGGCGCCCATTCCTTGATGTTCGGCAGGAATATCGTGACGAGCCGGGATACGTCTTCAGAGCTGAAACCGAGCCGACGCAATTGCTCCTCGTAGAGGCTGGCGGAAAGCCTGACGCGCTCACGCGCCTCTTCGCCATACATACGCCCGCGCTCGCTTGGCGTTCCCCGGACTTCAACGAGAGGGAAAGGGGCAATGTCAGTCATCAAATAAAGCCTCGGCAGTCGCGTTTCAAATTAGCATAGTGCATTTTGATTAAATGAAAAGCACAAATTCACATGGTTTTAGGGGTTCGCGTTGCGTTGTGTTACGTCTATAATGCGCTTCGCACGGGAGACCTCATGGACGAGACAACGAGTGATGAGCACGAACACGCGGAAGGCCCGAGCCCGCTTCAGATCGATCTGGCGCGGCGTATCCTTGAGCGAATCCGCGATTTCGAGCTGGGCATCGGCACCCGGATCTCGGCGCCGGAACTCGCCCGCGCTTTCGGCGTGTCGCGGTCTCCGATCAGTGCCGCGCTCGACATGCTGGTGGAAAAAGGCGTGCTGCAGCCGACGGAAAAGCGTGGGCTTCGCATCGCCTTGGACATCTCGGGCATAGATATCCACGAGCTGCTGCCGAGTTCGCCGATTGAAGTTTTGTATCGACAAATGATGCGCGAGCGGGCATCGGGGGAGCTTCCGCAAGATGTGTCAGAAGCCGAACTGATGCCGCGCTATGGCGTTTCGCGAGGCATCGTGCGCAAGCTGCTGATGCGTTTTGCAGCAGAGGGACTGGCGCAGCGCCTACCCGGGCATGGCTGGCGCTTCGTCGACTCGCTGGTCGGCGACCAGGCTTATCGCGAGAGCTACGAATTTCGCATCGTCGTCGAGTGCGCTGCATTGCGGGCGCCGGCGTTCAATGCCGACCCCGAACATCTGGGACAGGTCCGCCGTGCGCATGAGCGCATCCTGAAGGACCCTCAGGCCAGCACAGGCGGCGACGAGTGGTTTCGCGTGAATGCGTCGTTCCACGAAAGCCTGGCCGCCTGTTCGGGAAACCGGTTCCTGGTGGACGCCGTGCGGCAGCAGAACAATCTCCGGCGCATGCACGAATCGGGCGTATTCCTCGAGCTTCCGGTCGAACGCATCGAGCAATCCTGCCGTGAGCATCTGGCCATTCTCGACGCGGTGGAGGCGGGCGACATGGAATGGGCAGAAGCGATGCTGCGCCAGCACCTGCGACAGGCGTCTGAGTTCCGATGGCCGCCGCAATCGGCTCAAGATTCCTGATGCATTTCGCTGATTGGCCTCACGCCTTGTGGTCGAGATAGGCGACCAGGCGGTCGCCGACCCACTGGATGGCGCAGACCATGACGATCAGCACGACCACGACCGCGATCATGATATTCGTCTCGAAGCGCTGATAGCCGTAGCGGATGGCGAGGTCGCCCAATCCTCCGGCGCCGATCGCGCCGGCCATGGCTGATGCCCCGACGAGCGTCACCAAGGTTACCGTAAAACCAGCGACAATGCCCGGAAGCGCTTCCGGCACCAGCACTTCACGGATGATGGTCCAGCGGTTGCCGCCCATGGCGCGCGCCGCCTCGATCAACCCGCGATCGACCTCACGCAGCGACACTTCGGCGATGCGGGCATAGTACGGCGTTGCGGCAATGGAGAGCGGTACGATCGCCGCCCAGGTGCCGATCGAAGTGCCGACAATCAGCCTTGTGACCGGTATCAGCGCCACGAGCAGGATGATGAACGGCACGGATCGGAAACCATTGATGACCGTTCCAAGGACGCGGTTGACCCACAAGTTCTCGGCAATGCCGCCACGGTCTGTGGCGACAAGAGCCAGGCCCAGTGGCAGGCCGACGACGAGCGAGATGACACCGGAAGCGGCGGTCATCAACACCGTCTCCCACAGCGAGCGAAGCAGTAGATCAATCATTACCGGTGACATAACCAAGCACCTCCACCCGGGCATTGCGGGTCTTCAGGAATTCGACAATTTTGGCGACATGATCAGCCTCGATCGCGGGCACGCCGAGAAACAGGCTCGCCACTGGCTGGCGCTGGACATGATCGACGCCGCCATGGATCAGCCGGAAAGAACCCGGTACCGCGGCGGCCAGATCGGAAAGCAGCGGGCTTCGCGCCGCCTCCCCGGCAACATCGATCCGCAAGATCGCTTCCTTGCCGGCCGGCTTCAGCAACACAGAAATCTCCGCCGGCAGTTGCGGGCGGATGCCCCCGAGCAGGCTCTGAGTGATGTGCGACTTCGGATCGGCAAAGACCGACCAGACAGGCCCCTCCTCTACAATCCGGCCGGCATCGATCACCGCAACGCGGTCGGCAATGCTGCGGACCACTTCCATCTCATGCGTGACCAGCAGGACGGTCAGTCCGAGTTGCCGGTTTATGTCCTTGAGCAGTGCTAGAATGGACCGCGTCGTCTCGGGATCCAGCGCCGAAGTCGCCTCGTCCGACAGGAGCAAAGCCGGCCGTGCCGCGAGCGCGCGGGCAATGCCGACGCGCTGCTTCTGGCCGCCGGAGAGTGATGCCGGATAGGCTTTGGTTTTCTCCGAAAGGCCGACCAGTTCGAGAAGCTCGGCGGCACGCTTGCGACGCTCGGCCTTGGAGCGCCCTTCTATCTTCAGCGGCAGCGCCACATTGTCCTCGACGGTTTTCGCCGAGAGAAGATTGAAATGCTGGAAGATCATGCCGATGCGACGGCGCAGCGGCTGTAGATCGCGCTCGCCAAGCTGGGCAATATCCCGGCCCTCGATAAATATCTGGCCGGAATCGGGGCGTTCCAGACCGTTAAGGCAGCGGATCAGCGTCGACTTGCCGGCACCGCTGCGGCCGATGATGCCCAGAACCTCGCCCTTGCCGACGGAGAGCGATATGTCGTCGATGGCCGGCGTCATGCCGAACCGGCGTTTGACGTCGACCAGGCGAACGACCTGCTCAGGCGCCGGCGGATCGCCCTTCGCCGGCAGATCACCGGCCTCAGTGATGGCAAAGTGCTGGGTCATTTCGGGTTCCTTTCCCGACAGCCGGGAATCTGGCTGCAAAACGCAGAACGAGACTGCCCGCAGCCTGAGCCGCGGGCAGCCTCATGATTGGAACAAAGGCGCTTCGGCAAGCGTCAATAGGCGCTGATGCCGGTGCCCTTGTAGACGCGGTCGAACTCGGCCTTCACGGCCTCGTTCTGATACGAGGCAACCAGCCCCTTGACCCATGGCTCGTTCTCGCTGCCGGCCTTCACGGCGATGAAGTTGCGGTAGGGATTGTCGGCGACCGGCTCCTGGGCAATACGGTTTTCCGGCGTAAGGCCGCTCTTCAGCGCCCAGTCGGTGTTCACCACGGCGGCGTCGAGGTCTTCCACCGAACGTCCGACGATGCCGGCATCAAGTTCCTTGATGTTCACCTTCTTCGGGTTCTCGGTGATGTCGGCGATCGTCGCCAGAATGCCGGTGCCGTCCTTGAGCTTGATAACGCCCTCGTTCTGCAGCACGCGAAGCGCGCGGCCCTCGTTGGACGGATCGTTCGGCACGCCGATCACCGCACCCTCCGGAAGGTCGGCGATCTTGGTGAACTTCTTGGAGTAAAGGCCGATCGGCCAGACGCCGGTGTAGCCGACCGAAACGATGTGGTAGCCCTGGGTCTTGATCTGGTTGTCGAGATAGGGCTGATGCTGGAAGGCGTTGGCGTCGATCTCGCCGCGTTCCAGCGCTTCGTTGGGCTGGGTGTAATCGTTGAATACGACCGTCTCGATCGTCAGGCCGTTCTTGGCGGCCTGTTCTGTGACGACGCGCCAGACGTCCTCATCCTCACCGCTGATGATGCCGACTTTGATCGATTTCTTGTCCTCGGCGAAGGACGGCGACGGCGTGGCGATATTCACGAAAGCGACCCCGGCGGCGAGCAATGCCGCGAGAGCTGCACGGCGGGAAATGGCTTGCGAGAACAATCGTAGCCGGGTTTTTGCGAATGCGGTCATGATGGATTCCTGTTGAAACCTGTTGCCGGAATTGGAGGGCCGCGCCTGTCGCGAAGCCTTGCCCATATCGTCTGGAATGCCCGCCGTTTAAGCAAAGGACTGTTTTTTGCGCATTTCGCAAAGGCGAGAATATCGTCTTAAAAATGTTGCAGGTGCGAGCAGAACGAACCTGGGTGGAGACGCAGCGTCTCCCTCCCCCTTGAGGGGAGGGCGACGGCAAGCCGCCGGGTGGGGTCGTTGCGGCAGTGCTCGACGTTCAGTACGGCATAAACGACCCCCTCTGGCGCTTCGCGCCATCTCCCCCTCAAGGGGGGAGAAAACGCAGGCGCAGTTTCTCTATCGCCACGCCCGGTTTTCACCGTCTGGCCATTGTCAAAGATTGGGAAGCGGGGCGCCTGGCCGTGCCTTCCTAATGTTTAGTACGTGGCGCGACTTCCGCGCCCCGCTCGTTAGTCACTCGAAAAGCCAAATCGTTGGCTTTTCGTCCGCTGCGCGGACCGTTCCTAACCTGTCCCGAAGTTGGCCGGTCACAACGCCCGCTCCATGTACATTCCATGGACAAGACGCCGCGGCTTCTCCGCATGGTTTTGGGCAGTGGCATTTGCGCCGTGCTCGTTCCACGCCGGCCTGTGTCGGGCCCTCGGGTCCCTGGCTACCACACCAGGGCGGGAGGTCACCGCCACTCCCCCTTGATCCCGGTTCCAGACCCGGTCCCGCAGGAGCGATGGGGGGATTATGGAGGAGTGGTTTGAGGGTGGGGAAAGATTGGGCGTGAAAAAATGTGTGGGGTGAATGGAAACAATGGGTTGAGTGGAAATTGGGTGGAAATCTTTCCTCCACTTCGCAAGCTTCATCTTCGATGGTTCCGGCATTATGGAGCAAGTGCCACAAGATTCCCCTGAAGCCATCGGCGATACTCTAGGACCTGAAAACTGGAGTATTGCGAATGGCGGCTATTGTCGCGGAGTTGAAGGCGCGGCTGGCCGAAATCACCGCAAAAGTGCAGGAACTGCGAGCTGAGATCGCAGCGCTCGAGGGTCAGAGAACAGCATTCGAGACTGTGATCAGATCCTATGACCCGACCTATCACCCGAGTTCAATCGCCTGCAAAGCGCGGTGCGGCATCGCTCGATGCCGCCAATAAACGCGTGACTGAGCTTCTCAAGGGCAGAAACAACAGGCATCTCGCTCTTGATATCCTGAGACGCGCTGGTCGTCCGCTCACATCGCTCGATATGGCGTAGCAGTTCATTGCCGATGAAGGCCTTGAGAGCGAAATCGACTGCTGTTCGAGGTCTATCAGGGTTCGACAGCTTCAAGCGAGTGAACATCGAGTGTTTTCATGGCAATACGAGCGTTCAAACGGCGAGCCGCACGGCCAGCAAGAAACCATTTTCTGACGTTGCTAATGTTGAAGCGAGGTTTCCGCTTTGCGGACTTCTCCGCCCTGGCGAGAAGATCTTCGACTTCGTCGATACGATAGAGTCCACCCATGACCGGCAGAGGCATCTCTCTTTTCTGAAGTGATTGCTTCGAAACGCCAAGCTTCTCAGCAACCTCTCCCTGGCTCACCAAGTCAGGCCGTGCTTCTCGAAGTTCCGTGCCTGCAGGGAGATTTTTCATGATTGCCTTGGCTGCGGCAACCATAATGGCCTCCGCATCATCGCCTTCGACCTCGAGTTCAACGCCAAGAAGACGTGGGTTGCCCGTTCCGATGACAGCATCTTCAAAACCAGCTTCGAAGACAGCATCCGACAGATCAAAGGAATCGTATTCGCCTTCCGGCAAACCGAAAACGAGCTCAAACTCGAACTGCTCAGCCATTGTCTTCTTCCTTTTCCTTCTTTAGCGGGCTCGTGCAGGCCATTGCCTTGCTCCGGAGCTTTGCGGCATGGCTCGCCGCATTCTGTGGTGTCGAATTGACTGTCATCTGACAGTATTGCCCGCAGCGACAATCCTCTGTCGGCTGCGGGCACCTCAAGCTCCTGCAGGACATTCTCGACCTCCTTCTTTGGATGCCTATTCCGTGCCACACAGATATCTCCCACCACATAAGTTGTCAACCGACAACTTAAAACTTAATTCCACCGTGGCCGTTCCCTTGCGCCACTCATGTTTGCTCATCGGCAACGCGGCCTCACGGCCAGGCTGATACAAGGTGCGGGTGATCGGAATCTAGTGCGGGTAAGCAATGTTTGTTCAGCTAAAGCGGCTTCGTTAACGGCATCAGCGAATGAATGCTCAGCCGAACCAAATTCCGAACGGGATCGACACTCACTATTCCTGGTGAAGCGTCTTCATCACTACTTTGATGTGCGTGATTTTCAGCAATAGCAACGCGATAGCCTCAGATCGGTGGCGTCTGCTGAATCTCGGTTATCGGCAGATTCTCATCATGGTTCGATTGGCAGACGAACTGTTGTGGCATTTGCTCCATAATGCCGGATGGTTCTGCACCGCAGTGAACTTCATTGATGTCCCGGCATGGATCCCCGTCGCAAGAGCGACCCACGCCCTTCGCTTCGCTCGTGCTGCGACCCGAGGATGACGAATTGCGTGTTTGGCTCTAGCTAATCGACAACGCTGGCTCGCGGCTGTTGCGTCTTTGGCCAGCAACAACGTTTGCGATTGGCTGCGACACCCACCACCTCGTCATCCTCGGGTCGCAGCACGAGCGAAGCGAAGGGCGGAGACCCGGGGATCCATGCCGGAGCCTCAAAGAAGAACGCAACGGTGCAGAATGTATCAGCGTCAGGACCGGGCCGCGCCTAACCTGCGCTTCACTCCGGTTCCCGGGATGACGATTTCACGATTGTCACCGCTAATTGCCAAGGTCGACGAACTGCATGTTCTGCCTTCGCCAATAGTCAATGGGGACGAGAGCTTGAGAACCTCACAACTGTTACCGCTAGTCCCGGCCTCAACGGCGGCACGAAACCTTCAGCTATCACATTAGCGAAAATCCGCTATCGTTGAAAAAACGTTAGTCAGGCTAAACGGTTCAATCATGCAGATACCGATCAGAGCGATCTGGGTGTTTCATACCGCCGCGCGCGCCGGCAGTATTTCCAAGGCTGCGGAAGAGCTGAGCGTCACGCCCTCGGCGGTCAGCCAGCAGATCCAGGCGCTGGAGGTGCAGCTCGGTGTGACGCTAATGACCAAGATGGGCCGCGGCATCGTGCTGACTGAGGCGGGCGAGCGCTATTTCGCCACCATCACCGACGAGATCGAAGGCATTGCCGAGGCGACGAACACCATTCGCGGCTATCGCTCGATCACTGCGCTGACCGTGCGCGCCACACCAACATTTTCGGCCAAGTGGCTGCTGCCTCGCCTCGGCTCGTTTCTGGACAATCATCCGGATCTCGAGATGAGGCTTGATGGCACCAACGAGCCGACTGATTTCAACCGTGAACTCGTCGATGTCGAGATCCGTCACGGCGACGGGCGCTGGCCGGGCCTGTTCGTCGAAGGCGTGGCGGAGGAGGAGTTTTTGCCGGCCTGCGCGCCACATTATGCGGCGGCGGGTAGCCTGGATGCAGCCGACCTGCCGAGCCACCGGCTGATCCATTCGGTGAAGTCGCAGGCGCAATGGGGACGCTGGTTTTCACTCGCCGGCGTGGACCCAAAGGAGCGCTGGCGCCGTGTGCTGTTCGACCGCAGCCATATGGCGATTGATGCAGCCGTGGACGGCATGGGCATCGCGCTGGAAAGCACGTTGATGATGGAAAGCGAACTGGCGAGCGGGCGGCTGGTCTGCCCCGTCAAGGCGCCGCCGCAGGTGCGGCTGATCACGCAATGGATCGTCTGTCCGCGCGACCATCTGCGGCAGAAGAAGGTGCGGCTTTTCCTCGACTGGCTGCGTAGCGAGGGCAGCGCGTGGCAGGCGCGGAACCTACCCGCCGCCTAATTGTCCGCGAGTACCTACTCGGCACGCAAGACGGCTACGGTCTGCGCAACGATTTCGGCCGGCGTCAGTGCAATATCGAGACGGACTGGGTTCTCCTCGTCAGTCGGCGGCTCCAGCGTTGCAAGTTGGCTCGCCAGCAGCGAGGTGGTGGCGAAGTGGCTCTTGCGCGCTCCAAGCCTCTGCTCGATCAGTGCTGCCGATCCTTCGAGAAACAGGAACCGGACGGGGCCGAGCCGGTCGCGCATGAAGTCTCGATAGCGCCGTCTCAGCGCCGAACAGGCGATGACCACTGGGCGGCCCGGCTCTGCAAGGGCGGCATCGCAGATGGCGGCGAGCCATGGCCAGCGCTGCTCGTCGGTAAGGCCGATGCCCTGCCGCATGCGTTCGACATTTTCCGCACTGTGCAGCCTGTCAGCCTCGATCCATTGGCAGGCTAGGGCTTCGGCAAGACGGCTGGCGATTTCCGTCTTGCCGGTGCCGGCTATGCCCATGACGACAAGGAAATCCGATCTGGCGGCAACTGCGTTCTTCATGCCGATGGTCATAACCGGTCTAGTAAAGCCCGAGCAAGCGGATTGGTCCGAGCGTCAGCACCGGGAACAGCACCAGCGCCAGGATTGCCGCGACCAGCACCGACATCGGAGCAAGCGAGCCTTTCACCACATCCTCGATCGACATTTTTGCCACTTGCGCTACTGCGAAGAGGCAGACGCCTACCGGCGGCGTGACGAGCCCGAGCGTCAGCGTGATGACCATAACGATGAGGAAGTGCATAGGGTCGACCCCCATCGAGACGGCCGGCGGCATCAGCACCGGAATGAGGATGAACATCGCGGCGATCGCATCCATGAACATGCCAACGACGATCAGGAACAGGAAGATCAGCACCAGCGTCGTGGTCGGCCCGTTGCTGATATGGCTGAGGAAGGTCGCGACCTGCGCCGGCAGGCCGTCATAGGTGAAGACCCATGCGCCGAGCTTGGCGGTGGCGGCGATGAACAGGATGGTGCCGGAGACGCGCGCCGTTTCCATGAAGATGCCGGGCAATTCCCTGAGCGGGATGGTGCGGTAGAGCACCACCGCCAGGAACAGCGTGTAGAGCACGGCGATCGCGGCTGCCTCCGTCGGCGTGAAATAGCCGTCGACGATACCGATGAGCAGGATGACCGGTGTCAGCATCGGCAGGATGGCGGCAAGGCCGGTGGTGATCACAAGGCGCAGGTTGAACGGCGTCGGCGGGTTGTAGCCATGGCGCACGGCGTAGAAGTGATTGAACACCATGAACATGAAGGCGATGAACAGGCCAGGGATCAGGCCTGCCACCAGCAGCGTGCCGATCGAGACATTGGCGATCGACCCGGCGATGACGACGAGGATCGATGGCGGGATGATGGACGACAGCGTGGAAGTGCAAAGCGTCATGCCGACGGCATAGCCCTTGGGAAAGCCGTGGCGCTCCATGGCCTTGATCTCGATGGCGCCGATGGAGGCGATGTCGGCGACCGAGGAGCCCGAGACGCCGCCAAAGATGACCGAGGAGACCACATTGACGTGGCCGAGCCCACCCGGCATCCAGCCGACCATGGCGCCGGCGAAGTCGAACAGTTTTTCGGCAACGCGGCCGCGCTCCATAAGCACGCCGACGAGGATGAACAACGGTACGGCGACGAGGAGGAAGGAATTCATCGCCGAGAACATGCTCTGCGACAGGAGGTCGATCGGCGTCGAGGTGAACATTAGCATGGCGGCGACGCTGGCGAGCCCAAGCGCAACGGCGAGCGGAACGCCAAGTGCCGAAAGCAGCAGGAAGATGACGAGCAATGCGATACTCATGACGATTTTCCTGCGTTGGTGATGACGTCAGCGTCTTCGCTGCGGATTGCCGGGAACGCGTCTTCGGGCAGGGCAATCAGGTCACGCCGTGTGCGGAGCGATTCGATGATGGCAAGGATAGCGAGCACTGCCGAAACCGGCATGATGATACCGATGACCCACATGGGAACCGCGAGGGTTGCCGCGGTCTCGTTCATCATCAGCTGCTGCTTGACCAACGTGATGCCGGTCCAGCCCATGAGGATGAAAAACAGGACGGAGGAAATGACATAGATCGGCACCGCCAAGCGCCGGAACAGCCTAGGCACGGCACCTATGAAGACGGTGACGCGCGCGGTCTCGACGGTGCGGAAGCCGGCGGACAGACCGAGGAAGATCATCCAGACGAAGAGATAGCGGGTGGCCTCCTCGGTCCATGAAACCGGTACGCCGAGGAGGCGGCTGGACACCTGCAGGAGCACGACGACGAGAACGCCGAAGACGGCAACCCCGGCGGCCACGTCGGTCAACAGCGTGACGATCTTGCCGAAAGTGGATGTGTTGTGGGCCATGACGCCTCCTCCCTTTCCGGACCCGCCTGTTGGCAGGTCCGGTCAACCGGGTTTACTACTGCTTGCCGACCGCCGCGACCGTCTTGTCGAAGAAGGCCTGGTCCTTGACGAGGCCGGCGAAGACCGGGAACAGTTCCTTCGACACGGCGACGAATGCCTGCTGCTGCTCGGACGTCAGGCGGTTGGTCTGCATACCGTGCTTTTCGAGCTCGGCGATCGAGGATTCGGCCGTTGCCGCGTCGTTCTCGACCTTCCAGGCCTCCGCTTCCTTGGCGGCCTCGGTGATTGCCGCCTTCTCCGCGTCGCTCAGCGCTTCATATTTGGCTGGGTTGATGCCCAACACCCAGCCATCGGCCATGTGATTGGTGATCGAGACGTATTTCTGCACCTCGTAGAACTTGGCGCTGACCGGCACGTTGATCGGGTTTTCCTGGCCGTCGACGACCTTCAACTGCAAGGCGTTGTAAACTTCGGCGAAGGCCATCGGCGTCGGGGCCGCACCCAGTTTCTTGAAGAACTCGACCCAGAGCGGATTGTTGGGCACGCGGAACTTCATGCCGGCGAGATCGGCGGGCTTCTCGATCGCATGGCGCGAATTGGTCATCTGGCGGAAGGGGCGCGTCCACAGGTTGATGCCCTTGATGCCGATATTGTTAAGATCGGAAATAAGCTCCTGACCCTGCTCTCCCGCCAGATAGGTGCGCAGCTGCGCCTCATCGTCGAACAGATAGGGGATCGAGATGGCCGAGAATTTCGGGTTGAAATTGGCATAGAGCGATGTCGCCAGAACCAGCATGTCGAGCGAGCCGCCGGCCAGCTGCTTCACCGCAGCCGATGGATCGCCGCCGTAGAGGGTTCCGTTCGGGAATACTTTTACCGTGACCTCGCCATTGGTCTTGGCGGCGACCAGTTCGGCAAATTTGTTTGCCGCAACCGTGATCTCCGAACCGTCGGGATCGGGCGTAGACAGCGTCAGCGTCGCGCCGGCGTGAGCTGCGGTTGCGACGAACATTGCGGCTGCAGTCAGCAGGCCGCGTATCGAAAGGTGCTTCATTTTATTCTCCTCCACTTGTCTTCAGATGTCCTATTCGGCGGGGCGAGTGCCTCCACCGGAATTGATGCGTTCCAGTTCCAGGATAACGGCGCTGTGGTCGAGGTCGCCGTCGCCATTGTCCACCATCGCCTGGAAGAGGCGGTCCACATTCTCCGCCACCGGCAATGTCAGCCCATGCGCGCGAGCAAGGGAGAGTGCGGTCGAAGTATCCTTGACCTGATATTTGGCGGGGCCGCCGGGCTGGAAGTCGCTCTCGACCATGCGTAGCGCGTGCTGCTTCAGCACCGTGGAATCGGCGAAGCCGCCGAGCAGCGCCTCGCGCACGCGGGCCGGGTCTGCGCCGCCGCGTTTGGCTAGGGTGAGTGCTTCGGCGACAGCGCAGATGTTGGATGCGACGATCAACTGGTTGGCGAGCTTGGTGAGTTCGCCGGTGCCCACAGGGCCGACACGGGTGAGGCGGCCAAGCGGCGCAAACAGCGGCCGCGTTGCCTCGACTGTCTCCGTATCGCCTCCGGCCATGATGGCAAGCGTGCCTTCGCGCGCGCCCTTCTCACCGCCGGAAACCGGCGCGTCGATGTAGCGGACTTTGGACTCTGCGGCAGCAACCGCCTGAGCCTGCGCGGTTTCGACGGGAATGGAGCTCATGACGATCAGGGTCGAGCCTGGCTTCATTGCCGCGATGACACCGCCCTGCCCCAGCAGAACCGCGTCGCAGACCGGGCCGGAACTCAGCATGCAGATGACGGCATCGGCGTCCCGCGCGGCGTCGACGGCCGAGGCGCTGATCGAAACACCCTGCCCCTTCAGAGCCTCAGCCTTCTGCGCCGTACGGTTCCATGCCGTGACAGTGAAACCGGCCTCGGCCAGCCGGCGCGCCATATGCCCGCCCATGATGCCGGTGCCGACGAAGCCGATCCTGCGTCCGGTCTGCATCATGGATGCTGCCGTTCACAAAAGCGCACAGGACGCTCCGTCACGATGAGAGGTGGAAAGGCCTCGCGGAAGCGGCCCAGATGCGGCGTTTCCAGATGGGCGTCGAAATCGGCGCGGCTGTCATAGACTTCATAGAAGACGACCGTATCGTCGGAGCCCTCCGGCCGGATGACGTCGAACTGACGGCATCCGGGCTCGTCGGCCACCGAATGGCGCGCATCGTCGAGAGCCGCCTCGATAAAGGCATCCATCTTTCCAGGCTTCACCTGGAATTCCGCGATGACGACGAATGCCTTTGCCGTATTCACTTTCGATCCTCCCATCCTGCTTCAGGCCGCGACGCTCTTGCCCGGCCGGAAGTTGTCTTCCATGTCCCGGCGAAGCTTGACCACGTCGAGATCGTCGACCAATTCGACATCGTCAAAGCTGACGATCTGATCCTTCTTGATCGGTCGCTTGAGCTTCACATTATGGGCCAGGCCGATCGGCAGGGCGCGAAGTTCGAGGCTGCGGGTCGCCGGGATGGCATTGGCCCATACGGCAAAACCGCCCTCGCCGTCGAGCATTTCGCCGGGTTGCATGTCCTTCTTGGCGGTGGCGACGGCATCACCGCGGAATTCCTTCGAGGTACCGGTGGCTTCGCCACGCAGGACCGCCGAAAGCACGCTGACGGAGGTTTCCAGCCCGATGATGTGGAACGGACGCCACATTGAGGCATACCAGCCGGATGGGTCGGTCAGCAGGCCATACTGCTTGAAGCAGGCACGGGCATATTCATTGTGCGCCTTGAAGGTGACGAAGACACCGTAGCGGATGTTGTTGAACACCTCGCGACCGTCCGGCTCCTGGCTGGCGGCGATATCAACCAGACCCGAGCGGGCCATACGACCACCGTCAGCGGCTGGGCGGAACACCTTCGCCAGATCGTGCAGGCCCGAAGGCGGGAAGGCGAGGCCATCATCCGGGCAGTCGAGACCGGTACCGTTGGCCACCGCTGCCATTTCGATCGCCGCCTTGGTGCCGTCGGTGAAGGAATTGTACATCTTCGGATTGAAGTCGCCCTTGGCGACCTCCTCCTCGGTCCAGCCGAAGAAACCCCACACGGTGTCCGGTGTGGAATAGCGGTAGCGCGGCTCGAAATTCATGCCCTTGCCGGCAGCCGTAATCTCGAAACCGGTGGCGCGGGCCCAGTCGACCAGCTCGCAGATCAGCGCCGGCTGATCGCCATAGGCCATGGAGTAGACAAGGCCCTTGGCGCGCGCCTTCTCGGCCAGGATCGGCCCGACCATGACGTCGGCTTCGACATTGACCATGACGACATGCTTATTGTGCTCGATGGCACTGAGGGCATGGCGGGCGCCGGCGAGAGGATGGCCGGTCGCCTCGATGACGCATTCGATCTCACCGCAGGCGAGCAGTGTGTTGACATCGTCGGTGACGAATGTGGTGCCGTTCTTCACCGCGTCCGCCGCGCTGGTGGCGGAGTAGCGCTCCTTCGGCCAGCCGACGCGATCGAATGACTCGCGCGCCTTGCCGACATTGAGGTCGGCAACCGCAACCATATGGAAGCCTTCGATGCGCTGCGCCTGTGCGAGCACCATCGAGCCGAATTTGCCGGCGCCGATCAGGCCAACGCGGACGGGGCGGCCTTTGGCGGCGCGGGCTTGGAGCAAGGTCGAAAGATTCATGGTTTGGTCCTTGGGAGGATTGAGTTGATGGTCGGTTGCGGGCGCGTTTCAACGCTCCGGCAAACGGGCACCGCGCCGCTTGCCGTTCAGGTCACGACTTTCATGTCGGGCCCGGCGCCAAAGACGCTGCCCGCTATCTGGACTGATGCTTGCCGGCTCTGTTTCCTCCGCACATGCGATTGCCGGATCGCCTGCGCAGGCAGCTTTTCACGCGCTGCTTATGGGTGGACCTTAAGAGGCTCGCCAAATTAGCACAATTTAGAAACTCAGGACGAATTGTTAGTTTAACTAAACAGTTATGTCGGTGGATTCAGAACCGCAGCCGGGCCATGGCCAGGAGGTCGTGGTACTGCCCGTCGGTAAAGCCAGCCTTCACATGCCGGCCTTCGATCTCGAAGCCGTGGCGCGTGTAGAGCCGGATGGCCGGCTCGTTGTCGGCATAGACGGTCAGTTCGACCCGCTTGAGGGCGCGCCAGTTGTCGGCAACATCGAGCAAGGCCCCCAGTATCGCTGAGCCTATGCCCTTGCCGACAAAGGCGTCATCAAGACCGATATTGATCTCGCCGATATGAGCGCGGCGCGGGGAGCTCTGCACGATGAGACGGCCATCGCCGACGACCTTGCCATCCACTTCCGCGACGATCCAGGTGGTTTCCTGGCCGGACTTGGCGATGCGCCGCTCGACCTGCTCGATCATCTCGAACGGCATCCGAAGCGTGCCCCAGCGAAAGCCGGGCATGTTGAAGATTGCGCAGAGCGCTTCAGCGTCGCTTGGCCGGACGGCCCGCAGCTGCGGCTGCAGTTTTTCGGAAGATGGAGATGTCGCGGTGGTCATGGCGTCCTGGATGCTGGCGAAAATCAGGTCTTCACAATGCGCAGGACATCGCCGCAAAATCCAGTCGCCTTGGCAATCTATGACGCCGATTGCGGGCTGGAATACCTGGAGGCTGTGTAGAGTTTGCAGACGCCGCTGATGCCGATCCAGCCGAATAGGGCGAGCCAGCACAATGTTCCCGGCGCGGACCAGTTTATCTTATGTACGGCAGCATCGGTGATGGCGAGGCCGACGATGGCAAACAGGCCGATCAGGAGTTGCGCCAGGCCAAGTACCAGCAGTTCCTCGCGCGGCGCGCTTCTCCAGACGAGATAAATCCCGCCCGCACCGGCGAGGAAGATGGCGCTGTAGACCTGCGCGTGGAAGGCGTCGATTGGCCATGGCCAGAAGCTGCTGAATGTTAGGGGAAACAACAGCAGGCCGGCGCCATAGAGCGCAAGGATCGCCGATTCTACCGGCATGTAGCCGCGCCATGCGGTGTTCAAGGTTACGCCCTTGGCCGAAGGGCGGGTTCTGGACCGCCACAGGAACCAGCCTGAAACTGCAACCGAGGCCAGATAGACGACAAACCACAGCCAGGGCGCTTTGCGCGCGAAATCGAAGTAGCCGAGGTTGATGAATGAAGCGACCGACACGATGACGGTGAAGATGAAGGCCATGACCAGCACGAGCCGGCCGGGCGACCAGCGGTTCCACACCAGCAGCGCCGCCATCACCACCATTTCGGTGGTGTAGAAGCCGCCGAGGAAGCGGGCGTTGAACGGGGTGACGGCCCATGGCCAGCGGGCTTTAACCAGAGTGGGTGCAAAGAATAGACCGGCACCGACGATCAGGACGATGACGACAGCAGCCGAGAAAAGACGCAGGGCCGCGGGAAATGGCGGGTTGTCGGATGTCTGCATGGGAAAATTCCCAACGATTTATGCCCCCGCTGTCAGCATAGAACCACCCGCGCCTGCTGGAAATGCACCGAATTGAAATTCAGCTGTCAGCAGGCTCATCTATTCGAATGGCCGGATGGTCCGATTCGCAGTAAAATAGAGGACCGCGACCAGGGCATCGGTCGACGGACACGTTCCGGGGGCACATTATCCGGAGCCGGCACGATGAATGAAGTTCAGGACCTGTTCTCACTTCTGCGGCAATCGAGCGATGTCGATCCGCAGGCGATCGATGCAATTAAGCGAACCATTGCCGAAGGCGAGGATCGCGCACTTTGCCGTATCAATGCGCCAGCCTTCGCCGCCAAGTACGGCCTCGACGAAGAACGGGTTATCGGCGCGTTTCTCCATGCGGCGCGGGTAGGCATATTCGACATTTCCTGGAACGTGCTGTGCCCAGGCTGCGGCGGCGTGCTCGACAGCAACGCCACGCTGAAAACCGTGCGAAAGGAGGAATACACCTGCGCGCTCTGCTCGGAAGGCTATGCGCCGACGCTCGATGAGATGGTGGAAGTGACATTCACCGTCAGCCCGAGGGTTCGCCGGATCGCCGCGCACAATCCCGAGCAACTGTCGGTAATAGAGTATTTCCGCCAGATCTACTGGGCGTCCGGCGTAGACCTGCCCGAGGAAAATTTCGAGGAGGCCATGGCCAGCTTCGCGCTGGAGGATGTCGAGCTGGAGCCGGGTGAGAAGGGCGTGCTGACCATCCAGCTTCCTGCCGAGTTCGTCATCGTTTTCGAGCCGGTTACGCATTCGGCGCAGTTCATCGATGTCAAAGGCGAGCCGACAAAGGAACGCCGAAACCTCTCCCTGGTCTTCGACCGCGACCATATCCAGAGCCAGATGCTGGAGATGCAGCCGGGGCCGCTGCGCATCGCACTCGAGAACCGCACGGACACGCGTGTCCTGCCGACAGTCTGCGTTGCCGGCAACGAGCTGCACTGCTTGCTGGGCAAGCGGCGGCCGTTCCTGACGGCCAAGCGCCTGCTCTCTAATCAGACTTTCCGCGACCTTTATCGGACCGACACACTCGACGTCGATCAGCGCCTGAAGATCACCAGCCTGACATTCCTGTTCACCGATCTGCGCGGATCGACCGAGCTTTACGAACGGGTCGGCGACCTTTCCGCCTTCGATATGGTGCGCGCGCATTTCCAGGTCCTGCAGGAAATTGTGGCGGCGGAAGCCGGCGCGGTGGTGAAGACGATCGGCGACGCGGTTATGGCGACTTTCCCGACTCCAGACCGGGCTATCGCGGCGGCCCTCAGAATGCGCGATGCCATGCGCGCGCTGAACGACAAGAGCGGCCGCGAGGACCTGCTGCTCAAGATCGGCGTCCATGCGGGGCCTTGCATCGCCGTGTCGATGAATGAGCGGCAGGACTATTTCGGCCAGACGGTCAACATCGCCTCGCGCGTGCAGAACCTTGCCAACGCACAGGCGATCTTCGTCACCGGCGCTGTTGTCGATGACAATCTAACCGCCGACCTGCTGCACAGGAACGCGTTGACGCCGGTACCGCATGACGTCTCGCTGCGCGGCATCGAGCGGGAGATCGCAGTCTATACAATCCCATGAAGGCTTGGGCGGCTCACACGCGCCGATAGATAAAATAGCGATCGGCCGGCACCGAAGGCGGCGGCGGAAGCTGCTGCAATTGCTGATGTTCGAGCGGCAGGCCGCTGACCGCCATACCGCCGACGCGAAGGAGGCGGGCGGAAAGATCTGGAAGCCAGGTGAGGGTGACGGCGTCGCGGTCTTCATAGCCGGTGCCGATATCGGCATGAACGAGCGCTGCTTCGATGCCGACGAAAGTGCTCGCCGTCTCGCGAATTTCGCCGAGCACGAGGTTTTCAGCGTCGGGAATGGAGCTGGCGTGTGCGGCAAGCTTGCGGTCGAAGGCCACGATCCGGCGTCCGGGCAGGCGCTCGCGCAAATGGTTGAAGGTCCGGCCATTGCCGAGGCCGAGCTCCAACACCGGCCCCTCCATCTTTGCCACCTCGATGCAGACATGATTGAGAATGTCGCGCTGCGCGGTCATTCGGCGGATGAAACTGTCGAGACGGCTCATGAGCGGTTGTATGTCCTGAACCAGTCGACGAAATCGGCCATGCCGTCTTCCAGCGCGGTTTTCGGTTGGAAACCAAGGTCGCGTTCGGCGAGCCGGATGTCGGCAAATGTCCGCAGCACGTCGCCGGCGGGCTTCGGCTTCATCTCCATGATCGCCTGACGCCCGGCAGCCTTTTCGATCGCGGCGATGAAGTCGAGCAATTTCACCGGCGCATTGTTGCCGAGATTGTAGACCGGCGCGGTTTCTTCCGGGTTAGAGACGACGCGATCCGCCGCAGCGACGACGCCGGCGACGATGTCGCTGACATGGGTGAAATCGCGCTGCATCTCGCCATTGTTGAAGACGGAAATAGGCTTGCCTTGCAGGATCGCGTCGGTGAACAGCCACGGCGCCATGTCCGGGCGGCCATAGCGGCCATAGACCGTGAACAGACGCAGGCCCGTAGAGTGGATGCCATGCATGTCGGCGTAAACGTGCGCCAGCAGCTCGCCGGCCTTTTTGGTCGCCGCATATATGGAAACCGGGCTGTCGGTGCGGTCCGCTTCCGCGAACGGCACCTTGTCGTTGGCGCCATAGACGGACGAGGAGCTTGCATAGACGATCGGCGGGCGCTTCGGCAGCTGTCCCGCCAGCTCGAAAAGCGCGACCTGCCCTGTCACATTGGCATCGACATAGGCGTAAGGATTTGTCACGGAATAGCGGACGCCGGCCTGTGCAGCGAGATGGACGATCACGTCGACATCGGCGCCTTCCGGTCCGATGGCTTCGCCAAGGTCGCGCCGCGCGACATCGAGTTCTCGAAAGCGAAATCCTTTATGGGATTCAATATGTTGAAGCCTGTCGTGCTTGAGCTTGACGGCATAGTAGTCGTTGAGATTGTCGAGCCCGAGAACCTTGTCGCCCCGGTCGAGAAAACGCCGGGCGACGTGATAGCCGACGAACCCCGCCGCACCCGTCAAAAGTACCTTCATCGCGATGCCCGAATCTCGTCATGTTTTGTCATGGCGATGTGTTAAACCCCCGATCCAACTCTTGCTTGACCGACCGGATAGAAGCGAACGATGAACATTGCAATAACCGAACAGGCTGCCGCCGAGGATCATGGCGGCCTTTGGCGGGCCAAAGTGCCCCATGTTCAAGGAACGAACTCATGAAATTGAGCATTTTCGGAACCGGCTATGTCGGTCTGGTCACCGCCGCCTGCTTCGCCGATGTCGGCCACGATGTGCTATGCATCGATATCGACGAGGATCGGATCGCCCTTCTTAAGCGGGGCCAAGTACCAATCTTCGAGCCCGGCCTCAAGGAAATGGTTGCCCGCAATGCCCAGAACGGGCGGCTGCGGTTCTCGACCGATGCACCGGACGGTATCAAATTTGCCGAACTGATCTTCATCGCCGTCGGCACACCGCCGAATGGCGACGGTTCGGCTGATCTCAGCCATGTGCTGGCCGTGGCCAGGACAATCGGCGAACACATCGACGGTCACAAGATCGTCATCGGCAAGTCGACCGTGCCGGTCGGCACCGCCGACATGGTCGCGGACGTCATTGCCAGCACCTTGAAGGCGCGGGGCGTGGATCATCCCTTCGATGTCTGCTCCAACCCGGAATTCCTGAAGGAGGGCAGTGCGATCGAGGATTTCACCCGCCCTGCCCGCATCATTATCGGCACGAATTCGGAATCCGTCCTGAAGACGCTGCACGACTGCTATGCGCCTTACAACCGCAACCATGACAAGCTGATGAGCATGGATGTGCGCTCGGCGGAACTGACAAAATACGCCGCCAACGCGATGCTGGCGACGAAGATCAGCTTCATGAACGAGATGGCAAACATCGCCGAAAGGCTGGGCGCCGATATCGAGGAGGTACGCCATGGCATCGGCTCCGATCCGCGCATCGGCTACCAGTTCATCTATCCCGGCTGCGGCTATGGCGGCTCATGTTTTCCCAAGGACGTGCGCGCCCTGGCAAGAACGGCGCGTTCCATTGGCTTCGCGGCAAATTTGCTGGAAGCGGTCGAGCGTGTGAACGACACGCAGAAGCATGTTCTTTTCGGAAAACTGTCCCAGGCCTTCGATGGCGATTTGCAGGGCCGGACGATTGCCCTGTGGGGATTGGCCTTCAAGCCGAACACCGACGACATGCGCGAAGCCCCAAGCCGGGTTCTCATGGAGGCGCTGTGGGCCGCTGGTGCCAAAGTAAGGGCCTATGATCCGGAAGCCATGAAGGAAGCCCACCGCCATTATGGCGAGCGGTCGGATCTGGTTCTTGCGGCGAGCCCTCAGGACGCCGCCAAGGACGCAGATGCGCTTGTGATCTGCACCGAATGGAAGCAGTTCCGCGTCGCCGATTTCGGCTGGCTGAAGGCAAATCTGCTCAACCCGGTGATCGTCGACGGCCGCAATCTCTACGATCCCGTGCAGGTGCGCAAACATGGCCTCCTCTATTACGCCATCGGGCGTGGCGATTCCGTCAAGCCAAACGGAGTGCAGTCGGCAGCGCAGCGCGCAGCCGAGTAGCCGACCTCACTTGTAGGGGTCGGCCGCATCCCGCAGGCCGTCGCCGAGGAAGTTGAACGCCAGGATGACGAGGATGACCGGCACCATCGGCAGGAGCAGCCATGGATAGAACGCAATCACGCTGACGCTGCGCGCCTCGGTGAGCAGGATGCCCCAGCTGGTTATGGGCGCCCTCAGCCCCAGGCCGAGAAAGCTCAGCGCCGTCTCGCCGAGGATCATGCCAGGTATGGAAATCGTCGCCGTCGCGATCAAATGCGACATGAAGCCGGGAATGAGATGACGCCCGATGATGCGGCTGCTTTTCGCGCCCATCAACTGCGCGGCCAGCACGTAGTCCTCCTCGCGCAAGGCCAGAAGTTTCGAACGCACGGCACGCGCCAGTCCGGTCCAGTCGAGCAGGCCGAGGATGACCGTGATGCCGAAATAGATCAGGATCGGGCTCCAGGTTATCGGCATGATCGCCGCCAGCGACAGCCATAGGGGAATGCTCGGGATCGACTGCAGGACTTCGATTATCCGCTGCACGATCAGGTCGAAAATGCCGCCGTGGTAACCGGCCAGCCCGCCGATGACGATGCCAAGGACAAAGCTGAAGCTGATGCCGACGAGGCCGATGGTCAGCGAAATGCGCGCGCCATAGATGATGCGCGACAGCACGTCCCGGCCCAGCCTGTCCGTGCCGGCCAGAAAGAGCTGGCCGTTTTCGGCGGGGCAGACCAAGTGGCTGTCGCCCTCGATAAGACCCCAGAACCTGTAGCTGTCGCCCCTGCAGAAGAAGCGGATCGGCTGAACCTCATCCTGATTATCGGTGTAGTTGCGCTTGAGCGTGTCCATGTCCAGCGTCATCTGCCGGCCATAGACGAACGGCCCGACGAACTGCCCGTTATGGAACAAATGCACGCGCTGCGGCGGTGCATAGATATAGTCCATGTTGCGCGTATGCAGATTGTAGGGCGCAAGGAACTCGCAGAACATGATGACGAGATAGAGCGCCAGAAGGAACACGCCCGAAACGACGGCGAGCCGGTGCTTCCTGAACTTCCACCACATCAGGCGCAACTGCGACGCCTGAAAGACCTTCGCCTGCTCCGGCGTCATCGCCTCGACGGACTGCGGGTCGAAAGGTGCGGTCGAGACGTAGTGCTGGAGTGGAGCGCCCGGGGCGGGAAGCGGCGAATGCGTGTTCATTTGGTGCTGCCGCCCTGCAAACGAATTCGTGGATCAAGCAGCGCCAGCGCTAGGTCCGAGATCAGGACGCCGATGACCGTCAGGAAGGCGAGGAACATCAGGAACGACCCCGCCAGATACATGTCCTGGCTTTGCAGCGCCTTGATCAGCATCGGGCCTGTCGTTTCCAGCGACAGCACGATCGCCGTGATTTCTGCGCCGGAGATGATTGCGGGCAGGATGGAACCGATATCTGATATGAAGAAATTCAGCGCCATGCGCAGCGGATACTTGACCAGCGTCTTGAACGGACTGAGGCCCTTGGCGCGCGCCGTCACGACATATTGCTTGTGCAGCTCGTCCAGCAGATTGGCGCGCAGCCGCCGGATCATGCTTGCCGTGCCGCCGGTGCCGATGATGAGAACCGGGATCCACAGATGGGCGAGGATCGATTTCGCCTTGTCCCAACTCATCGGCTGGCCGAGATATTGTTGGTCCATGAGATGGCCGATGGACGTGCCGAACCAGATGTTGGCGAAGTACATCAGGATAAGCGCCAGCATGAAGTTCGGAATAGCAAGCCCGAGTAGGCCGAGAAAGGTCAGCCCGTAATCGCCCCAGCTGTATTGATGGGTAGCGGAGTACATGCCGATCGGAAAGGCGATGAGCCAGGTGAACATGATCGTGACGAAGGAAACCAGCACGGTCAGCCACATTCGGTCACCGACGACGTCGCGAACCGGCAGCTCGTATTCGAAGGAATAGCCGAAGTCGCCCTGCAGCATTCCGCCGACCCAGTAGAAGTAGCGAATGATGGGCGGCTTGTCGAAACCGTATTCCTTGCGCATCATCTCAATGCGATCGGAATCCACCCCCTCGCCCTGGGCCCGAAGCTCGGCGACATAGCTGTCGAAATAGTCGCCCGGCGGCAGTTCGATGATCGTGAACACCAGCGCCGATATGATCAGCAGCGTCGGAACCATCACGGCGATGCGCCAGACAATATATCGCAGCACGCTCAGGAGTCTCCAAGCCAGAATGTATCCGGCATGTAGACACCGAAATAGGAAGTCGGGTCGAAGCCGTAGAGCGCCTTTTCAGGCAGGTTGCGCAGCCGCGATGACGCCAGAACCGGTTGGAGCGTCGCATTGACAGTGCCGATCGAAAACACCTGGTCAGTGTAGATCGACAACATTGAATTCCAGATTTCGGCGCGCTCGGAGGTTTCGGTCGACGCATTCCAGCGCCTGAGAAGCGCCATCAATTCGACCACCGGCGGAAGATCGGGGGCTTCACCGAGCTTGCCGTGAGACAGGTAATGCGCGCCCCAGAGCGGCCATTGCAGCTGGTCATCGATGGTGGGAGCGAGCTGGCTCGGGTTCATATCGGCGGTCGGCACGCCATTGTCGATGCCCGACCACATCGACATCATGATCTGGCCGCCAAGCGCGCGGCTGCGGAAGATGTCGCGTTGCGAGGTGCGGATGAACAGGGCAACGCCGATCTTGCGCCAGTGATCGGTGATGAGTTCGAGCGCGTCGGTTTCCAGCGTGCTTTCGCCAGCCGTCTCCACCATGATCTGCGCCGGGCGTCCGTCGGGAAGTAGCCGCAGACCATCGTCGTCAAGTGTCTTGAGCCCGGCCTCATCGAGCAGGGCGTTGGCCTGGTCCGGATCGTGGGCAACCCAGGCTTTGGCGAATTCCGGCCGAAAGAGCGGACTTTCCGGCAGGACCGTATCGGCGCTTTCCTGTGCCAGTCCGTAAAACACCGCCATGTTGATCTCGCGCCTGTCGATGGCGAGCGAAAGCGCGCGGCGCACGCGGACGTCACGCAGCAACTGCCGCCACACCTGGTCGGCGCAATTCAGGTTGGGCAGCAGCGCCAGCCGCGATCCTTGCGTGCGCTTCCACAGATGGACCTTTACCGGATAGCGCTTCTCCGCGTCCTTCAGGAAGGTGTAGTCGGTGAAGTCTATTCCCATTGCCTGCAGGTCTGTCTCGCCGGCGCCCGTCTTGGCGGAAATGATCGCCGACGAACTCACATTCATGATAAACCGGTCGACATAGGGCAGTTGCCGGCCATTCTCATCGACGCGGTGAAAGAAGGGATTGCGGTCGAAGATGAACTGTTCGGCCGGCGGCTTGGTCCGGTTCTGCCAGGGATCGAGCGTCGGCAGCTCCGGGTTCTCGGGGCGGTATTGCCGAGCCATGCGGATATGCAGGAGCGTCCACTTCTTGGCCCGGTTTTCCTTCATCAGGCCGGCCAGTCTTTGCGGATCCTGATATTTCTTGTGGAACTGCTTGAGATAGGCAGCGGGCAGGACTAGTGGCAGCGGCGAGGCAGCCGCGAGTTTGGGCAGGAAATCCGGATTCGGTGCCTCCCAGCTGTAGCGAACGGTCAGGGGATCGATGATCTCGAAGCGCGGCGGCTTGCCGTCTGCCACCAGAGCCGATGCCAAACCGCCCTGCGAAAGCTCATCGTTCAGCCACACATCTTCCCAGCAATAGCGAAAATCCTCCGGCGTCAGCAGGCTGCCGTCGGACCATTTGTGCCCTTCCCGGATCTTGAAGGTGAAGACGCGGTCATCGGTGACGTCGAAGCTTTCGAGGATGTCGGGCTGCAGGTTGAGCTTTTCGTCATAGCCGACCAGCCGGGCATAGCCGTAGATCGTCATCAGCCGGATATCTTTTTGGCTGCCGATGATCGTGCGCAACGTGCCCCCATACTGGCCGGGTTGCCGGCCCATGGCTGCGATGTTCACCAAACGCGGGCTCTTCGGCAGGCGTTCGGCGAGCGCAGGCAACGCTCTGGCCTTTAACAGCTCTTGAAGAAATTCCGGTTCCAGATCGGCGGCGCGTAGCGTGCCCGGCAGAAATGCCGACGCCATGAGGCCAAGGGCGATGCGCCGGGTGATCAAGGGCGTAACTCCTTGACGTCAGCGGTGCGCCGGGCAAGCACGAGATGGCCGCCGCCGAGATCGAGCGGCAACAGCACATCCTCGTCGCCTTCTTCGCGGAATTGCGGCCCCCATGCGGTGGCATCCGATGCGCCGCTTATCTTCAGCGTCTTGAAGTCCATCGGCCTGTCGAGATCGGGGAACGGCACGGCGGCAACCAGCGAACGCGTATAGGGGTGGATCGGCTTCCGAAGCAGGATTTCGCGCGGTGCAAGCTCGACGATGCGGCCGCCGCACATCACCGCGATGCGGTCGGCCATATAATCCACCACCGCCAGATTGTGGGATATGAACAGGTAGGTCAGGCCCAGCTCTTTCTGGAGATCCTTCAGCAGGTTCAGGATCTGCGCCTGGACGGAAACGTCGAGCGCTGACACGGGCTCGTCGCAGATCAGCAGTTCAGGCCCCAGCGCAAGCGCACGCGCAATGCCGATGCGCTGGCGCTGGCCACCGGAAAAACTGTGCGGATAGCGTTTGATGAAACGCGGGTCGAGCCCGATCGCCTGCATCAGGCTCTTGACCGTTGCGAGACGGGAAGCAGAATCGCCGCGTTCATGAATTTCCAGCGGCTCGCTCAGGATGTTCTCAACCGTCATGCGCGGCGACAGCGACGAAACCGGGTCCTGGAAGACCATCTGGATTTTGGCGCGCAGCGTGCGCAGCGCGTCTCCCTCGGCCTTCAGCACGTCGATCGGCCCGTCGCGGCCGTTGAAGATGACCGAGCCGCTGTCAGGCGTGACAGCCCGCATGAGGATCTTGCTGACGGTTGTCTTGCCGGAGCCGCTTTCGCCGACCAGACCGAGACACTCGCCGCGCCTTATGTCGAAACTCACACCGTCCACGGCACGGACCGAACTCTGCTCGCCACCAAACCAGCCCGATTTGCGGATGGTGAATGATTTGCTCAGGTCCCGCACCGTCAGCAGGACGTCGTCCGCCCCCTTCGAGACCGGCGCCGTCTGCTTGCCGAGCAGATTCTCGACATTCACCGGCACCTCGCGCAGCGCCTTTAGCCTTTCGCCCGGCTTCAGGTCGAAATGCGGGACCGCCGCCATCAGGCCCTTCAAATAAGGGTGGCCGGGGTGGCGGAATATCGCCTCGACAGGTCCCGCCTCCATGATCTCGCCGTGGTAGATGACCACCACTTCATCGGCGACATTGGCGACCACGCCGAGATCATGCGTGATCAGCAGCATCGCCATGTTCAGCTTGGTTTGAAGCTCGCGCAGCAACTGCAGGATCTGCGCCTGGATGGTCACGTCGAGCGCCGTCGTCGGTTCGTCGGCTATCAGCAAAGCGGGCTTGCAGATCAGCGCCATGGCGATCATCGCGCGCTGGCGCAGTCCGCCCGAGAGCTCGAAGGGATACATGTCATAGGCCCGCTTCGGATTGGGAAAGCCGACGAGGCCAAGCATCTCCTCGGTGCGGATTTTGCGCTCCGCCGCGGGCATCGGCGTGTGAATCTGCAGGGATTCACTGACCTGGTTGCCGATCGTATGCAGGGGCGACAGGGACGTCATCGGCTCCTGGAAGATTTTGCCGATGCGGCTGCCCCTCAGCGCCCTGATTTCAGGCCCGTCGCGTGGCATCTGCAGGATATCCTGCGTGGTGCCGGGCTTTTCAGGATCGGAAAACAGGATACGACCGCGGGTATGGGCCGTCTTTGGCAGAATGCCCATCACGGCCTGGCTGATGACCGATTTTCCGGAACCGGACTCGCCGACAAGGGCGGTGACCTTGCCGGGCAGGACGCGCAGATTTGCCCGCCTGACGGCATGCAACGGCCCCCCGACAATGGCAAAAGAGATGCCAAGATCCTCGATCCGCAGCAGATCAACGCCCGAATTCATACGCACACGGCCCCACTCCGAGGGCCTGCCTTGTTGGCGGCAGGTCCCAGAAAGGCGAGACTAGCGCATTGCCGGTTTAGAGCAACATGGATTCGAAACAGCCGCCGGTTCCGTTACGGAACCGGCAACTTGGCTGCATACCAAAGGGCGTTCGGGTCAAATAGCAGCGGTTATTGGAGCTTCTTCAGATCAGCAGCCGACAAACGGTTGGCATCGCGATGAAGCAGCATGACCTGCTCGGCATCCGAAATACGGTCGTAGATCGGCTCCAGCGCGCCATCTTCGTCGGCCAAAAGAGCTTCGGAAAGGTCGGGTGAAAGCACCGTCAGCTTCTGCTTGATGCCCGCCAGTTCCTCCTTGCCGAGCGTCAGCCAGCCGTTAGCGCCGCAGTAGCTGGCGAAATCCTTGCTGGCCAGCACGCTGTGCGGATATTTCTTGGTCAGGGTCTGGAGGCGCTGGACCTCGTTCACTGCTGAGCCGAAGGCAGAGAATGTGAGCCGGTCGGTAAGCCCGACATTGCCGAACATCACATTGCCGACGTGCAGGCCGATGCCAAAGTTGATGTCGCTCAGGCCTTCGCTCTTTCTGCGCAGGTTGAGATCCGCCATGCGCGCAGTGGCCTTATGCGCGGCCGCGAGAGCAGCCTGGCAGGCGATCTCGGATTGCGAGCGGTGCCTTTCACAGGGGTAGACGGCGAGGAAGCCATCCCCCATGAAACTCATGATCTGCCCGCCGCTGCGGTTGAACGGTGCTGCGATGGCATCGAAAAACTGGTTCAGCGTGTCGATGTAGATCTCGCGGCCGGAGGTCTCGGCAAGCCTGGAAGACCCGCGCATATCGGCCATGACCAATGCGGCCCGGATCGTATCGCCCTCGCCGCGCTTGATCTGGCCGTTCAGCACGCGCTTGCCGGCATCGCCGCCGAGATAGGTGGTCATCATGTTGTCGGCGAGCTTAGTGAGCACCGCCATCTTGCTGGCGACGGCAAGATGGTTCTGGATGCGCAGCAGCGCCGAAATCATGCTGTCGCTGAAGCCTGCCGTACTGTCGGTCGCCCACGATCCGATCATGCCCTGATTGGCGTTGCTGCTGAAGGGATGGACAAAAGCCATGTAATCGGTGACGCCCATCAGCTTGAGCTCGTCGAATACAGGAAACTCCGACGGTACGGACGGGTCGATCCGACGCCGCAGGTGGTCGAGCTTGTTGCTAAGCAAGTGATAATACGGACTGGTCAGGAACCTGTCGTTCGGCCCGCCGCCCTTCTTGCGGAAGCCTTCGACTTCCATGCCCTGCCCTCGAAGCCAGGTGAAACCCAGTGCATCGTAGAGCGGGTGGAGCATCGAGAAACTCAGATGCACCCGCACCAGCGGCAGGCCGGCAGCCGCCAACCGCTCACAAAAGCCCTTCACCAATGTTTCAAGGTCGTTGCCCGCCAGCGCCGATTGCGTCAGCCAGTCGGCAACCTTGTCCATGAGAATGGTGGAAATTTCGGATTGCGCTGTGCTCATGCTGTTTCCAAAGCCCACGTCAAAACTATTCACAGGCAGGCCCTCTTCTTCTGATCCAAAAAGACGCGACGACCGGCCATTGAAGCCAAGCATAAGACCATCGAAGTTAATGAAGCCGGCTTGGGGGCAAAGCCAGCGAAGAATTTCCCGAATGGCTGTCCTTGCGTGGGCAAGGCGCAGGCAAAACCGCATCTATCCGTCTGAGCTTCATGTGGTGAGGCGCCAGGCAGAGTGCAATCTCGATGCTGACAAAAGGCGAAAAAAAATCATCGACGCAGCTGGGATCAGGCCTTCACAACGCTGTCGGAAGCCAAGCCGAGACGCCCAAAAACATTGCGTGTGTCGACGATCAACGGGGCGTTGTCGGCGATTGCCTGATAGTCGACCGCATCATGATCGGTTGCGATCACAATTGCGTCAAACCCCTCCAAAGCTTCAGCGCTCAGCTCGACCGAACGCCGCCCCTTGATGGCCATGTGCTCGCGTGTGGCTGGGATTTCGGCGACATACGGGTCGTGAAACTCCGCCTTGCCGCCCCACTCCTCGATCAGCTCGATGAGCCGGAGAGACGGGCTCTCGCGAATGTCAGGAACATTCTTCTTGTAGGCGAGACCGACGATTAGGACGCGCGAGCGGCTCAACGCCTTGCCGCAGCGACGGTCGAGTGCCTTTGCCAGGACGTCAACCACGTGGCGCGGCATGGCGGTGTTGATTTCGGCCGCCAGTTCGATGAAGCGGGTCGGCAATTCGTATTCGCGTGCCTTCCACGTCAGGTAGAACGGATCGATCGGCACGCAATGCCCGCCCAGCCCCGGGCCGGGATAGAAAGGCATATAGCCGAAGGGCTTGCTCTTGGCCGCCTCAATGACCTCCCAGATGTCGATACCCATCGCGCCATAGACGACCTTCAGCTCGTTGACGAGAGCGATGTTGACGGAACGGAAGATGTTTTCCGTGAGCTTGACCGCCTCGGCAGTCGCCGTGGAGGAGACCGGCACGATTGTCCTGACGACGCTCTGGTAGAACGCCTGGACCGCGTGCGCCGCTTCGGGACCGTCGCCTGCAACAACCTTGGGAATGGTCGCAACCTCGAAATTGCGGTTGCCGGGATCTTCGCGCTCCGGCGAAAACCCGAGAAAGAAATCGACCTTCGACTTCAGTCCGGTCTCTTCCAGGATTGGCCTTATCACGTCGTCGGTGGTGCCGGGATAGGTGGTCGATTCCAGCACGATCAACTGGCCACGCCGCAGATGCCTGGCGATGGTGCTTGCCGTGTTCCTGACGAAGGAGAGGTCCGGTTCGCGGTGCCTGGTCAGCGGTGTGGGCACGCAGATGATGATGATGTCGCAGCCGGCAAGCTCAGCGAAGTCCGCCGTCGCGCGGAACCGCCCGCCTGCCACCTGTTCGGCGAGCGCCTGCGACGTCACCGCCTCGATATAGGACTGGCCGCCGTTCAGGCTTTCGACCTTCTGTGCTTCGATGTCGAAGCCGACAGCCGGGAAGCCGGCGCGTGCGACAGCGATCGCCAGCGGCAGCCCGACATAGCCCAGCCCGATCACGGCGACCGACGCAGTGCGTGCCGAAATCCGTTCAAGAAGGAGATGATATGTCGATCCGGAGGTGTCCAAAAATCTGCTTTCCTGCCCGGACAAGCCGCCGCCACCATGGCGATGCCACGCTCGTCCCAGGAGCTACCGGCGAGGCATATTGCGGAAATCGGATTTCCGCAAGCCGAAGTCAGCCTGCCAGCTTTGCCTTCAGGCCGGCGGCAGCCATCGCGTAGCCGCCGGCAGCGCCATCGACGAAGTGGACATGGTCGCGCTGCAGCGGTGATGCGACGATGCAGGTCATCAGGGCCGATTTCTGCCGGTGCAGGCCGTAGCTGCACACGCCTGCCTTTTCCGCCTGTTTCAGCCGGTCCTCAATCCTTTGCAAGACGTCCCGATCCACGTCGATAGTCATCTTCAAGCCATCGTCGAATTTGCGGAAATCGGAATTGCTCGCCACCTGGCGCTTGTAGAGATCGGGATCGAACGTTCCGACCTTGCGGCCGAGCTTTATGGCGACGGTCGTAAGCGTCATCAGGAAGACGACCCACAGTTTGGCCAGCCACCGCTTGCCCACGGGCGCTATAGCGCGCGCTTCCAAATCGAGACCCGGCGGGGGGAAGCTGAATTCGGGGCCTTCCACCGGAACGGGATGCCCGCCGCGCTCCTCTCCGCCAGTCAGGGCGATGATGTCGGACACCAGGGTCTGAAAGGCCTGCATGTCGCGCGAAGCACCGGGAATGGCAATGATCGAGACGATTTCGCCATGCCTGGCCTCGATCGGATCCCAGCGGCATGAAAGGCCCGTAAGATCCGGGCGGGTTCCCGCGGCCGCGGGTTCGATGCGGTAGCGTCCCGCCTTCATTTCGGCTTCCGCCCAACTGCTGCCACCGCCGGCGAACATGGCGTAGAAAACCTCCTCGGAAGGCTGGAACCTTGCAACGCGCACGTCCAGCCCGTGCGCCCGGATATCGCTGACCGGCACGATCGCCGCGCGCAAGGTCAGGTTCAATTCGTCGGCAACCCACGCCTGCACCGCCGCCAGGGCATTTCTGGTGATCTCCAGTTTGGAGGCCGGAAACGCAACCATCGCACCGTCGCCGCCGAATATGAAGGGAAGATCGCGGCGGCCGAGCGCGTTCAGCAAGGCCGATATCACGCTGGCGCCGGCCATGTTGACCGCTTTGTAACCGCCGGCAGAGACTGCGTCGGTCGAGGCAACGATATCTGCCGTCGCAAGCGCCCAGTCGTCGGGAAGCGGCCGATAGTTGCCGACATCGGCAACGCCTTCGAACTCGGTGAAAACCGGCAGGGTGTCGACAAAGGGATCAGTTTCGGCAGCTGTTTCCATGTGTATCAAATACCACATTTCCCCCGCGTAAGAGTGAAGTCGATCACGCTTCGAAATTGACTTGCACAGGCTTTCCGATGATAGGGTCCGGCGATGCGAATTGCCTTCTACGCACCCCTGAAGTCGCCCAATCATCCCGTTGCCTCCGGTGACCGCCAGATGGCGCGGATGCTTGTGAAAGCGCTCCATAGCTACGGCCACAGCGTCGAAATAGTTTCCGAATTGCGCGGCTTTCTGCGCGAACCGGTGCAGGACAATTTCGATAAGCTGAGAACCGAAGCCCAAGGGGAAATCGCGCGGCTGAGCAAACTATGGGCGCGGGATGGCCGGCCCGACCTGTGGTTTTCCTACCACCCCTATTACAAGGCGCCCGACCTGATCGGCCCCGAACTGGCCTCCGTCTTCGCCATTCCCTATGTGACGGCTGAAGCTTCCTATTCGAACCGCCGCAATAGCGGCCTTTGGGCCGAAACGCAGGCGCTGGTGGCGCAATCAGTCGAGCAGGCGGCGTTGAACATCTGCTTCACCCGCCGGGACCATCAGGGGCTGGCCGAAGCAATTCCCAACGCCACCCTTAGTATGCTCGCCCCCTTCATCGACACGTCGGCATTCCTAAAAACGCCGCCACCGAGCGCGCCGGCTCGACTCGTCACCGTCGCCATGATGCGCCCTGGCGACAAGCTTGAAAGCTATGGCATGCTGGCGAAAGCGCTCGGCCTGATTGCGCATCTGCCATGGACCTTGTCGGTCGTCGGAGACGGGCCAGCGCGCGCTGATGTTGCGGCGCTGTTCGCCGGTCTGCCGGCCGAGCGCATTGAATGGCTCGGCGCAATCGAGCCAACCGCCGTGCCGGGGGTCCTCTATGGCGGAGGTATCTACGTCTGGCCGGGGTTTGGCGAAGCCTATGGCGTCGCTTATCTCGAAGCACAGGCTGCCGGCCTTCCCGTCGTGGCGCAGGACATTGCAGGCGTGCCGGAGGTCGTGCGGCATGGCGAGACCAGCTTTCTTACGCCGCCTGGTGACGTACCGGCATTTGCAGCGGCTATCGAAAGGCTTTTGACACAAGAGGACGAGAGAGCCCTCCTCAGCCAGGCTGCCTGGCGCTTCGTGCTTGACGAACGCTCCCTCGACATGGCAGCGACGCGCCTAGCCGAACTGCTTGCGAAAGTGTCCCCATCATGACCACGGATTCGATCTGGCAGCCCTTGCGCGAAGAACTCACGCGCTGGGAAGGCACCGGTCACACGGCGGAGTTCTGGCTGCGGGACGACGACGCCGTGGAGCCGACGCCCGCGCTTGACTGGTTGCTGGACGTCTCCGGCGACTTCGCAGTTCCGGTGACGCTGGCCGTCATTCCGGCCGCCACTGATGGAAGGCTTGCCGACCGGCTCAGCCACTCCGAGCATGCCGCAGTCGCCGTCCATGGCTGGGCGCACCAAAATCATGGGCCAAAGGACCAGAAAAAACAGGAGCTCGGGGCACATCGACCGCTCGGGGCGGTGCTTGACGAATTGGCAGGCGGATTATCGCGGATAATCCGGCTTCACGGCGAGCGCGCCGTTCCGATGCTGGTGCCGCCGTGGAACAGGATAGACGCAGGCCTGATAGATAACCTCGGTTCGATCGGTTTCACCGCACTGTCCGTCTACGGACCACCGAAACCGGCCCCTATCCGCGTGATCAACAGCAATGTCGACATCATGGATTGGCACGGCACGCGTGGCTGCCGGGATCACGCTCAGCTTGTTCAGGAGATCGTCGCGCGATTGCAGCAGGGGTACGATGGCGGCGAACCGGTCGGCCTGCTCACGCATCATCTCGTGCACGACGAGGCTGCCTGGGTTTTCCTGGAGCAGCTCTTCGAAGTGACCGGTCGCAGCCGCGCGTGCAGATGGCTTCCCGTAAGCATGCTTATCGAGCGCCGCACAACGGGCGGAAAAGAATAGTTATTTTCGACCTCGCCTCGAAGCAGGGAGCTCCAGTGTCTGGCCGTCGCGGGCAGCAAACGCCCCGGCAAACCTGTCCTTGGCCTGCTTTTCGATCGCGTCCAGCTCCTCGTCGGTGCGCGTCGGATCGTGATGGAAAAGCGCAAGACCGCGCGCACCCGCCGCTTCGCACAGCTTGACGCCCTGTTGCCAGGTCGAGTGCCCGTAACCGCGGCGGCGCTCCATCTCGTCTTCGGTGTAAGTGCAATCATAGATGACGAGATCGGCATCCTGGATAAGGCCAAGAATGGACTGATCGAGCTTGCCGGGCTCATGTTCGGTGTCGGTAATCACCGCCACGATACGACCGCCCCATTCGATACGATAGCCTATGCAGCCTCCGGGATGGTTGAGGCTGCCGGTTGTGACCACGATGCCTTCCCGGGGCCGTAGCACGTCTCCGGAGACGAAATCCCGGCAGTCGAGACTTGCCTTGCAGATGTCGAGCTTGGCTGGAAACCATGGCGGCTGCATGAATTCGTTGACCATCTGCCGCGTTGTCATGCGCCCTGCGAGATGCCCCGACCAAAGCGTAACCTTGACGCTGCGGTCATAGACCGGCGAGAAAAACGGCAGCCCTATGATGTGGTCATAGTGGCAATGGGTGAAAAGCAGGTCGAAATCGGTCACGCCCGCTGCCCGAAGCGCTTCGCCGGCAGGCCGCAGTCCAGAGCCGGCGTCGAACAGGAGCGTATGCCCACCGCACCGCATCTCGACGCAGATAGTATTTCCGCCGTAGCGCGAGAACTCTGGCCCGGATACCGCAATGCTGCCGCGCACGCCCCAAAACCTGACCAGGAAAACGTCGTCGTCCATGCTACCCCTTCGCAGTCCCCATCGGCCATAGTAGCCAAACAACTGCTGCTAGGCGAGACAGGTTTTCTTCAGGGGATCTCCTGATTAAGAGGCATGTGCCATAGCTATGGCGCATTGAGGATTGAGCGAGCATCATTCGCTATTTGGCGCTTCGCGCGTCGATCAGTTCCGCTGTCGTATGGCTCAGGCGATCGGCCAGAACGCGCAGTATTTCGATCGTCATTTCAGGGAACTCCTTCATAAGTCGCAGGAAATGATCCTTGCGAATTCGAAGGACTTCCAGCGGAACCGCCGCCCTTACGGTGGCCGTGCGGGAAACGTTGCACAATATTGCGATCTCGCCAACAATCGAATTGGGTTCCAGCTCGGCGACCTTGATCGGACCGGCGTCGGACTCGACTAGAATATCGGCTGTGCCCGAAAGGATGACATAGGCGGCGTCTCCCTCGTCGCCCTGCCGGAAAAGAATCTGGCCGGCGCCGTAGGTGACGCGATCTGATGTGAAGGCGAGCAGCTTCAGCTTTGCCGGCTCGACGCCGGAAAACAGGGGAACGCGTTGCAGCATTCCAACTTCATCCTTGAGCAGCATCGTCGCAAACCTTCCCCAAAATTCGCGTTTGCCAGACCTTTATGACAGCAGTTCCTTGAAGATACCGTTTCCTGCCAAAAGTGTCTCGTGTGTTCCGTCTTCCACCAATTGACCCGCATCGAAGACGGCAACGCGGTCAAACATCATGCCCATTGCCGGATTTGTCACGACCCAGACAATCGCCGGTGAATGGTCGTCACGTCTAGCCTCTTCAAGCACATTGCGCAGCACTTGTTCCTGCATGCGTTGGTCCAGAGCCGAAAGCGGACGGTTGAGAATGAGAAAATCCGGACGCTTAAGCAGGGCCCGGGCAACGTCAAGCTTCTGCCTTTGTCCGCCGGTCAGACGCCTGCCGCCGGACCCCACGTTGAAGTCCAGGCCGACATCCAGGACTTCGTTGTATAGGCCGAGCTTGTCCAGAATGTCGTAGACGATGGAGCGTATGCGCTCCGGCGCATCGGGATGATTGTTGCCCACACGCCCGAACAGAACGTTGTCCATGACGGTGGCCGCGGCAATGTATTTGGCCGGATCATACCGCTCGATCGCATCTTGCAGCTCGGGCGGCAGATTTTCGTAGAACCGGTTGCGCGCCGCCACGATCTTGCCCATCAGTTCTTCGGTCAGCAAGCCGAAGCGGTGCCGGGGTTCGATATAGGCAAAGCTCAAGGTGACGATCATGGCGCGGTCGCTTTCCGATACCGCTTCGTAGGGGCGGTTCTTGAGCCGCTGCAACAGGGTTTCGTAGGCCGGAATCTCTTCGGGGGTCATGAAGGCGAGTTGCTGGAAGAACGGATGATCGGGTGGCAGGTCGGCGAACAGCTCGATCGCCTGTTCGGCGATCTCCAGACCCATTTCATAGAGCGTGCGGTCGAGACTTGCCTGCCTCAGCACGGAAGCGAAATACGGATTGGCCGCAAGCGCCCTGTCGGCCAGCTTGGGGCCGGCGGCGGCGCCGAAGAGCAGGTTCTCGCCGATCGTCGCTTCCTTGTTGTAGGCGCCCGGTTCGAACGGAACCACCAGCCCGCTCAATCCTTCCTGTTCCAGCCGGCTGCGAAGTGCTGCACGCAATTCGACGATCCGGCCGGCGAGCTCCGTATGACGCGTGCCGTCGACCGAAGAGCGAAGGCCTAGATCCAGGATATCGCGCGACAAAAGGACCGCGTCGAGCACCCGGCGCACAGCCTCGAAGAGGTCCTGCGGGCCGGTAGCGCCAGCGGAAGCGTAGTCGATCCAGTCGCTGCGGATGTCGAAATCGGGATTGCCCGACCGGCTCGCTTCATCGACGTCCCAGCGACGCTGGACCGCGGCACTGCCGTCATAGGTCACTGGCGTAAGCGGCGCATGTTTCAGCCCGTAGAGAAGGTTCTCGCGAAGGCTTGCATGGAACAGGAAAACATCCGACGAGGCGTAAGACATGCGCCGGCCGGTCACGGCTTCGGGAAGTTCAAGCAGATCGTCGGTGCCCGAAACGACCCTTCCGTTCTCCGGCCGGTTAAGCCGCGCGAGAGCTTCCGCAAGCGCCTCGGCTCCACCCGTCGCGGAACTGACCAGCGCCAACGTCTCGCCCGGCTTGACCTGGAGGGATACACGGTCAAGCAGCATTGCACCGCCATCGTCGGTCATGGACAGGCTGACTGCCGAAATGGGTTTGGTCATCGGGCCGGGATCTTCGATCGTCAGGGCCTCGATTTGCGGCGGGATGAGACCATCAACCGTGAACTGCTCGACCACCTGCTGGTATTTGACCTGGACGTCCTGACGCGCTTGATCCCAGTCAATCAGTTCTTTCATCGGGCCAGGCAGATCCTTGTAGGCGCTGATCACCGCCACGAGCTGGCCGACATCCAGCCGCCCCTGAATGACGAGATAGCCGCCGATCATGTAAAACAGGAAAGGCGTGATCTGGGCGAGGAAATTATTGAGGAACTTTACCATGAACTTCCACTGGTAAAGGTCGTAGCGGATTTTGAAGATGCGGCCGAGCCGGGCAGCTATGTCGGCGCGTTCGTAGTTCGACGTGTCGTGAATATGGACCGCGCCAATGCCATCGACGATTTCACCGACGCGGCCCGAAAGCGCGCGCGCCGTCAGTTGCCGTTCGCGGCTGAGGACGATCAGCCGGCGCCGCATGCGCGGGATAAGAATGATCTGAATGCCAACGATCACTGCAGCTATCATTCCGAGCCAGAAGTTCTGGACCATGATGAACAGCATGGCGGTCAGCGCCTGGCCACCGAGCAGCACCGGCTGGATGAAGGCATCGCCGATAAAGCCGCCAAGCGGCTCCACCTCGTCCTTCACCATGGTCGCCACCTCGGCGGATTTCACCCGCTTGAAGTAAAACGGCGGAAACCGCAGCACACGATCGACCAGCTCGAAGCGAATGCGCCGCAGCATGCGCTCGCCGAGGCGGCCCTTGTAGGTATTGATGTAGAGCTTGAACAGGCCGTTGACGACGACCAGCAGCAGGAAGACCATGCTGAGCGCAAACAGCGTCGCCTCGCGGCCGAGCTGGAAACCATCGAAAAACTGGACATCCCCGATGAAGGGAATGTCGTAATGCAGCTTCATAAACGGCTGGGTCGCGCCCGGCTGTTCAAAACCTCCACCCTGGATAGGACCGTTGACGATCAGTTTCGGCAGGTCGAAGGACATGAAATAGGGGATCATCGAGAGCAAGACGATCATCACTATCCAGAGCTGCTGCTTCCGGGTGTGCGTCCAGATATAGCGGGCTAGGCTGGGTTCCATATGCGACTGCGGACCGTTCAGTTGGAAGGATGCAGGACGTAAAAGCGTCTTTTGGCGAATGGCGTATCGGCGATTTCTTCATCGCCAAGGACAAGCTCGAAGCTGCAATGCACTGAAAGTGTCTCGCGATCGAGGATGGATGGGACCTGCGAGGCGGCGCGATCCAGTTCTGGCGCATAGTCGATGACGACGACGCGGGCATTGTCGATCAGCGAAAAAAGCAGCTGGCCAAGCGGTTCACGGCTTCCGTAAGCCTTCAGGGAATAGCCGAGCAGGACAAGACCGTAACTGTGCGGCGCGTAGTCGTAAGAGACTTCCTGGAACTTGCGCGGAACATGCCGCACGCGACAGGGATGGCCGTTGAGTTCGTCCGCCTCGAAGGCCGCAGTCTTCGGATCCACCGACAGTACGGACAAAGGCTTATGCGTCAGATACCCGGTGATTGGTCGTTCATGCCCGCCGATTTCGATCACATGCGGGCAGTCCCGGACGAAATGCGCCGCGAGCACCTGACGGATGGAGGCCGACGGCCCGGACAGGTGCAGGAGGCCCTCTCCGGCACCGGGCAATGGCGAAGCGGCTTGCAGCATAATCACATCCACGAATCAAACAGCCTTGCGGAAGGCAAGATTGCGTTGTGTCGCCCGAAATCCCAACATACAAGACGAATATGATGGATGTCACGCAAGCAGGCAATGCCAACACGGACTGGCGCGAGCAAGCCTACGATCTCACGCGTGGGATCGCGGCCTATGCCGCCTCCCCGCTAGTCGCGGGACTGGCACGCGTCATTTCCAAGCATCCCGAGGCCGATATCGCCAACGCCTTCAACCACAAGCAGGTCGCCTGCAAGATGTGGGCGCGCGACAGCCTTTTCGAGACCTGCGGCGGCCGATATCGGCACATATGGGTTCTCGGTGGCTGGTATGGCGTGCTGCCGGCGATGCTTTTCAACGATGCCCGCTTCGATATCGCGGCGATCGACAGCATCGATATCGATCCCGACGTTGCGGCTGTCGCAAAAACCCTCAACCGCGAAGCAGGTGACCGTTTCCGCGCCGTGACCGGCGATATGTACGCGCTCGATTACGCTAGTGACCGGCCCGATCTGGTGGTCAATACGAGCTGCGAGCACATTGCCGATCTGCCTGCCTGGCTTGCTATCCTTCCGCAGGGCACGAATGTTCTGCTGCAATCGAACGATTATTTCAGCGAGCCGACGCACATCAATTGCGTTGCCTCGCTTGCCGCTTTCGAGGCTATGGCGGCGTTGAAGGAAGTGCGTTTCTCCGGCGAACTGCCGACGAAGAACTATACCCGCTTCATGCTGATCGGGTCGGTTTAGTCCCAAGTCTTTCGCGCAGAATCTTCGCTGTGCGCTGCGCACCTTCCAGATCGAGGCGATGTGCGGCAGGTGCTGGTCCGGCAAACGCTGCCTGGATCGCTTGCACCAGACCTTCGGGCGTCAGATCCTGCTCGGTCAACACGGTTGCAAGGCCGAGTTCCTCGAGCATCTCGGCGCGAACCGTCTGTTCGGTTTCCCCGCCGGCGGCAAATGGAACGAGCAGAGAGCGGCAACCGGCGCGCAGGACATCGCACACGGTGTTGTAGCCCGCCTGCGATACAGACAGGCGCGCGCCGGTCAATAGGCTGGCGAAGTCCTCGCGGAACCGGAAAACGGACAGGCCCGGCGTCGCTTCGCGGGTAATCGCCTCGAACTCGCCCGTTGGCAGGTTGGGGCCGGTGACCAGGCACCATTTCCAGCCATTGTTGGCCTTTTGAGCCGCCGCGACCGTGGACCTGACAAGGCTCTTTCCTGCTGCCCCGCCCCCAACCGACACCAGAACGTCGAAGTTCTCGGAGGTCGCGGGCGGTGGCGGCGCGGCGACGAGGCCAGTATAGACAACCTTGGCCGCTATCGCGCCGGCCGGCGGGAATGTCTTGTCGATCGTAGCGAACGTGGGATCGCCATGAACCAATACGAGGTCGAAATGCCGATTGATGAGATCGACCGTTTCCTCGTTTCTGCCCGGCTTGACGCGCTCCTGAAGGATGTCGCGGACGGACGTCGCGAGCAATGGCTTGGGCGATGTCGCATCGATAGCTTCGATCAGGGGCAGAAGTTCGAAACGCATCTGCCGACGACCGAAGGGAAATGCCTCGATGATGACGATGTCCGGCCGGCATTCCCGGAACGTCTGCAAGAGCATTTCACAGCGCCTTTCCCTAAAGGCATCGTCAATGGGCTTTCCCTCCAGGTCGACCAGCCCGGAAAATCCCTCATCGCCGGAGGTCACAGGCGGAAGGGTCACGGATTTGACATTTGGCCCAGGAAACCCAGCAACCGGCGCTCCGCCGGTAACGACGATCACGTCAAAACCGTCATCGGCAAGTGCCGCCGCAATGCGGCTGGCGCGTGCGAGATGGCCAATGCCCAGCAGGTGCTGGACATAGAAGAAGACCCGCAATGGTTTCATTCGGCCGCCTGCCACTCCCGTTCGAACAGTTCCTTGAGCTGATCGATGCTCGAAACATGATCGAAGTGGTGGCGCACTTTATGCTCCGCAGCTTCGCCGAGGCTGACGCGCAGAACAGGATCGCGTATCAACCGCTCCAGTGCCCTGGCGAGGGCATCGGGATCTTCCGGTGGGACGAGCAACCCGGTCTCTTCGGGCGACAGCAATTCAGGAACGCCAGAAACGTCCGTCGAAACACAGGCAAGCCGCTGGCTCGCAGCCTCTACCAGAACATTCGGCAGGCCGTCACGGTCGCCATTGGCGGTAATCCGGCAAGCCAGTGCAAAGATATCGCTGCGGCGGTAGTGCTCCAGCACCTCTTCCTGAGCAAGCGCGCCTTTCCACGAAACGCGGTCGGCAATTCCAAGTTTTTGCGCCAGCGTCTTAAGCCGGACGAGTTCTTCGCCTCCGCCGATATGCTCGAACCGCCACGCCAGATCACCGGGCAACAGCGCCAGGGCATTCAGCAGGATATCATAGCCCTTCTTTTCGACGGCGCGCCCGACGCTGAGCACGACCACCGGCTCTTCGGCCGACGAGCCGTCGCGCTCGCGGCGCGCCTCACCGAAACTGCCGAAACGATCAAGGTCGAGGCCGTGATAGCTCAGATGCACCGGCGAGCTGCCATTGGCGAGCTTCTTCAAATGGTCGAAGCCGGTTTTCGTGCAGGTAACCGTCCAGCGCGCCGAGGAAAGCTTGTCTGCCAGATCCCAGTCCGCCGATGTCCAGATGTCCTTTGCATGCGCCGAACAGGTCCAGGGCAGCCCGCGAAGCAGGCTTGCATAGCGCGTGACCGATGCCGGCGTGTGCACGAAATGCGCATGCAGCCAGCCGGCGTCTGCCGGCCATTCGGCGGCCAGCACGAGCGCCTGCCCGAAGCGCCGCACGCGGTTGCGGGAGAAATCTCGGGGAAGGTCCGCCGCCAGCGACCGGAGCGCGCGCCAGAAGCCCGGCCGCGGAAGACAGGCCAGCAGCGAGCGAGCCACCCGCAACGGCTCCTGATGCAGATATTCCGGCAGATAGTGGACGGGAGCCCGGATCTCGTCATGCACGGGATGCCGCTTGCCGTCGGTGGGCCGCCGTAGCGCGACGATCGCCAATTCGAGCCCGGCGCGTTCCAGACCGAGCAGTTCCTGGGCGATAAAGGTTTCCGACAGGCGCGGATACCCCTTCAGAACCACGACGATCTTACGGTGCTGCAACTCAGTTCACACCTTCAACGACCGAAAGATGGTGGCCCGCCCGCCGATCCAGCAGTTCCGCCACGATTTCGGAAATATGAGGCAGTCCTTCCATCGTCAGATCCGGATTGCTCTGCGACGGGCGCGGACGGCCAGGCAGCGCCTTCAACACATCGGCAAAACGCTGTGCATCCTCGGCCTCTTCCGGCAAAAGCATCTCGATCAGGCCGAGTTCGGCCGCCCGGCGGGCGCGTATGAGCTGCTCCTCGCGCGGCTTGACGCGCGGCACGATCAGCGCCGGCTTGTCGAAGGAGAGGATTTCGCAATAGGTGTTGTAGCCGCCCATGGCCACCACCGCCTTGGCCCCGGCGATCAGTTCTTCCATGCGGTTATCGAACTCGATGATCTTGATGTAAGGGATCTTGGCTCCCTTTTTCAGCAGCTTGCTGCGCTTGCGCGCCGGCATATAGGGCCCGAGCACGATCAGGGCCTTGTGCTGCAATTGCGGATCCTGCTGGTAGGCGTCGATGACATTGTGGATCAGCTCGGCGCCGTCTCCACCGCCGCCGGTGGTGACAAGGATATAATCGCCCTCGGGCCGGTGGCCGGGCATCTCGTCCTGCTGCAGGCTCCGTTGCAGGAATCCGACGAATTTCATCTTGGCCCGCACAGTGGGCGGCACATCCAGGCCTGTCAGCGGATCGTAGAACTCCGGCGGTCCATAGGCCCAGATCTTGTCGTAGAACAGGCCGATCTTGCGCATCACGTCCTTGCGCGCCCATTCGGCCTCGAGCAAATGCGGCGCGTCCATAACCTCGCGCAGGCCCAGGACAAGCGTGGTGCCGCGCGTCTTGAGGTAGGACAGCGTGTCCTCGATCTCGCCGCGCAGCCCGAGCGGCTCCTTGTCGACGATGAAGATATCCGGCCGGAAGGTTTCGGCAGTGTGGCGGATGATCGACTGGCGCATCTTCAGCGTCTCATGCAGGTCGATATGCTTCTCCAGCGAGGTGTATTCGCCGTTGCGCAGCTTGATGACGCTGGGGATCTTCACGAAGTCGACGCGGGCACGGTAGTCGAAGGCGCCGGCAATGGTCGCGCCAGAAATGATCAGCACCTGAAGCCCGCGAAAATCCTCGACGAGCGAATGCGCTATCGTGCGGCAACGCCGCAGATGGCCGAGCCCGAAAGTATCGTGGCTGTACATGAGAATTCGTGCGTCGTGTGCGCGCTGGGTCATTATCGAACCTCTTTAAATTCTCACCCTTGAGGGCCATGGACGGCCCCGCAGGCTCCTAAACCTGTATTTATCAATTGACGATAGCGAGAGCGCGCCGGACAGGACCGCTCTCACCGATGCAATATGGTCACGGGCGATGGGAGCCACCGCCGCCGGGCAAGTCGCCACGGAGGGCGGCGATATAGCCCGGTTCGTCATTCAAATCCACTGCCGTGCGGTCATGGGAGCCGAGTACTGCGTTGACGCGGTAAAATCGCTGGGTTTCACGTAAGGTGTCCGGCATCTCTGTCACCACGGAAAATGGCCCGATCGGTTTGTTGCCGACAGACCAGAAGCTGCCTCTTGGGAAAAACACTCGTCGCCCCCGCATGCCCTGATCACTGTACGGGAAGCATAGGCGAGCAATAGCCCTTCGATCAACCCGAATCTCGGACGCGCCCGAGAGGCCGGTCGATCGGCAAAAAAAGCGATGGCGCAACCTGATATTAGGGGAAAATGGAATATGGTCTCTCCCGGTCGAAGGCTGAAGATGGGAGAGGGCCGTGGATAGCGAGCCTGCGATTGCCAAGGACGTCACCTCGATGATCACCGGCGTCGGGCAGATCGACGACCGTCTGGTCGCCGGTCTCCACAGCAGAATGACTGCCCTGAGCGGCATTTCTGCGGAAATCCAATCGTTGAGAGATGCGTTTTCGGCCGCTGGCGTCTCCCCTTTCCTGTTGATTTTTCAGATCATTCTTGTGGTCGCCTTTGTTGCTGGTGTCTTTATCTGGGTCAGCCGTCGCTTCCGGCGAGCAACCGCCGACAGAAGTTTCTGGCGCAGATTTTTCGCCGGCGTGGCGGCGGCAATCGTGGCGCTTCTGGCCGGGTTCATCGCTGCACGCCTGCTCGGCCGCACTGACCTGGCGATGCGAACCCTGCGGGTCTGGACCGTCCTGACCGTTGCAGGCGGCATCACGCTCTTCACGGTCAGACATGTTTTGATGGCTTCGATGCCGCCTGCTTTTCCTAAACCGTCGGACCATATGGCAGCGCTGGTGCGCGGTCTGTCGATTGCCATTGGTTGGGCTCTTGTCGGCATCGGGCTGATCACGACGCTGCATCTTTGGGGCGCCGGGCCGGGTCTTATGGACCTTACCGGTAGCGGATTGGTCGGAATTCCGGCCTTCCTGCTGTTTGTGGTCGCGGTCTGGCGCAACAAACGCACAATGGTGGTTGCGGTAGCCGGTTCGCGGCCGAGAAGCCATTGGCGAAGCCGTCTCGCCAGGGCATGGCCGGCGATCGTGATCGCGTTCCTCATCGTAACCTTCTTCACCACCGAAGCCGCCCAGACATTGGGGATGCCCATTCCGGGATCGGCCATTCTCTTGACCGCACTGATTTTCATCGCCACGCCGCATCTGGACACGATGATCAGCCATTGGGCGCAGCGCGGGTTGGAATCGCCAGACACCTCGATTGCGGTGGCCGCGGGTATGCAAACGGCGCGCTTCGCCATTCTGGTCATCATGCTTGCGCTTCTGGAAACCGTCTGGGCAACGCCTCTGGCTGTCGGGCTGGGCTTCGGCCTGCAATCGGTCGCGACCAATGTGTTCGATATGGCGCTGATCGCCTTGGGAACGGCTTTCCTGTGGAATGTCATCGGCACGATTACCGGGCGGGCGCTGCTGGCCGAGGTTCCAACAGTCGGCGCCAACCCGGAAGCGCTGAGCGCCCCGCGCTCACGGCTTGGCACACTCGTGCCCCTGCTGAGCGGCGTCGGCAAATCCACCATTCTGGCGCTCGCCATGCTTTCCGTGCTGGTGACCATCGGCGTGAATGTCTGGCCGTTGATCACCGGCCTCAGCGTTTTTGGCCTGGCGGTCGGTTTCGGCTCGCAAACGCTGGTGAAGGATGTCGTTTCCGGGCTGTTTTTCCTGATCGACGACGCTTTCCGCTTCGGCGAATATATCGAGACCTCCGGTGCCAAGGGCACCGTCGAGAAGATCTCGATCAGGTCCGTCTCGCTCCGTCATCAGCGCGGTGCGCTGGCAACGATACCTTACGGCCAGATCGGCAAGATCCAGAACTACAGCCGCGACTGGGTGATCGAAAAGCTGATGTTCCGCGTCGCCTTCGACACCGATGTCGAACTTGTCCGAAAGCTGTTCAAGAAAATCGGCCAGGAGATCGCCGAGGACCCGGAAGTCGCCGAGGACCTGCTGGAGCCGTTCAAGAGCCAAGGCATTGCCGAGGTCGAAGACGGCACGCTGGTCATAACCGCCAAATTCAAGGCCAAGGCCGGCAAGCAGACTATGATCCGGCGCGCCGTGATGGTTGCCGTGCATCGCGCCTTCCGCGAAAACGGCATCCAGGCGGTTTCGAAGCCGATGACGTCAAGTCCGGCACCTGCCTGAGGCAGGGCTGGCGGCTTACAGCGGTTCAGTTTTTGATAGAATCGTTGAACCGCTCTAAGTATTTGTTTTTACGCAATTCCGGACGGAAAACCGTTACACACTTTTCCTGGAATTGCTCTAGAACTCTCCTGCTGCCTTGCTTCGGGCAAGTTTGCGCCATCTCGCATTCTCCCGGACCAGTTTCAGATTGTCCGTCACCTCGGCGAACGTCCGGGAACGATATTGCCGGAGCAGTTGGGGGAAAAGCTCCCCCGCCGGCAGGCTTGCAAGCTGCTCTCGTACGGAGATTTGCTCGTCTATGACCCGCATGCCCCAGGCGTTTTCGCGAACCCGTAATTCTACCGCCAGATCACGCTCGTCGGGCACATTTTCGTCGAGCGTGGCCAGCAAAATCGAGTGGAACAGCGCGACATAACCAACCTGCCGCAGGCCGCCCAGAACCCGCACGCGAGGCACTATGGCAAGGACGAGGAACATCAGGAACAGGTTCGGCAACAGTACGCCGTCCAGTAGCGCCTGCCGAAGAGGCTCCCGCTCAAGCGGGATCGACACGCCATTCGGCCGCTCGGGCTCGATCAGGCGTCCATTCTCGATGACGAGTTTGCGCACGCGTTCTTCGCGGATGCCCCAGAAATAATCGGTGGCATTGGGCAGAAATCTGCCGAAGGGACCTGATGCGGCCTCCCGCAAGGCATGATCGAGGCGCTGGCGCCGTTGGGGGTTGGTAAGCAGCTTTGTGAGAATGCTGTCGTCGTCTTCGAGATGTCGGGCCAGGGCAACAGCCGCAAGCCGGTCGTCGATGAAAACCGGCCGGGCGGTCGCCGAACGATCCCAATCGGCCACCAGATGCTGGTTGAGGCTGGTCAGCGCATCGGCGGCGGTCGGGAATTCTTTGTCGGCGCTGGCAAGCAGCGTGCCGAGCCAGCGGCTGGCGTCGGTTTCGTCACCTGCTGCCTCGAGGGCCGGCCTGTTCAGCGAGACTGGCCCCGCCGCGCACACGCTTTTACGGCACAGCTTGTGCCGTCCCATGCCGAACAGATTGACCTTGTCGCCGCCGACATCGAGCCAGCCCGGCCCTTCCCGGCCGATTGTCTCCATGGTCATCGTCGTTCCCGTGAAGCCGACGAAGGCCGACAGCCCGTTTTCGACCGCCCCGAGCCAGGCAAGCAGGAGGGCATCGAAGGTGATCCGGTCCATCAGAAGCAGGCAATGCAGGCCGGATTGGATCACCGGCCTCTGTTCGAACTCGTCAAGCGCCCTGCTGGCCTCCTCGGGCTGCATGAGCGTGCCAAGACGATCGTGCAACACCTCGCGCAGGATCGAGCGGGCGGCGATTGCCGGAGTGGATACGGGTCGGGCCACGGGTCGCCACAGATGGCGGGCATATTCGGAAACCGGCGCATCCCAGTTCTGCTCGATGTCACGCACGACCTCCGGGCAGAGCAGCGACAGAACCGCTAGAATTTCTGCAGGGGGCGTTGTGCTTGCGACAAGGGCATCGGTCATCGGCTTCGTCTAGCCGGTCGCAGCGAAAACGCCAAGATCGATGCTGCGCATCCGCCTTGGAAGAGTTGGAATTGGCCGATGCGAGCGGTCATCGGGAGATTGTCAATCTCGTGAAAATGGTGTGAGACGAACACCGGCTATTTCCGACGGAGTTCACCCCATGAGCAATCACCTGTTCGACGCCATCCGCAAAGCGGCTGTCGATCGCAATGCTGCCTTTATCCTGGCGACGGGCGGACGCGTCTGGAGCTATG
>NZ_FPBI01000042.1:0-29273 GCF_900116595.1 Mesorhizobium sp. YR577 | reverse complement strand
CAACCGACCCATCCAAGCCTCCAATCCGTTGATCGGAAATCCTGAATCTGATTTGCTACGCCAAATCAACGCGATAAATGGGTTTGAACCCTAGGCTCAAGCGCTCGACCAAAACCCCACTCGAAAAACCAATACTCATAATTCCACTCCGTTTACTGGAGCAGACCGTCATTCCTCGCCAGCTCAGCCGTCAACCACCATCATGATGTTCCCACAACGTTCTTCACTTGGCCAAAATCCCAGCTTCGGGCCGACCGGGCCTACTTACACCAGGCTTCCATCGTAACATTGTTTTCTTGACAGGCATGGAGATATTCGTAAAGGCAGTCGAAGCCGGCTCGTTCACCGCCGCGGGAGAGGCAATGCAAATGTCCTCGTATCTCGTCGGCAAACACATACAAAAGCTGGAGCAGTATCTCGGCGTTCAGCTTCTTCATCGTTCCACGCGCCGACAAAGCCTGACAGATTTCGGGAGGACCTTCTACGAGCGGGCGAAGATCATCCTCTTGGAAGTCGAGGCCGCGGAAAGCATGGCGGCTGAAACGCGTTCTGTTCCAAGCGGCCGCCTCAGGATCAACGCGCCTGTGAGCTTCGGCATGCGGGGCCTTTCTCCAAGGCTGCCTGAATACATGAAGATGTATCCCAAAGTGTCGGTGGAACTCACACTCGCCAACCGGGCCGTAGACCTGATCGAGGAGGGCTATGACGTCGTGTTCCGGGTCGGAGAACTTTCCGATAGCGGACTGATCGCGCGTCGGCTCGCTCCCTACCGTCTCGTGCTGTGTGCCGCACCGTCCTACCTAAAGACACGTGGTCTGCTGATATCGCCCTGGGATCTGCAACAGCATGAGTGTCTTGGCTTTTCCCATACGGAGCTGCGAACGAACTGGACGTTCGATGGACCCGAGGGACGGGTCATCGTGCCCGTCACAGGCCGGCTCATGGTCGATCATGGCGAGCCATTGCTCTGTGCGGCACTCGAAGGTCTGGGCATCCTGCTGCAGCCGTTGGAACTCGTTCGGGATTCGCTCGATGCAGGTGCGCTGGTCGAGCTTCTGCCCGACTATAAGGTGCCGGCCCGACCCTTCCACGTACTCTATGCGCCAGATCGCCGGCTGACCCTGAAACTCCGGAGTTTTCTCGACTTTTCTGTCCTTGCCTTTGGCGCCTCCACAATGAAGGCCCCATGACAAAAGGAGGCTCCGGTCGATTGCCTGGTTCTGTGCCATTCCCACGCGTCCTGGAGACCCCGAGTCCGACCCACTGAGCCGGCCTTTTCCTCCGGTGGTGCCGCTCCGAGCCGCACGCGGCGATTCGTTGCGTTTTATTCCAGCCGTATAGCCTGCCTCAGGCTCTCGACCGGTTGCTGGCGATCCATTTCCCGAAGGTCGCCATGAAGGCGGTGAGGAACTTTTCTGTATTCCCGTTCATTAGCTTTCCGCTCTCGTCGAGCAGGTTCCCGACGCCGCCGATATAGGCTTCCGGCTGCTGGAGAGTCGGCACGTCGAGGAAGACGAGGGACTGGCGCAAATGATGGTTGGCTCCGAAGCCGCCGATCCCGCCGGGCGAGACGCTGACGACCGCACCGGGCTTGCCGCTCCACACGCTCTTGCCGTACGGCCGGGACCCGACGTCGAGCGCGTTCTTGAGAACCGCGGGTACAGAGCGGTTGTATTCCGGTGTCACGAACAGGACGGCATCGAAACCCTTTACCTTGTCGCGGAACGCAATCCAGGCGGCAGGAGGCGTCTCTTGTTCGAAATCCTCGTTGTAGAGCGGAAGATCACCGATCTCGACGATCTCAAACTTCAAGTCCTCCGGTGCAAGCCCGATGAGCACATGAGCCATTTTGCGGTTGAACGAGGCCTTGCGCAGGCTGCCAACAAGAACGGCGACGGATGTGGTCATGGCGTTTTTCCTTACGAAGTTGATTGTGATGCAGGTTGACCGGTTGGAGAACTCAGTTTGTCATCCCGACCCATTGCGGTGGCCGCCATGGACTTGTCTCAGCTTGAAGCAAGCGAGCCTTCTCACGGGTGACCGACCAGGGCCGCAAGGCCTCGCCGCCGCATCGTGAGAACAAGGGCCAGCAGGATAAGGAGCACGACGACGGCGCCGGTGATCATGGCCGGCACGATGTAAGGCTGCATCCGAGCGAGTAGCGGCTGCGGTCCGCCGGTGCGGGAGACGGCCACGTCGGCCGGCGTCACACGGGCCTGCGGATTGCCATAGCTGGACAGCACATAGTTGGAGATGTCTGCCACCTGCAGATCGGAGAGCGTGCCCACGAAGGAGCCCGTCCCGAAGTGGGGCATCAACACCTCCTCACCGCCCGCATTGCGCTCGATGCCGTAGAGGATGGTGGCAACGAGGTTTGCCGGCTCGATGGCGCCGGTGGCGGTGTTGTGGAACAGCGAGGGGTAGGCCTGGTTCTCGCTGCCGGCGCCGTTCGGCTGGTGGCAGCTGGCGCAATAGCCGCTGTAGAGCTCCGCACCGGTGCGCAGGCTGTCATGGGCGTTGGATGGGAAGACGCCGCGGATATCGGCCTCGTTGCTGACTGGAGTGCCGATCTCATGCGCTGGCTGTGTCTCGCGTGGATCGCGAATGGCGGGTGCCGACTTCAGGTAGACCGCAAGCGCGCGGAGATCGGCCTCGGGCAGATGCTGCAGGCTGTTCTCGACCGCCTCGGCCATGCCGCCGCCGGCCTGGTTCTTCCCGTCCGCATGGCCGGTGCGGAAATAGGTTACCAGCTCGTCGGTGCTCCAACCGCCAATGCCGCTTACCGGGTCGGAGGTGATGTTGGGGGCGAACCAGGAGCCGACGAAGCCACCGGCGAGATAGGCGCTCGAATCCTCGCCCATCAGCAACCCGCGCGGTGTGTGGCAGGAACTGCAATGGCCGAGTGCGCCAGCAAGATAAGCGCCGCGGTTCAGCTCCGCGCTCTTCGCTGGGTCCGGCTGAAAGGGCTCCTTGCGCGCATAGATGAGGTTCCAGGCGACCATGGAGAGGCGGATATTAAAGGGGAAGGGCAGCGCCGTTTGGACCTTCGGCGCGTCGTCGACCGGCTGCACGCCGTGCATGAAATAGGCGTAGAGGGCACGGATGTCGGCGTCGGTCAGCTCGGCATAAGCGTCATACGGCATGGCCGGATAAAGATGTGCGCCGTCCTTGCGCACGCCCTGGCGCACGGCGCGCGCGAAATCGGCCTCCGAATAGGTGCCGATACCCGCCATCTTCGACGGCGTGATGTTGGTGGAGACGATTGCGCCGAGCGGCGACTCGATGGCGTAGCCGCCAGCGAACGGCTTGCCGCCGCGCGGGGCGGTGTGGCAGGCCATGCAGTCGGCGCCGGTGGCGACCATGCGGCCCTGCTCCACCAGCACAGTGTCAGGGGCGTCCTGGGCCTGCGCACCACGGGGGGCGACTGCGATTACTAGCGTGGTGCACAGGAGGGTGGCGGAGAATGCGTGTGTGAGCTTCATCGTCAGGCCCTCAGCGCGCGGGAGATGTCGTCCGCGGCCTTGATGCCGAGGGCAGCCATGGTCAGTGTCGAGTTGACCACGCTTGCCGAGGGCATGGCGCCGCCACCGGGGATCCAGAGGTTGGCGTGGTCGTGGGCGCGGCAATTGCCGTCCACCACGGAGGTCTTTGGGTCGGCACCCATGATGGTGCCCCCCATGATGTGGTTGTTGGCGTTGAGCGCCGTAGTGATGTTCAGCTCGGTGGCGTTGAACAGGCCCGCGATCTGCTTCAGCTGCGCCACCGAGGCCTCGTAGCCTTTCCGGACATAGTCGCCCACGTCGTAATAGACGTCGGGGCAGGCAATGCCATGCGGGTCGCGGCGGGTCGTGCTGAGCGTCACGCGGTTCTTTGGATCCGGCAGCGGTTCGAGGCTGATCGACAGGTCAACGCCATGGATGGTGCGCTTGCGGATCTCGGCGTCGAGCTCCGCGCCCACGAGGCCCGCCTTCAGCGCCGCATTGGTGGCGGAGGTCACCTGCGTGATGTTGTTGAGGATCATCTTGTTGGCTGAATAGTCGGAGCGGAACGCACCGTCGCGCGGGCCGACGAGGCAGCTGCTCTGCGCCGGGCCACGGCCGACCCAGAGCGGCTCCTCCGACTGGAAGAAGCAGTGGAAGCCGGAATGGTCCATCATGTTGCGCCCGACCTGGTCGGACGAATTGGCGATGCCCGCCGTCATTGGCGGCGGCCAAGAGCATGCGCGGCGATTCCAGCGAGTTGCAGGCGATGACGAAGGCCTCGCCAGTCGCCTTATGCGAGCGGTGCTCGTTATCGTACCAGTGGACGGCGGTGACGCGGTTATTGGCGTCGGTGTCGATGCGATAGACGACGGATTCGGCCAGCACCAGCGCGCCCTTTGCCTCGGCGGCCTCGACGGTGTGGATGCCATTGTACATAGCGCCGATCGGACAGATGGGCTGGCAATTGTTGTTGCCGCAGCAGGTAGGACGACCGTTCCAGGGCCGGGTGCTTCGTCCCTGAGGGATCGGCACCGAGCGGAAGCCGTGGGCATTGACCACCTCGGCGAAGCGCTTGTCGCCATAGCTCCACGGCACCATGTCCATCGGATAGGGCCGGCTGCGTTCGGCGGGCGACTGCAGTGCGGGATCGTTCGGCCCGGCGACCCCCATGGCGTCCTCGGCGCGACAGTAATAGGGCTCCAACTCGTCATAGGAGATGGGCCAGTCGAGACCGACGCCGTAGGCGGAGCGCATCTTCAGGTCGACCGGCAGATGCCGCCAGCTTGAGGCGGCCCAGTGCCAGGTCGTGCCGCCCACCGTCTTCAGATAGCCCTGTTTGAAGCCTTTGCCGTCCGGGCCGGAGAGCTCGACGAAATTGTTCTCAGGCCAATAGAGCGGGGCGGGCGCCCATTTGGACTGCGGGAACAGGCCTTGGAAATCGGAGCCGGCGCGGTTCTGGAACGGCATGTTGCGCCAGTTCTCGACCGCCTGGGCACGCTGGATGCGCAGCCCGGCATCCAGCACCAGGACGGCCTTGCCTTCCGCGGCCAACTGGTCGGCGATCAGCGCGCCGACCACGCCCGAGCCAACGATCACGACATCGGCGACCGCGTCGCCATTGGAAAAAACGGGGCGTTTCACGATCAGAGAACCTTCGGGCTATTCATGGGCATGCGGCTGATGCCGGGTGGCAAGTCGCTCCACCACATGGGGCCCTTGTTGCAATAGGTCGGGACGGTGAGACCGTCGGCGACGGGCGTGTACATCAGCGCGTCTCTATATGCGACGACGACTGGGCCCTTCTGGGTGTCCACGGTGCCCTTGTACCAGGCGGCAATGATACGCATCAGCTCGCCGTCGAGGCCTGCCTCAACGGCCGCAGCCTTGAGCGCCTGCGGGCTCTGGCCGGGCGTGGCGAAGCCAGCGAGGTGGGCGATCTCTGCGCCCATGCCGTCGTCGGAAAGGGCCTCGAAGATGCGCTGGGCGGTGACGGGCGAAAGCTCGGTGCGCCCGGTCGCGATCCTCGATAGATCGAGAAAGGCCCTAGCGTCGTCGGCGGGGGCCGCGAGGGCCTGCGGCGTGGGCAGGGCGGCGAAGCCGAAAAGGATGAAAGCGGTGCTAGTGAGGAGGGCGCGGCGGGAAATTGGCGCGGCGGTAAATGACGCGCAGCGAGGCAAAGCTCCATCGACACCAGAATGGCTTCTAGCGGTCAAATTGATTCCTTCTCATAGAGCGAAACGATGCGTGTTGGGCCGGGAAAAATCCTAGCATTTTTAGAATAGATGCAGAACCGGCGGCGATATAGTGCGTGTTCAGTCTACTGACTGTAGACCTTGCGGATATCCGGCGCGTCGGGCGGCCGCTTTTGCGTCCGGTTCTTCGGCCGGCTGCTCCGGCGACGGGACGTCGAGCAGGCTTCGGCACAGGTCCAGCTTCAGTTGCTGATGGCCATTGGCAAGTAGGCCGTAATGACGAATGCGGTGAAAGCCGTCTGGAACGGTGTGAAGCAGGAAGCGGCGGATGAACTCGTGGGCATCTAGCGTCATCACCTCCGGCCTGCCGCCCGTTCGATAACTTATAAGCCTCCGGTCCGTCGAGGCATTCAGGCATTGGCGCGTACCTGAATGCTGATGCCAATCAGAGTCAGAATCGGCGGCAGAACGAAACACCACATTCCAAGCTGGATGTATGTGAGCGCCGCCAAGGCACAGCCCAACGCAAAGGTTGCAACGGCAATAGCCAGTCGGACAACGCCTGACTTGATCGGAGCAGAGTCCACGCCAGCCTTTGGACTAAGCAACGCTGCGACATCCAACATGATCTGGGTGGTCGTTCCCGTCATTAACGTCGTGGGAGGAGCACCGTTTAGGCGCACGCGATGAAACCCATTTTGAATAGCCATTGCCGCAACAATTAGCATGCCAGTTGTGATCAGAGGCAGGCCGTCCGGATTGTCGAACTTGCCAAAGTGGATCGCCAGCGCCGCCGCTGCAGACAGCAACAGGAACTGAACGCAGAGCATAGTCACCATGGTTCGCTTGCCTGACATCGAAATTCGGAGCGACACCGTGCGCGCGATGAGGATTGCCACGCAGAAGACCGGCAACGCCAACAATTTGCTGAGAATGCCCGAACTATCGTGAGCGATAGCTGCACCGATCATGACGAAATTACCCGTCACGTGAGCAGTAAAAAGGCCATTCAGAGCAAGAAAACCTGCAGTGTCGACATACCCACCGATGAAGCTAAGGAGTGTCGCGAGAGGATTTTTCATTCAGCGCTCCAGATAATATTTGCTCCCCGATATCGCCATATGGCGGTCATTAGCATGATGCAGGGACTGGGTGGCGCATAGACGACTGGAAGCAGGCGGCGTCAGCGGCCGCCTGCTCCTGACGCCTTGGTTCCACACGTCCCACGAACGCTAGCCGCCTCGATGGCCGGTTTGCGTCCAGACACGTCGTCCTATCGATCAGGCCTCGGCGGTGATCAGCTCCGCTGCCCGATATCCGATGAAGACGGTCGGGGCGATGGTGTGCCCACGGATGAGGCTCGGCATCACCGACGCGTCGGCCACGCGCAGACCAGCCACTCCCTTCACCTTGAGGTCCGGGCCCAGGACGGCGGCGGCATCGTCGGCCGCCCCCATTCTGACCGTACCGACCGGATGGAAAACAGTGCCGATGTCCTTGCGCACAAAGGCGGCAAGTTCCTCGTCACTGGCGTCCTTTGGAGGAAACACGGCTTCCGCCCAAGGTGCCAGCACAGAGGCCGAGGCTATGCGCTGAGCAATGCGCAGCCCGCTGACGAGCGTGCCGATATCTGCCGGATCGCTCAGATAGCGAGGATCGATGACAGGCTTGGCATACGGGTCGGCCGACGCCAGACGCACTGTGCCACGGCTCTTGGGCTGCAGCATCACCGCTCCGATGGTAACGCCCGAGCGGCTTTCTGCGTCGCTCACATTCCCGAACTCGCCCGGCGACGTATTGTACGACAGGAGAAGTTCGATGTCGGGAACCTTGGCGTCCCCGAGCGTCGCCCAACCTACTCCGTTTTCAGGGAAGTAGTTCGCCCGGCCCGTGTGATCGTTCAGCCACTGATTTGCATCAGCGTCGGACAAGCCCATTGGGACGGAACCATCAACACCCGATTTCGCCATCGTGTAGGCGTGCGAATAGATGTGATCCTGTAGATTTGCACCGACTGCCGGTGAATCGACAAGGGTCGTGATGCCCAGGGCTTCCAGATGCTCACGCGGACCAACGCCGGACAGCATGAGGATTTGCGGCGTGTTGAACGCGCCAGCGGAAAGGATGACCTCGCGCCGCGCGCTCAGGGTGCGAACGCCGTCGCCATCGCGGATCACGACCCCCGTGGCTCGCCCGTCCTCGATCACCACCCGCAGGACATGAGCGTCCGTCACGATGGTGAAGTTGTCGCGCGCACGAACCTCTTGCGTCAGGAAGTCGTCGGCGACCGTGCTGCGAACGCCGTTGCGGAACAGCGTCTGGTAACGATCGGCGACAAACGGATCGGCCCCGGCGGAATCACCGAGCGCGCCCAGACCGATCTCGACGAAGGCATCGCGAAGTTTCTCCGAAAGATCAGTCGGCGTGGAGATGTCCTCCATGTGGATCGGACCATTCTGGCCTCGCAGCGTATCAGGTCCGCGGTCTGTATTCTCGACCTTGCGGAAGGCTTCGACCGCCGCGGCGCCGGTCCATCCCGCAGCGCCGGCCGCTTCCCACGCGTCGTAATCTTCAGGCCGACCGCGCAACCATGCCCCGATGTTGAGGACGTTCGAACCACCCACCGCCCGACCGCGTGGGTGGGCAATGCTGCGCCCCCCGAGCCCCTCTTGCGGAACGGTCGCATAGGCCCAGTTCTTGTCGGAATTCCACGTTCGGACGAAGCCCCCCTGACTGCGGCCAATGTCATTTGGGTTTTCGTCGCCCGCCTCCACAAGGGCTACGGTCACCTTCAGATTTTCGCTCAGCCTTGCGGCCAGTACGGATCCGGCGACGCCTGCGCCGACAACGATATAGTCAAACTCGGTCATTGGGGTTCCAATCTGCTACAGAGGTCAGAGGTGGCGCCGTCCTCGGCGCGTTTGTCAGTCACCGCTAGCATGTAGTCAGTGGCTATAACGGCAAATATGCTTCAAAGGGAGAGGGTGTGGCAGAGGCGATGATTGTCGCCTCCACGGGCCTCGCAAACCTAACGATAGCGTTCAGGTCTGATGATATATTACGGCGAGGCGGTGTATTCTAACTGAGAAGCTGCGGAATCTCCGCCGGCAAATAGTCGAGCAAACCGCCTCTCTTTTCCGGGATCAGCCCTTGGGATCGGTCGGCGGCTCACCGAACAGCTTTCCTGCGCCAGCCCAGTCGCTGGGAGCAACATCCTCGAAAATGACGTAGATATAGCTCGCGTCGGTTCCCGTGTTGCGAACAATGCTTTCGGTGATTTCCGCAGCGACCTTCTTCTTCTGTTCGTAGTCCTTGCCTTCGAACCAACTCACTCTGACTACCGGCATGATACATTTTCCTTCATCTCTGTGCCCGATCGCTTCTCGACTGTGGCAAATGACAATGCAATAATTTACTGTGTCCTGGCGGCAATTAAAGGGGCGACGAAAGCGACTCTGTGTAGAGTTGTGGTCGTCAATCTGCCGGAGAGCCGCCGAGTGATTCACCCTCCGGCCTGGGTCTCTACGTACTCGTTGCAAACCGGGCGGGCGGGCCTTGTGGGGGAACCTTCGGGCGGCGATCAATCAAGGTGTCTGGGCCGATCCTCGCCCGGAGCGGTGCAGGAGCAGAAAGTGTTTAAATGGGGCAAATAGATCATCTCGCCGGCGTTCAGGCCTTTGTCGAGGCAGCAGAACACCTGAACTTCACCGAAGCCGCCCGCGCGCTGGGGGTGACCAAATCCGCCGTCGGCAAGAGCGTGAGCCGTCTCGAAGCCCGGCTTGGCGTGGAGCTCATTCACCGCAGTACACGCCGTCTCGTGCTGACCACCGACGGAGAAGCCTACCTTGCCGTCGCACGGCGGGCACTCGAAGAGATCAGTGCAGCCGAAACCTTTCTGTCGAGCGGTAACAGCGACATTGCCGGAAGGCTGCGTGTCGACGGGCCAGCGGCCTGGGGTCGCGAGGTCCTTTTGCCGATCCTGGCCGAGATCGCGCGGGAGCATCCCGGGCTGCATCTTTCCATGACCTTCACGGATCGCATCATCGATCCTCTCGAAGAGCGCGTCGATCTCGTCCTCCGGTTCGGCGAAACCGCGGACACCACCGGCCTCATCACGCGAAAGCTGGCCGAGCAGCGCGCGCCGCTGGTCGCAGCACCGTCATATCTTGCGCGGAAAGGAACTCCCAGGACGCCGGAGGACCTCAATCGTCACGACTGTATCACGGGGGTCAGGCGAGACGTGCCGATCGGCTACCGGATTGCACGGGAATCTGGCCCGATGGAACGCTTGCATGTCGTGCCGACACACGAAATTGGCGACGGCTCGGCCGTGGTGGAGGCGGCTATAGCGGGACTTGGGATCGCGCAAATGCCTTGGTCGCTGGTCGTAAAGGGGCTGGCTGACGGGCGTTTGATCGAAGTCCTGCCCGAATATGGAACGGTGCCTGTCGGCATCTATGCCTTATGGCCTAAGACCCGCCATCTTCTGGCCCGAGTGCGTCACGTTGTGGATGTTTTGTCGGAGAAGGGACAGCGAGGCGAGCTGTAAGCCGCCAGCGCGCCCTGATCATCCACTATTCTTGTGAAACTGCCGAATACTTGCCCAGGCAGATGCCGGTCCACCGGAGTATGGCGCATCTGCGCGCCGAAAGCCGCCGTAAACCGCTAGGGTCCGGACCCATAACGGCATTTCCAGGGTCGGAAGATCGTGATTCACTGCCTGATCACGGAGGCAGTGATTTGGCTGATTTCTTTTGGTTTTCCGATACACAGTGGGCACGGATCGAGCCACTGCTTCCGACCGACGTGCGCGGCAAGCCTCGCGTGGATGATCGCCGTGTGTTGAGTGGGATCGTTCATGCTCTTCGTTGCGGGGGGCGTTGGGCCGACTGCGCCAACGTCTATGGACCCAAGAAGACGCTCTATAATCATAATCGGTTTGTCCGCTGGGCAGAGCGCGGCATCTGGGAAGACATCTTCAGTGCGCTGGCAGGGGCGGAAGATGCGCCGGACCGGCTGTTCATCGATAGCAGTTGCATCAAGGTCCACCGCTGTGCGGGCGGCGGAAAAGGGGGGCCTTGGCTCATGGTATCGGCCGCACGAAAGGCGGACGAAACACCAAGCTCCACGCCGTCTGCGACGAGAAGGGCCGCCCCTGCGTCCTGCTCCTAACGCCCGGAAACGTGCACGATTGCAAGGTTGCGCAGCTCTGCATCGGTGCGATGCCACCCTCTGCCGAACTTGTCGCCGACAAGGGGTATGATAGCCAGGCGCTGCGGGAATGGCTGGTCGAGCGTGGCACCGAGCCCGTCATTCCGCCCCGCAAGAATCGCAAGATCCAATACGATTATGACCGCGCGATCTACAAACAGCACAACGTCGTCGAACGCATGTTCTGCCGCTTCAAAGACTGGCGACGCATCGTTTTGTCCGCCATGAGCAAGAATCAAATCGGGTCCGTTCGCGCCTGGTGCGCGTTGCTGGCGCGCTGTGAAGGCTCGGATGCCAGCTACGAAACCTGGAAACAGGTTTTTGCGCGGCTGCATGATGCCACGCCACCTGGATGATCGAAGCCCGATCTCATTGACCGGCACTTTCGCACAGATCGTGAGGGCAGATCAGAAGTAAGAGGGCGCTTGCCGTTATGCGGCTTCGAGAATCCGCAGCTCTACATGCAGGCCACACGAGGCCACCATGTTCACCAAGCTATCGAGGCCAAACAGGCCAATCTTGCCGCGCAACAGGTCAGAGACACGCGGCTGCGTGACGCCAAGGTGACGCGCGGCCTCTGCCTGGGTCCACCCCTGCGTGCGGATATGCTGCTCAAGCGCCATCATCAGCGAAGACCGCAGCTTCATGTTCTCCGCTTCGGCCGGAGTATCTTCAATGGCGTCCCAGACGCTGGTGAAAGACAGCTCACTCATTGTCCCAATTCCTCTACCAGTTCCCTGTAGCGTTTCGTTGCAAGGTCCAGATCCAGCTTACCGGTCTTCGGCGTTTTTTTCTGAAAGCAATGCAATACGTAGACCGCATCCGCGAACCTGGCCACATAGATGACCCGGAACGCATTGCCGTCATCTCGAATCCTGATTTCTTGAACACCCTGCCCGATCGTCGGCATCGGCTTCCAGTCAGTTGGCAATTGGCCGTTTTGCACCTTGTCAAGCTGGTATCCTGCTTCCTGTCGGGCTGAACCCGGGAAAGCCCTAAGATCGTCAAGGGACCGTCCCCGAAACTTCATTTTCTTACCCATGTGAAGCTTATACAAGATTTTGTATAAAGGGGCAAGTTTTCATGACACGCCCTTTCAGACCATGCTCTATTCCGCCGGCAGGCCGGCTCCACGCAACCCCGTACCGGATTTGCGCGCATGCGCGTGACGATCCTTCATGCAGCGCCGGGACAGACGCGCCAATTGCGCGAGATCCTTTCGCATTAATGCGGTGCCGAGGGGCGTCGCCCCAACCGAGACGATCCCGGCCACTCCGCTGCGGGACGGGCAATGACGGAAACGATTAAGCCTGATGGCCATCCTCGAACGATAAAGACGGCTGCCAAGAGTTTAGTGCCCGGTTTGACTTGCTATCCGCTGGAATTCGACTCGCCGGTAATTATGCCCGGCCGATCCGCACGGAGTGGATGGACAAGACCGACCGGCGGATTTTGTCGCCGGCTGCTTTCCAAGTGACCTGGAGCGGTGCCGGCGGGACTCCCAGCATGTCAATCAGGGCGTTGGATGACAAAGAGCGCGTTGGCCGATTGGTCAGTTCACATTTCGGCCATGGCGTGCTGACTTTCCATAGGGGAAATCCATTCTATTTTGGTGCGCAATCATCGATTGTCGATCCTTGACAATAAACGGCCGTAGCATCAAGCAGGGCACACCATTTTCAAAGGCGCAAAAGCTGATGTCCGACCGTCGCAACGACCCCGGCCCCGAAATCGAAGGGCTTATACGCAAGATCGAGCCCCGGCTGATCGCGCTTCGCCGCGACATTCACGCCCATCCCGAAACCGGTTTCGACACAATCCGCACAGCCGCTTTGGTCGCAGGGGAGCTGGGCGCGCTGGGGCTCGACGTTCGCACGGGCATAGGCCGAACCGGCGTGGTGGCCGAGATCATGGGCGGCCTTCCCGGACCTTGCGTGATCCTGCGGGCAGACATGGATGCCTTGCCGATCGAGGAGCAGACCGGTTTGCCGTACGCCTCAACTGTTTCCGGCAGGATGCATGCTTGCGGGCATGATCTTCACACCGCCTCGCTGCTGGGAACGGCCCATGCACTGGTCTCGCTCGCGCCGAGCCTACGCGGCTCGGTCCGCCTCGTCTTCCAGCCCGCCGAGGAAACGCAGGAGAGCGGCGCGGCCGCGATGGTGGCGGACGGCGCGGCTGAAGGCGCCGATATTGCCGTCGCCTTCCACAACCGCCCGGAGCTGGCGGTAGGGCAGGTGCTGCTGAATCGCGGCGCGAGTACCGCGTCAAGCGACGAGTTCAAGGTGGTGGTGCGCGGCAAGTCGGGCCATGCGGCGCGGCCCCATGCCGCCGTCGATCCGATCGTCGCCAGCGCCCACATGATCGCCCAACTCCAGACAGTGATTTCGCGCGAGATGGACCCGGCGCAGTCCGCCGTCCTGACCGTCGGCCATATCCATGGCGGCGCGACGCAAAATATTATTCCCGATGATTGCATGTTCGAGGGCACGGTGCGCTGTCGTTCGCCGCAGGCGCGCGATCTGGCCGAGGCCGCATTCCGCCGCATCTGCGAGGGCACGGCGCAGGCGCTCAACGCCACCGTCGAGATCGACTATGTGCGCGGCGCGCCGCCGCTGATAAACGACGACGCGCTGGTTGACCGCGCTTTCTCCGTGCTGGGCCACCAGTTCGGCTCAGCCCCGCATGTCGAGCAGGGATCGAGCTTCGGAGCGGAGGACTTCTCCTATTTCTCCGAACTGATGCCCTCGGTGCAGATATTCATCGGCTCGGGCCAGCCCGGCCGCGACGACCGCGTGCACAATTCCGACTACCAGCCCGACGAAGCCTGTATCGGGCAAAGCGCCATCGCGCTCACGCGCATGGCGGTAGACCTGCTTTCCTGATCGGCCAAACCTTCCGCCTCAACCTTTTTTGCCAAGGATGATTTCCGCATGAACATTACCCGCAAAACCTTCCTGCGCATGGGCCTCGCAGCCGTCGCCGGGCTTGCCGTCACTCCTTCCGCCCTTCTGGCGCAGGGCCGCAAGAAATATGTCTTCGCTACCGAAGGCGCGTTCCCGCCTTTCAACATGACGCGCCCGAACGGCGAACTGTACGGCTTCGAGCTGGACATGCTTGCAGAGATCGCGAAGCGCGCAGACTTCGACTACGAAGTGATCGCCCAAGCTTGGGACGGCATGATCCAGGGGCTGATCGACGGCAAGTACAATGGCGTGATCGACTCCGTTTCGGTCACCGACAAGCGCCTCGAAGTGGTCGATTTCTCGCTGCCCTACACGACCGGAGGCTCAACCTTCGCGGTGATGAAGGAAAGCGGCATCGAGCTGCCGGGCGCCGGTACTTTCGTCGATCTCGACGATGCGGCCGCCACCGATGCAGCCATTGCGGCAATCGCCAAGGTGCTGAACGGCAAGACCGTGGGCGTCCATGTCTCGACCATCCAGTTTGACTTCCTCAACAAGTATCTGGCCGACAAGGGCGTGACCATCCGCTCCTACCAGACCGGCCCCGAGGTCTATCAGGACCTGACCAACGGGCGGCTCGACGCCGGCATGGCCTCCGTCACCAACATCTCGGCCTTCCTCGAAAAGAACGTCGAGACCGCCACGGCCACCGGCCCATCCTTCATGGGCGGCGTCATGGGGCGCGGCGCGGCCATCGTCGTGCAGAAGGGCGACAAGAAACTGGCCGGGCTGCTCAGCAAGGGGCTGAAGGAAATGTCGGACGACGGCACGCTGGCCGACCTGTCGAACAAGTGGTTCGGCATGGTCGTGACGCCAACGCTCTGAGGCGGGATTGCCCGGCGACCTGACACTCATCGGCTTCGGGCCGGACGGATGGGGGCTGGCGCTTGCGCGCGCCGGCCTCATGACGCTTTATGTCTCGGTCTCGGCTTTCTTCTGCGGGCTGATGCTCGGCACGCAGATCGCCTGGGCGAGGGTGGCGGGCAACTGGCCGCTGCGCAAGCTGGCCGAAATCTACGTCACGATCTTCCGCGGCGTGCCGGACATCCTGGTCATCTACCTCTTCTATTTCGGCGGCCGTCAGGTGGTCACTGCCGTCGGTACCGCGCTCGGCCTACCGGGGCCGTTCGACATCAGCGGCTTCGTGTCCGGAATGCTGGCGATCGGGCTGATCTCGGCCGCCAGCCAGTCCGAGGTGCTGCGCGGGGCCTATCAGGCGGTACCGAAGGGCACGATCGAGGCGGGGCGCGTCTCGGGCATGACGCGGTTCACCCTGTTCCGCCGCATCATCGCGCCGCAGGCCATGGCGACGGCCGTTCCCGGCATGGGCAACCAGTGGCAGTCGGTGATTAAGGAATCCGCCCTCGTTTCCGTGACCGGGCTGGTCGAGACCATGCGTCAGGTTTCGGTCGCGGCGGGCACCACGCAGGAGCATTTCCTCTTCTATGCGGCGGGAGGTGTGATCTACCTGATCATCACCACGCTTTCCGATCAGTTCTTCCGCCTCGCGGAAAAGCGCAGCCTGCGCGGGCACGAGCAGGGCGGGGTCTGAGATGGATTTCGACTTCTTCGCGGGCATGTTCGCCCAGCTTCTCAAGGGCCTGCCGCTGACGTTGAACCTTGGCATCCTGGCGCTGCTGGGCGGGTTCAGCCTCGCGCTGGCCCTGAACCTCATGCGCGCCACGCGGATAGGCAATGCGGTCGCGTCGGCCTATGTCTTCGTGTTTCGCGGCACTCCGCTGCTGATCCAGATATTCATGATCTATTATGGGTTGGCGGGCTTCGGCTTCGTCCGGCAGAGTTTCTTCTGGCCCTTCCTGCGCGAGCCCTACTGGTGCGGGCTGCTGGCGCTGATCCTGAACGACGCGGCCTATACGTCCGAAATCCTGCGTGGTGGCCTGCGCTCCGTTCCAAAAGGCGCGGTCGAGGCGGGGCGCGTCTCGGGTATGACGCGGTTTGCGGTTCTGCGCCGCATCACCCTGCCCATCGCCATCCGGCAGGCGCTGCCGGCCTATTCCAACGAGGTGATCTCGATCCTGAAATCGACGGCGCTGGTTTCCACCATCACGCTGATGGAGGTTACGGGCATCGCCCGCGCTGCCGTCTCTGAAACATGGCGGGCGGTCGAAATCTTCCTATGTGCGGCAGTGATCTATCTCGCGCTGTCCCTTCTGGTGACGCGGCTTTCGGCATGGGTCGAGCGCCGTCTTTCGCCCTGGCAGTTCGGAGTGACGCCATGAGCCTCCCCTCCACCGCTCTTTCCATCGCCGGCCTGCACAAGAGCTTCGGCAGCAATGAGGTGCTGCGCGGCATCGACCTTTCCGCCAGGGACGGCGACGTCATCTCGCTGATCGGGGCGAGCGGCTCGGGCAAGAGCACCCTCCTGCGCTGCATACCCATGTTGGAAATACCCGATGCTGGAACAGTGACGGTGGGTGAGGACAGTCTTTCGCCCGAGGGAGGTAGGCTTACGCGCGGCCAGGAATCCGTGGCGCGGCGGATGCGCGGCCATCTCGGTTTCGTCTTCCAGAATTTCAATCTCTGGCCGCACCGCACCGTGCTGCAAAACGTGGTCGAGGCACCGCTCTTCGTCCAGAAGCGCCCCCGCGCGGAAGCGGAAGAGGAAGCAACGGCGCTTCTGGAAAAGGTCGGGCTCGCAGAAAAGCGTGACGCCTGGCCCGCACATCTTTCCGGCGGCCAGCAGCAACGCGTGGCGATCGCGCGCGCGCTCGCCCAGCGGCCCCGCGCCATCCTGTTCGACGAGCCGACTTCGGCGCTCGACCCGGAGCTCGTGGGAGAGGTGCTGAAGGTGATCCGCGCTCTGGCCGACGAAGGCCGTACCATGCTCATCGTCACCCATGAGATGGGTTTTGCGCGCGAGGTCTCGTCGCAGGTGGTGTTCCTGCATCAAGGGCTGATAGAGGAGGCTGGAACGCCGGAGCAGCTATTCGGCAATCCTTCGTCGGAACGTTGCCGCGCCTTTCTCAGCGGCCATTTCGACCGCAATCGCTAGAGGACCGTGATGCGTCAACCCATCCAGCGCAAGAGCCTTCAGGATCAGGCCACCGAATGGCTGCGCGAAGCCATCGTCAGGGGCGATTTCGCGCCGGGCGCGATGCTAACCGAGCTGGACCTGACCGACCGCATTGGCCTCGGCCGTGGCACGGTTCGCTCGGCGCTCTTTGCCATGGAAGCGCAGGAGCTGGTGACCCGCACGCCTTATTCGAGCTGGCGCGTAGCAGTGCTCGACGCGCAGGCGATCTGGGAAATCTATACGCTGCGCGCGGCCTTCGAGGGGCTTGGCGCGCGCATCCTGGCGGAGCGTCGCACCGAATTCGGCACCAAGCTGGTCGAGGCCGCCTTTGCAGCGCTGCCTGCTGCCAACGATGCCGGCACGGATGCGCGGGTGGCGGCCGATCTCGGTTTCCATGCGAGCTTCGTCGAGCAGACCGGGCACCAGCATCTCATCCGCCGCCACGGGCTCTTGGCCGACAAGATGGAATGGCTCTATCGCTGGTCCGAGGCGCACTGGCCTTGCCGCAAGCCGCTGGTCAGCGACCATCAGCGCCTGTTCGACACGCTGATGACGGGAAGCCCCGACGCGGCGGAACAGGCGGTCCGCGATCATATCGCGGAATCGATCGAGCTGGATGTGACCGGCTTTCACGAACTTCATTCACACGGCGCGGCGCCACCGCAACAGGAGCAGGCATGAACGACATCACCATCCTCGACGGCGGCATGGGCCGCGAACTCGAGCGCATCGGCGCGCCCTTCCGCCAGCCGGAATGGTCCGCGCTGGCGCTGATGGAAGCGCCCGAGCTCGTTCGGCGCGTACATGAAGACTATGTGCGTGCGGGCGCGAAAGTCATCACCACCAATTCCTACGCGCTGGTGCCTTTCCATATCGGAGAGGAGCGGTTTCGCGCGCGTGGCGCCGAGCTGGCGTCGCTGGCCGGGCGTCTCGCCCGCGAGGCCGCCGATACGGGGGCAGGCGTGAAGGTCGCGGGTTCGCTTCCGCCGGTGTTCGGCTCCTATCAGCCAGAGCTGTTCCGCGCCGATCTTGCGCAGGATTACCTCTCGGTGCTGGTCGCAGGTCTCGCGCCGCATGTCGATCTCTGGCTCGCCGAGACGCAGAGCAGCCTTGAGGAAGCGCGGGCCGCCGCGGCGGCGGTGCGCGGCAGCAGCAAGCCGGTCTGGCTGTCCTTCACACTCAGGGACGATGTCGCGCCGCAGGACATGCCCGAGCCGCAATTGCGATCCGGGGAGAGCGTGGCCGATGCAGCCCTCTTCGCGCGGGATGCGCGCGCGGATGCGCTGCTCTTCAACTGCTCCATGCCCGAGGTGATGGGCGCGGCACTTGAGGCCGCTCGTGCAGCGGCTCCCGGCTTGTCGCTCGGCGTCTACGCCAACGCTTTCGGCTCGCAGGACGAGGATGGCGCGGCCAATGAGGTGATCTCGGACATACGGGCCGATCTCGACCCGAACTCCTACTGCGGCTGGGCCGATGGCTGGGCCGCAAAGGGCGCCTCGATCATCGGGGGCTGTTGCGGCATCGGTACCGATCATATCCACCATCTGGCAGGGCATATGGGCAGCAGTGGAAATTGAGGAATCGCGCCTGAGTAAGGCGATTTCGCCGGCTGTCAGCAATGATGCGTAGGCGGTGGCGGATGGGCTCCCTGATCTGCGAGAGGACCTGAACCAGCATCGGGTCGATGTTGAGGTTGCGGCAGCCCTGTGCAGACACAGCAATGCCGTCCATGCCGAGCTTTGCCGCATGTTCTGCATCGGCGTTTCGATAGCGTCCTTAACTAGATGCTACCGCGCCATGTGTCTCGCAACCTGAAGGTCACAGCTTCAAATCCTACCTCTGCAACCAACTTAACCAGGTCTATAAACCCTCTTTGGTCTTGAGGAGCTGATAGAGGGTACCGATTGCCGGCCAATTGTAATGAGTCCCGGTGCTTGTCTTGATGAAAGCTGCGTCGTTGCTGATCCCATCCCCGATGGGCTAGTTCTCGTCGCGCTTCAGTCCGCGGTTGACGGAGACTTGCATTGCGTGCGCAAGTTTATAGAAGGGTTTAATTAGGCGTGATCTACAATAGTAGATCACGAGATATACATCGTACGTTTCTTTCTAAGCGAAGATCAGGTACGTTATTACTTGTTGATGCACGTACACCGTGCTAAAGAATTTGACGCCGCAAAAGGAGGAAAAGATGACAATCAAACTCATGCCGCTGTCGGCTAAGCAGTCCGGCAAGGCCTCTAAACCGTGCATACTGCGGGCTAGCAGGTAGCGTTCAGGTCAGGGGCTGGAGGTGCGAAACCTCCAGCTCTTACACATCGACGAAGATGGGGTATATTGCGCCAAGGCTTTACTGCCGACGGCTGGGCAAAATTGAAAGGTCCAGACAGTGTAATTGCGGCTGCAGCTAAGGCGGCAGGGGCGAGTCTCTTCATAGTTGATAGTTGGTGGGAACTTCGGTCCAAGGAGAGACTGGGTGCGCCGGAAACTGTGTAGCAAGGTTGTCTGCGAACAAACGGCCGAGTCCGTGCGCCTTCTTGATACCAGAACCCAGTTTCACGTCGAACTAGCAGGCATTGACGAGGACTTACATCAGACAGCGCTTCTGTCGGAAGCGGTAGCCAATTTCGTTGACCCTTTAGGTTTCTTGGATGAAGATATTCCTATTGGCATCTTGCGAGCCAAGCAGCGTCCGTGGCGCAAGCAGCTTGCGGACTTGCACCGAGATGCCGTTCTGACAGCTTTTGTTCGGAGGCTGAAGGAAACTGTTCCTTACTATCGCAATAATGGTCGCGGCCTGGAGGCGGAATCTGACTTAAGGCTGCCCCACGCTCCTCGGCTGTCAAAAGCCGATCTCCGCGTGCATTGGGCTGACTTGCTGGATCCCGAAGTCAACTTAGCAGACGGGCTGACAGATGGGTCGCTCGAAATCGCCCAGACGAGCGGCTCGTCAGGCGAGCGGCTGCGGGTGGTCGCTCAACTCCGCTCCGACCACTTGCCGCCTTGCCCAGAACAGGTATGGGGTATCGCGCCACTGCCTGAAGCCATTCGGGTCGCGGTGATCACAAGCCCCAACTGTACTGTCAGGTATTGCGGCTTGGTATCGGCGGTGCGCGAGGATCGCCTTATCAACCAAACGACGCTTCAAATTGCCGGAAGTCATGACATTTTTCACGCGGACGATAGTTTCGTCCGCCAGGTTGCGGAGGATCTTCAGAGTTTCCGCGCGGATATTCTGGTTGCGAACCCGGTCTATCTAGATTGGCTTACAGTCCGGGCAAAGGGACTTGGCTTGCATTTGCCGTCGGTTTCTCTGGTGCTTACAACTTACCAATACACTCCCACGCTGCAACGCCTCGCGATCGAGACCGCCTGGAAAGCTCCCGTGTATGACATTTATTCGGCTACGGAATGCGGCGGCCTGGAGGTGGCAGTCGGTTGTCGGTGTGGGAACTGGCACGTTTTCGAAAACCACAGTTTTGTGGAGATTGAACCCTCCAAGACCGCTGGTTTGCCGCATGAGGTCGGCGACGTGCTGGTAACCACGCACGCCAGCGAGGTCATGCCTCTTTTCAGATACGAGATTGGCGATTTGGCGGCGTGGTCTGACATCGACTGCGAATGCCCGCTCAGCGACTGGCGCACTCTGGTCTTTCACGGACGTTCTCAGGAAACGCTGCGAGTGGGCTACCGCTGTGTAACCACTCGGCAGGTCGACAATGTGGTCGCTAAAATCAAAGGGATTGCATTTGCGCAGGTGTATGCTCGAAACAATGAGTATTGTGCGGAAGTCGTTCCGTCCGAATCCGGAAGCTTCAAGGCAAGCGAGCTACGGGAGGCTTTTTCCGAGGAGATTGGCATAGCCTCTCTAAGGGTTAGGGAAGTTCGCGCGCTGCGACCGCTGCCCTCCTTAAAGTACCCACTGGTGCGTCCGGTGGCATAGGGAGGCGTTTCCATAATGCTATCCGGCCTTCGATCTGACTTCCCGATGCTCGAACGCCGGGTGGCAGGGCGTCAGATCGTTTATCTGGATTCGGCGGCTACAGCGCTCAAACCTCGCCAGGTAATTGAGGCTGAGCGCAGGCACGCTACTGAAGCAACCGCCAACGTACACAGAGGTAACCATGCTCTGTCGGAAGAAGCTTCGGAACTACACGAGGCCGCCAGATGGACGATGGCAGAATTCCTCAACGTTGCCCCCGCCGATGTGATTTTCGTCAAGAATGCGACAGAAGCGATCAACGTGGTGGCGTCCGGGCTTTGTCTTGCCAAGTCTGATAGGATCCTCGTGTTCAGCTCCGAACACCATTCCAACATCCTCCCTTGGATGCGTGCGGGTCAGGTCGTCTGGCTGGACGTGCCACCCGACAAGGCGGTCAGCCTCGACTTGGTGGCAGATGCCTTGGCGAAGCATCGCCCGCGCCTGCTAACGTTTGCGCATGTTTCAAATGTTTTCGGCGTAGTGCAGCCTGCCAGAGAGATCTGCCGGCTAGCCCGCGAGGCCAACGCTCTTAGCTGCGTGGACGCCGCGCAGGCGATCTCCCATTTCCCGGTGGACGTCCAGGAGATCGGTTGTGATTTTCTTGCCTTCAGTGGCCACAAAATGCTGGGACCGCCCGGCATTGGCGTACTGAGCGGAAGGCGCAATGCCCTTGAGATGATCGAAGTGACGGCCCTCGGCGGTGGCTGCGTCACCGAAGTGACGCGGCATTGTTATTCGCTGAAGGCTTTGCCTGGTCGCCTCGAACCGGGCACTCCAAACATCAGTGGTGTACTTGGACTGGCCGCCGCCGTCGACTACCTCGGTAAAATTGGCTGGGAACGGATTCAGAACCGCAACCGGACACTTGCCGCGTGCCTTAAGGATTTGGTGAGGCAATTACCTGCCTGCCAGGGGCTTTATTCCCGGGAGGAGTCGACCGTACCGATCGTCAGCGTGTTCGCGCCTGGCGCCGTTGTCCCGATCGATACAATCGCGGCCGCCCTCAGCGATGAGTTCGGGGTGATGGCCAGGGCAGGTTTCCATTGTACGTACCCTCTCCATGAAAGTTTGGGCCTTTCGGGAGGCACCCTGAGGCTATCTGCTCATTTCTATAACGAACCTGCCGAAATCACTCGCGCCGGTGAAGCTTTGAGCGTGCTGTTGACGCGTTTCCAGCGGACCGGGAAATGGATGGCCTGATGACAAACGAGTTCCAGTCGCATCGAGAAACCTTGTGGTCGCGCAACCTATTTTGCCTGGCGAGCTGCCAGATGACATACACGGCCGCTGGTGCGGTGTGCCTAGTGGTGAGCGGCCTCGCAGGTTTTTATCTAGCCGATCACAAGATACTGGCTACGTTGCCATTCGCCCTGATCCATGTCGCGACCGCACTCGTCACCTTTCCCCTTTCGCTCCTGATGCAACGCTTGGGGAGAAAGACGTGCTTCATCTTCGGCTCGTTCGCAGGTTTGGCTGCCGCTATCCTTTGCATGACGGCGATCGTCGTTCAGTCATTTCCGCTCCTGTGTGCTGGAAGCGCCGTGTTTGGTGTGTTTCAAGCAACTTCGGAATACTACCGCTTCGCAGCCGCCGAATCGGTAGCGGAAAGCGCAATTCGCCAGGCTGTCGCCTGGACGATCGGTCTAAGCCTGGTCGGAGTGCTTGTCGGCCCGCAATTCGGCGCACTCCTCGACGCAGTCCTCGCACCACCGATGTTCCTGGGCAGTTACACCGCAGTCGCTTTGTTCTCGGTCTCATCGGCCATCCTTGCCTTCGGCATAGAGGACAAGCGATCACGAGTTCCGGTGGCCCACGTCGGACGCAGCCTGGGTTCGGCGCTAAAGCGGCCCACCGTCGGTTTGGCGCTGACGGCCTCGGGGGTCGCCTTCGGCGTGATGGTAACCGCCATGACGGCTTTGCCGGTTGCAGCTGTAGGTTGCGGCCTCAGCGTCGGAGCGACCGGAGGCATCATACAGTTACATCTGATCGGCATGTTCATCCCATCGATGTTTGCTTCCCGGCTCGTCTCAAAGTATTCGGCGCGTCAGCTCTTGAGCGCTGGCGGTATCGTCATGATCGGCGGATTGGGATGCCTCTTTGAAGCGAAGGCGTTCATCCCGTTCGCGCTAGGACTATTCTTAGTCGGCGCGGGCTGGAACTTCGTATATGTAAGCGCTACGGAGATTCTTGCCCGTATTCCAGATCCTGAGGAACGGGCGACGGCACAGGGGTTCAATGAGCTGCTTGAGTTCGCGATCATTGCCGTCTGTGCGCTTGGCGCTGGCGCTTTTTACGTGCTCATGGGCTGGAACATACTCATCGTTGCACTTGCCGCGACTTCGTTTTGCCTGCTCGGGGTAATCCTTGCCAGCGCTGTGAAACCTCGCTTTGCGCCGTGACACCATTTGATGAGGGATGGCTCCGGACGAGAGGCCGCACAGGTTGGACGGTATTTCTAGCAAGGAGAGCGTCCGTGGCAAATGCCAATAGAGACGCTGCGGCCCTTTGCGGGATTTTATCCATGCCTGGCCGCATGCCGATTGGCTGAAGTCGGCGTTGAGTTGGGTTAAGTCGATCGGCGTGTCGACATGCCACGAAGACGAGTGAATGAATCGCTCAGCTGGTGCATGGGTCTCTGGCTAAGAAACCATCCATGCCGATGTGAATGATCTTGTGCAGAAAGCTACGCGATTTCCCGAATTTTTGACGATTTGGACACGCCTGTCTGACGCTTGGATTGCGGGGTGAAACTATTATTAGGCAGCTTTGGTGAAGAGCGGCTTGCTGATGGAGGCTGAGCCATGACCCAATCTGTCATCGTTGTTTCCCGAACTCCCCGGTCGGCGATTCCGACCTTTGCTGCTGGCAGCTTCCAATGCACGCCTGCAACGATCATGTTTACCGACATCGAAGATTCAACCGGGCTGGCCGTGGAACTGGGCCTCCTCGAAACGGCCCGTTTCATGACAGAGCAGGCAAATGTCATCGAGGCTATCGTTCGAAAGCACGGTGGTATCGTCCAAAGTTTCACCGGCGACGGTGTCTTGGCTCTGTGGCTTGGAACTGAGATGACGCCAAGAGAGACAGCTCGACGCGGCCTCCTGGCGGTCGCTGACCTCGCGGTGAAAATCTCGGAATGGAATGCCAGGAGGATGTCGAGCGGCCTCCCGCTACGCCGGATACGAATCGGTCTGCATTCTGGTGATGTCATGCTCCTGAATGATCCCGATGGGCATGCGCCATTTGTGTTCGGCTTAAACGTGAACATTGCCCGCCGCGTCGAGCAGGCCGGCAAAGGTGCGACCGTCCGAAATGTGGACGCGATAATCACCGCCAGCAAGGCAACGCTCGGTCTTGCCAGGCTCGGCGCGCATACCAAGCACGCCTGGAGCGCGATTCCATTGAGGCAGGTGGAAGTCACGGCGTTCAGCGCCACAGAACAACATCTGTGAAAACAACGGAACATAAATCAATCTTCAGTTGAAATCGGGGTATCCTAACTCGCCTTCAACTCTATGAAGTAGAAAGTATTAATTCATTAAAGATGAATCCTGGATCCATTCTCCTGAATAGTTTGTCATAATATATAGATCTATCTATTGCAAATCGGAAGAATTAGGCAAATCATCTTCATGATCTTGGCCAATGAGGGCAATGTGAGCTCTGCAGGTCGAATTAAATTTCGCTTGATCGGGCCATTCACCGTTTCCCGCGCTGATGGTCTGGACGTAACTCCGCGCGGAAAGCGCTCGAAAGCCTTGTTGGTGCTTCTTGCTCTTTCGCCGAATGGCGCGCGAAGCCGCAAGTGGCTCCAGAGCATGCTCTGGAGTACCCGAGGTGAAGATCAGGGCGCGGCAAGCCTACGTCAGGAATTGTCTGAACTTCGCAAACTCTTTCGTGAGGTGGATCGCGATCTCTTGACCAGTGATCGGGATACTGTTCGCCTTCACCTAGACCTGATCGAACTCGACATCGGGAACGACGACGCTCATTCAAGAGCGCAAGACTTGCTTGAAGGGATCGATATCCGAGATCCTGAATTCGAAGAATGGCTCCGCGAGCAGAGGAGCCGACTGAGCGCCGCTTCCAGGAAGTCGGAAGCAAATCACGTTCAAGCCTTCCAGTTGCTTGTACAACAGAAGCAACTGATCTCTGTGCCCAAGCGCATCTGCCTGGGACTGATTGTCGAAGGCTCTGCTGACAGCGTCTGCGTTCAATCGGTGGCCAATATGGCGCTGAATCTGGTGGCAAGATCGCTTCTGGATTTCGAGATCGTGGATTTGATCGACTATCGAGCTGGCCTGCGACCCGCGGAGGATTCGGGGATCAGACTCGTGGACTGGTTTCTCCAGGCCGAGGCGATGGTCTTCGGTGAGCAGGTCGGGCTTACTTTCAGCCTGATAGCTCCTGGCGAGAGGCGGGTGGCGTGGTCGCAAAGCGTTTTCTTCGAGCAGGCCGACTTGGGTAATGCGGGAAGCCCGAGGTTGATGGCTTTCGTCAATCAGGCAACCTTCGGTATTCTGGACGTGGCGCTCGACCCCCGCACGGCGCGGAACCAGCCCCGCAACCATGCGTCCCGGCTAGCCTTTGCGGCAATTCATCAGATTTTCTGTTTGCATGACGCGGACCTCGATGCTGCCGAACGCATGCTGGCTGAAGCATTTGAGATCGAACCCCGAAGCACCTACCTCGGCTGGCTGCTTTTTGTCCAGGTGACGCGCCTTGGCGAAAGACGGGTAGCCCGGTCCGGAGCTTTTCATGAGCAGGTTCGGGAATGTGCCCGCCAGGCCCTCGAAATGGGGCCTTTCAACCCCATCACTCTTTCCTTGGCGGCGCATGCTCATTCGTTCGTGTTTCACGAATATCGATACGCATTGGAATTGGCCGATCGTGCGATCGCTGCAAATCCGTTGCAGGCGCTTTGCTGGGATATGCGTGCGTTGACACTGGGCTATCTCGGTGAAGTTCAGCAAGGGTACGCTGACGCTCTGCGAGCCCGAACTCTGGGTGGGCCTCCTGGCTACAGGTACTTCATAGACACGACATGCTGCATCCTGGCCACCCTGAGCGGTCGGTTCAAAGAGGGCGTTCAGTTTGGCGAACTCGTTCTGGCAAGGCAGCCCGGCTTCCTTCCCGCGTTGAGATATTCGGCAGCCTGTCATGGGCATCTGGGCCAGCAAGGGGATGCAGTGCGCATTGTCGATCGGCTCCGCGAATGGGAGCCCGATTTCTCCCTGGAACTGCTGCGTGAGGTGGACTACCCGATCGCCGGAGTTCTCGGGGTGTCGGTTATCCAGAGCGGGCTCTCCCGGATCGTTTTGCCAAGATATGCCAACTGAATTTGAGGAAAGGCTTGATCATGGTGACCACAGCAGACTTGGGAGCCGCAAGATATCAGGTCAGACAGAGCGAATTGAAAGAGTACTCGTGGCCTGGACTTGGGAAGGAAGATAACGTCGAAGACAGCCTCGCCAAATACGTCGAGCTACAGTTCAAAGATTTTCCACCTCAGGCTCTTCCCGCATGGATGAGCACTTTCAAGAATCGAAAACGTAGCTTCGGTATCCTGAATGGACAATTCGTCATTGTGGTTTCCGACAACCCGGAAAAAGGTATAGCGCGGCTTTCACAGTCCGCAATGACTGGGTCCAGTGCAGGTCGTGGAAGAGGTAGAGGTCGCGGGCGCGGCCGTGGAAGAGGCCGGGGCAGAGGCAGAGGGCAGGACAGCTTTGATCTCGATGCCGATGCGCTTCCGTCCTGGCAGGAAAAACGCACCTTGCACCGCATCGTGCTAGATAACAAAACCAAGCTTCACGGCGCAATCTGGGAAAACATCGCGATCCCGCCACCGCCGGGGCCGGCTGAAAGCCTTGCCGAAGCCGCCGAACTTATGGCGCTTCAGGATGCACGCGCGACGAATCCTCTGTTATGCGAGGAAATACGGCGGCAGGCGACATTCGAGATTTCGGACTACACAGCCCCGCTGGGAATTGACACGGCAGGTGGCTTCGAGGCGACGCGAAGCCTGATCGTTGCGATCCTCGAAATCGCAGAGGAAATCGGCCTCTACTACAAGGATCGTTTCAAGCGGCTTCGGCCGAACATCATCGAGCCACGTCTGCGTCCGCTTTTGCCTGTGCCGGCACATGCGTCTTATCCGTCTAATCACTCTTTCCAGTCCTTCGCAGTTGCATCCGTCCTGCAACGGATGTTGCCCGAGCATACTGGCGTCACGTCGCTTTTCGAACGCTCACGGCGAGTAGCCGAGAACCGGGAACGTGCTGGCTTGCACTTCAAAAGCGATACGGATGCAGGCGAAGAACTGGCCGTGAGGATCACACCATATCTGGTGGAGGCAATGGACGACGTTATCCGGCGCGCGCAACGGGAATGGCAAAGATAGGGGGTATCTCCATGTCTGTATCAAGGGACAAGGGAAATCAGTGCTATGACTGGTACCACTACCTTTGGCATCTTATCGCCATTGGTGCGGTGAAGGTGGCAAGAGATGGCGGGGACGAGAGATATATCCTGACCAGCGATGCGTGGGACAAACTAGGCACACCAGAACCGGGTATGGGCGAGACCATCGCCCAGATCGATACGGGGGTGAATGGAGTGCATCCGAATCTCCATCCACGCGTCCTGGAGGCCATCAGCTTTGCCTCGCACCCTTATGGCATGAGTTACGTCACTCCAAAGGGCGCCGGCCTGCATTGCGGGCCTGAGGAGCAGCTGGCCGACAGCCTGATAACGGAACCCGCCTGGAAGATGGCCGAAAGCCTTGCCGGTTCCGATATGCAGCAGCGCTCGTTGCTCGAGAATCTGAAATCGGGAAGGGGTGTCCGCCAGAATGTGGTGCAGATTTCGCGGATGCGATATTCAGCTCATGGAACCTCGTGCGCCGGTCTCATTGTCGGGGCGCCGGTGGTCGGCAGCGACGCCGAAGGTCCCATTCCTTATTGGGGCGTGGCTCCGGGGGCTAAACTACTGCCGATCGAAGTTTCGGCACAGCCGACTGCCGAGCAGCTTATCCTCGCGTTCCTCTGCGCTTGGGGCAGGGAAGTCTCGGTGATTCATTTTCCGCGGGAGGCTCCTGACCCGTGGCGGGCTCCTGCATATAAGCAAGGATATGGAGATTCGCGATACACTTCGATCAACCACGCGAAGCCAGCTTGGGATTTCTTCGAGAAACTTTTCGAAGCCGTCAGCCAGGACATTCCGGTGGTGTGCGCAGCAGGCAATGACGGATTGAACCGCGTCATCTACCCGGCAAACAAGGCCGGCGAAGTCAACGGAGTCATTTCTGTCGGTTCGGTTACTTACCTCGCCAACAGATCAGCCTATTCCAACTATGATGGCGATCCCGGGGACAATTCGCTGACGATCGTCGCGCCGTCCGACGACGAGGAAGCCTATACTCGCCATCAGTTCCGCCTGGATAGGGAAGCTCCCTGCTGGCGCGACCACAACTTTTATGTCTACGGCAACACGATCAAAAAGGTCGCATATGCGTCCCAAGGTCTTCTCACGGTCGATATCCCAGGAATGCATGGATATTCGGAGGGTTTTCTGACGGGAACCGCGCCAGACGATGCCGAGAATGCGGACAGAGCCGCACTTTACACGGTATTCGGGGGTACTTCGGGGGCGTCCGCGATCGTTGCCGGGGCGGTAGCCTTGCTTCAAGCCAAGTACAGGGGCAGCACTAAGAAACTCTTAAACGGCTCTCAGGCAAAGGCGAAAGTCGTAAGTTGTGGCGTAAGCGATGTCTCTTGGCCTTGGCTTTCCGGAAATGTGAGACTCAAGCCGGATGCGTTCAATGGCGAAAAACAGTTGGAATTTCGTCAGCAGTTTGGCGCTGGTATGCTGAACCTCAACCTACTGCTTCAATAGTGCAGGTGAGCGCACGCCTGATTCCGGCCGCCAGATAATCCTCAAACGTGTGTCCCGCAGCGGCGCTCGCGTAACGCGGCACGGCTTATGTCAGTGACCACGACAATCCGCACGGATGACAACAAAGCATGTCATCAGATCGAAACGGCGAGTGATTTATGCAGAAAGTGGTTGCGCCGGCTACCTTCAAATCTCCACGGTTAGCAAGTGTCGATTTCGGTCAAATCCTGCCGGTGGTGCGTTATCATTGGCTGCGGCGATGCGCGCAAGCTTGAGGGCGACATCGTTGACCTTGCACCGCGCCTCAGGATCGGGGCCGTCCGCGTCGCCATTATCGTTGGCCGCTCTTTCTCTACCGGAGCGCTTCCCCCACGGTTCATGGCCGGCCTCTCAACACCGAAAGCTGGGGTCCCTTTTGGGGTCTGACTCACATTCGATGATTTTGGATGCTCGCGTGGCGCTGTTTTCCGAGGGGAATCAGCATCATGACGAGAAATCTGCGTTTGTCGGCCT
>NZ_FPBI01000072.1:0-1205 GCF_900116595.1 Mesorhizobium sp. YR577 | reverse complement strand
GTTCGTAGCAAACGCGTCCACGGCATCTGGACCGGACTTATTGCGGTTCCGCCGCTCAACATACTCTTCATCGAACTTGCAGCGAAATGGCTGCATCCGGAACGGTGTGAGGATATCGACCCTTCGGCGACGCTTGCCGAAATCAATGAGCGTTTCCTTGGCACGCCAATCGAGGGGCCGCTCTGGGCCTCGTTGGAGGGGTGAACCATGCCCGGCAGTTCCTCGTCCAGACGTCTCTACAAGGCCGCGGCAGTCGTTGATTTCCCAAAGGTCGACCAATTTCTCGAACCGATCCTCGCGTCGATCGCCACGCATGATATGGCCGTTGTGCAGGAAGATGTTTTCTATCGGATTGCGTCGGCGTTCGGAGAGGCGCGTCTGGAAGTGCGACCTGGCGAGCTTTTGCTCTTTGCCGAGACCAGCAATCGAGATGCGCTCAACAGGCTGAAGCATGCCCTTGTCGGGCCGATTTCCTTCATCGCTTCCAGAGAGAAACTTGAAATCGAATGGTTGGGCGATGACACCGGTCTGACCCCATTGGAGGATCTGCGTGTCTTGCGCGTCAGCCATGCGATGCAATTGACCCCACGCATGCGTCGCATTGTTTTCCAAGGCGAGAACCTGGCAAGGTTCGACCGGCCAGATCAGTTGCACTGTCGCCTTATTTTTCAGCCGAAGGAGGTCACATCGCCCGAATGGCCTGCTCTTGATGGTCGCGGTCACATAGTTTGGCCAAGTCAGCGTAAGCTGGACACCCGAGTCTACACCATCAGCGCCATCGACGTCGAAAGAGGTGAGATCACCATCGATTTTGCGCTGCACGACAATGCTGGCCCTGCAACGCATTGGGCGCTCGCAGCCACTGCAGGTGATGTGATCGGCATCGTCGGACCAGCCGCGGGCGGACCCAAACACGCCGAATTCTACGTGCTGGCAGGAGACGAAACGGGGCTGCCCGGTATCGCTCGTATCCTGGAGCAACTGGACGGCAAGGCTCGCGGAGTTGCGTTTGTCGAGATCCATGGACCCGAGGAAATCCAGCCACTCACGCGGCCAACCGGCATTGAGCTTCAGTGGCTCGACCGTAAAGGAGCACCACCGGGAACGACAATGCTGCTTGTCGATGCGGTGCGTTCCGTCGATTGGCCCTCAGACCTTGGCCGTTCATTCTTTTGGGGCGGCTGCGAGCACAAAGCCTTTCGGGC
>NZ_FPBI01000031.1:0-54893 GCF_900116595.1 Mesorhizobium sp. YR577 | reverse complement strand
AACAACCGACCCATCCAAGCCTCCAATCCGTTGATCGGAAATCCTGAATCTGATTTGCTACGCCAAATCAACGCGATAAATGGGTTTGAACCCTAAGGTCCCTGTCGTAATAGATAGTCGGTTTATCGCGTAGTCGAACGCCCTCGACGAACGATTTGCTTAGAGCTACACAACGATTTGCTTAGAGCTACACTAGTCATGACATTCTCCTTTCCCTATGAAGTTTCGGGTGACGGTGATCGGCACCGTGTCGGCATCGTGACTGGTAGGTCACGGAACGCCGCGGAATACTGGTGCGCGAAAGATGCCTTCATATCAATAGGTTGGGTACGCTACGGACAGACGCGGAACCGTGCGGCAACTTGCGGGGTCGGACTTCTAAACCGCCGAGATCGCGAGCGCGCGGGACGATAAGCGTTTCGATCGCGTCGATGCCCACCTCATCAGGGCAGCCGGGATCGATTGCCGGGTTCCAACTCATGCGCCTCATCCTCTCTTGGTTTCCGGGAGGCCTCGCCCTTGCTGATGCGAAGGCCTGATTTCGATCGATCCGGACCCTACGAGCGGGAAGAGCGCTTTCGGCCCGACGAATGCCTAACTGGCGAGCCACCGTCTGCCCGACTAGCCCTGTGATACGTCAAGCTGTGTCGCAGTAAGTGGAACGTACGGGCATTGTCGTCGATCTCAGCGGCTCGCAGTAGAGCAACGTCGATGCAATTCTTTGATAAGGCTTCGCACCGTTCGTGTTTTAACGGTCGAGACCCCAAACGTCCGGATTTCGTGCGAAGTACTCGATCAGCATCTCGGTGAGAACCCGTACTTTCCGCGGGGGATGCTGACCAGGCGGGCGTACGACATACGCGGCCCCCGGAGGTACCGGATAGCGTGTCATGATCGGGACCAGCGCACCGGAGGCCACATATTCATGTGTGATGCAATCGGGGAGCCAGGCGATGCCGAGCCCTGCCACTGCGGCGGCGGCAAGCGCCGTGGCGCTGTCGGCCTTGAACCTGCCCTGCGGCTGGACCGTGACGATCTTGCTGCCATCCATGAACTGCCAGATTTCCGTTCCCTGCATGAGGGCCTGATGGTTGACGAGTTCGTCCACAGTTTCAGGTGACCCGTGCGCTTCGATGTAATCCGGACTTGCGACAAGCTTTCCATGAATCGGCCCGACGCGCTTCGCGATCAGATTGGAGTCCTGAAGGTAGGCGCCCCGGATCGCGCAATCGAAACCCTCTCCTATGAGATCGACGAAGCGATCGCTGTAGAAGGTATGGATGTGAAGCTTCGGGTGCAGTCGCGCCATTTCCGCGAGCACGGGGGCGAAGTGGGTCGGGCCGAAGGTGAGCGGCATGGCAACCCTCAGGCGGCCGCGCAGCTCACCGGTTGGAAGGATCGTTTCCCTGGCCGTATCGATCTCGGCGCTGGCTCGGGCCGCATGGTCTCTGAACGTGATTCCCGCTTCTGTGAGCGCGGCGCCGCGGGTCGTTCGTGCAAGAAGCTGGACGCCAAGTTCCGCCTCAACCCGAAAGAGCCGCCGGCTGACGATTGACTTGGAGACGCCGAGCCGGCGCGCGGCGGCTGATACGCCCCCTGCATCGGCCACTGCGACGAATGTCTGTAGATCTTCGATGTCCAATTCGGTGTTCCTAATTCCGCGACACAGCTTACCTGACTATGGCACTACCGCATCGCCAAAAGGAACAGCAAATTGCGTCCAGGCAACGCCCGCCCGCGGCGTATGTCTCCCGTGAACCCATAACCGCCCATAGTGGCAGAGAAAGGAAGTCTTGATGACCCCTCGTAACGGCCTTGATTCGCTTCTTCGTCCCGACGACTCGGTACTCGTTCTGATCGATCACCAGCCTTACCAACTCGCAAACCTGAACAGCCACGATCCGCAGATGGTGGTCAACAACACGACCGCTCTGGCGAAGCTAGCAAAAGCCTTCAATGTTCCGACAATTCTCACCAGCGTGATCGCGGCGCGCGGTGGACTTCTCTTTAAGCAGATCACCGACGTATTTCCGGACCAGGAAGTCATCGATCGCACCTGGGTGAACACCTGGCAGGATGAGAATGTGGTGAATGTCGTCAAGGCGACCGGCCGCAAGCAGCTGATCATCGCCGGCCTGTGGACCGAAGTCTGCGTCGCAATGCCCGTGATCCAGGCCGCCGGCGAAGGCTGGGACGTGACCGTGATCACCGACGCGTCGGGCGGGATTTCGAAGGAGTCTCACGAAGTTGCCATCCAGCGAATGATCGCGGCCGGCGCGAACGTGATGACCGTGATGGCGCTCGCTGGCGAATGGCAACGCGATTGGGCGCGCACCGAGCATGTCGAGGAGCTGACCGAGATTCTCATCCAGCACTTCGGCGGCAGCGGTATCGCGTATCTTTGGGAGCAGCAGCTTCTCAACACGCCATTGGCTGGCTGATCCCGGCCGGGATGGCGAGCATTTCGGCGAGGGTCGGAATCGATCCGTTTGCCGGCCCTCACCGCCCTTGCACCGAAACAAATCCGCTCATGTGCGGCGATTGCGTGTGATCCCACCCGCCGCCTTCTGAATAACCACGGAACCAGTTGAAAGCTTAAAAACTACTATCTGCGTCGGTGGCTCGGCAGGATGCCGTAGGTCCTTTTGAAGGCCGTGGTGAAGTGAGCGGAGTTGGCGTAGCCGGCGAGGTGGGCTGCCTGCGCGATCGAGATGCCGTCGCGCTCCAGTGCATCGCTGGCACGTTCGAGGCGCCGCGTGCGGATGAATTCAAAAACCGTCAGCCCGAAATGCTCCTTGAAATGCCGTTGCACGGACGAGACGCTTGCTCCGACATCCCGCGCAATCTTGTCGATCGTCAGCACGTCATCGAGATTGTCGACAATGTAGTCCCGGACGCGTTCGCTCTGGCGAAGGCTCATGAGGCCGGGTCTCTCGCGGTGTTCCCGGTGATCGAGAAGCGTTGCCCACGAAGAGGACAATATGTCGAGGCCACGCGAACTGCGGTAAAGTGTTAGAATCTCACCCTGCATTGACGGCGGCGGATTTATGAGTTGTTCGGCCAAGGTCGTCACATGGCGGCATGGGACGTAGCGAAACTGTGCAAGGTGCTCGGACAGAAAGCGGTTGAGCGTCGTCGATCCTTGCGTCTGCGTTTGCGTCAGCCAGTCCAGCCATGGCCGCGGTGCGGAAATCATCGCCTTGCGGATTGGGGCGTCGTGGTCATGAATGAACCGCAAAGTCGAACGGCGAGCGACGTTGAGCATGAACACCAGAGGGGCAGCTTCTTCATCCTGACCGGCGTCGATGTGAAATGGCATGCCGTCGACCACGAAGTGCTGGACGCCCTGCATCAGCACCATCAGGAGAAGCTTCGGCCAGATCTCGTAGGTCCTGGAATCGGTCGTGCAGGTGGGCACGCTATCGACGCTGCCAACAAACAGCTGATGCGGAATCTCGGGCTTCAGTGCCACGTGCTGCATAAGATCGGTCCCAATCAGAAATCCAGATTGTCTAACTGCCCGCAGTTCCCCTCGCCGTTTGTGCGTAGCTATTTGCCGTTCTGGCGTAGCCCGGTTCGGTCGACGTGAAACCGTCCTTCCTATATATGAGGAAAAATATCAAGTTTAAATGTCCCTGCGTTGCAGGGCCGAGCAGGCGCGATCGGCGTGTCTCCCACCCTTGCGCCGCCACCGTCTGGATAGGCGCGTCAGACTTATAGGAAACGCTGTGGCCACCATGTCCGAATTGAGCGAGCGGTTCGTCGATAGCCCTTGGCTTGTCCGTTTCCGTAACGTCGTCGAGCCTGAAGCTCGTATTGTCTGCTTTCCGTTCGGTGGGGGGAGCGCTGCCTATTTCGCCCGCTGGGCCTGGCGTGCGGGCGATACCGTCGATCTCGTTGCGGTCCAGTATCCGGGGCGCTGCTCGCGTGCATCGGAGCCGGCGCTGGTGGATTTCAGCGTACTCGTAGACAGTGCGGCCCGTGCGATCGTTCCGCTTCTCGACCATGGCAAGGTCGTGTTCTTCGGTCACAGCTTTGGCGCGCTCGTTGCCTTCGAGGTGGCGCATCTTCTGTCCGAACGGGGCCTGAATCCGCCGCAGCATCTCTTCGTCTCGGCGCGCGGCGCGCCGGGTGACGATCAAGGCAACGCCTGTTCCGAACTCGGCGAGGAGGACTTGCGCGCACTCGTCCGCCGTCTTGATGGGATGAGCGAGGAGGCAATGGCCGACGAACGGCTTATGGCTTCGGTCATACCGGCATTGCGGGCCGATCTGATGGCACTTGGCACCTGGCACTACAAGCTGCGGCCCCCTTTGGCGATGCCTGTGACGGCAATGGGTGGCAGCGAGGACCGGGACTGCCGGGTCGAGTGTCTTGACGTCTGGAAAAAGGAAACGAGTAGCAAATTCACGCGACGCGTATTTTCAGGCGGACACTTCTATCTGAACAGGCATAGCGATGCCGTGCTTGGCATGCTTCTGGACACAGCCGGTCTCGAACTGCCTCGGCCGAGGCCGCGGCGGGTCGTTCCGGCCTTTACCCCGGAAAAGCTTCGACAGGCTTCAGGCGGAGCCCGGGCATGACGGTATCTCGCCTTTTCGTCGACATATCGCTGCTCAGGACCAACGCCAATTTTCGGCACGTCCTTCTGGCACGGACCATTTCGCTGATGGGGCTTGGCATGCTCGCGGTCAGCGTCCCGATCCAGGTCTATGCGATCACAGGGTCGAGCTTTAAGGTCGGCATCGTGGCAGCACTCGATGGTGCGGGAATGTTCGCAGGGCTGCTTCTGGGCGGCGTGCTGGCCGACCTCTACGACCGCCGGCGTTTGATCCTGTTTGCCCGCGGCATCTGCGGCCTCGGCTTTGTCGCCCTGGCCGTCAACAGCGCGTTTGACTCTCCTTCGGTGGTCGCGATTTGTGCGCTCGCCTTTTGGGATGGCTTCTTCGGCGCGCTTGGTGTTTCCGCGCTCATGGCGGCAATGCCGCATATCGTCGGGCGGGAAAATCTCATGCAGGCGGGCGCGCTCGGCATGACGACCGCGCGCTTTGCCACAATCGTCTCACCGGCGCTGGGCGGAATGATCATTGCTTGGGCGGGCCTTACCTGGAATTACGCCATAGCTGCCGTGGGCACGTTGCTGACGGTTCTGACGCTGCTCAGCCTGCCGCGTATGGTGCCCGAACGGCACGAGATCGAGCATCCACTACGCATGCTCGCACAGGCTTTTGTCTTCCTCTTCCGCCAGCGTCTGCTGCTTGGCATCTTTGCGATCGGCACGCTGCTGACGCTGACCAGTTCGATCAGGATTCTGTTTCCGGCGCTCGCTTCCGGAACCTACGGTGGTGGCGCCTTCGAGACCGGATTGATGTATTCAGGCGTGCCGGTTGGCGCGACCGCAGGTGCCGTGCTGAGTGGCTGGGCGCGCAATCTCGAGCGGCCGGATGTGGTCATGCTCGGCATGTGCATGCTGGCCTTCGCCTGTGTGGTGACGCTCGGGGCGGGTGGTCACATCTACTTCGCTCTTCCGGCCCTTGCCGTCTACGGCTATGCGACCGCCATCGGCTCGCTCCTGCAATACACCATGATCCAAGCGCACACGCCCGACAGCTATCTCGGGCGCGTGAACAGCCTGTGGGCAGCGCAGGATACGCTGGGCGACATTGTCGGCGCTCTGGCCATTGGTGCGATCGCAAATGTGTTTTTGCCGGCGCAAAGCATTCTCCTGCTCGGCGTGACGGCTCTGGCATTGGGCCTGCTTCTGGCCTTGCTGTTCCGCGCGATGCGCAGGGTAGGCCTGTTCGATCTGCGAGCAGGCCTTGAAGGGGCCAGCTCATGACGCTCCGTTCTTCGACATCTTCGCACGAAGGCCGCGCAGCGGCGACTGACACATCAGGAGCCCAGATGCTTTCAAATGACACGGCCACCCATGCATCTCTTTCGAAAGAGATGCTCAGGCAACAGGTCATGCGTTTCCTCGACGATGAGCCGGCTGACGACGACAATCTCATGGATTTCGGCCTCAACTCCATCGCTGCCATGCAGCTCGTGGCCGAATGGAAGCAGGCCGATATCGAAGTGAACTTCGTCGAGCTTGCCCGGCGCCCCACGATCGACGGCATGTGGGAGTTGCTGCAACAGAAAAGCTCGGCCACGGCTCTGGTCGCTTGACCGGTCAATCGAGGAGGCAACACCGTGACCGATGATCTTAATGTGAACCCTTTCGACGATGAGCGGCATCGCTTTCTGGCGCTGCTTAACGGGGCCGGCCAATACAGCCTGTGGCCTGCCTTCGCGGGTATGCCGGCAGGCTGGAGCGTGGTGTTCGGACCGGAGGACCGCGGGGCCTGCCTCGCTCATATCGCAAGCGTGTGGACCGACCTCAGCCCCGCTGCGGCGTGAGGTCGGGCGGCTGGGCAAATAGCCAAATCCAGTTGCACGCACCCGCTCTGCCCGGTGCGGAACCAAGGGACTTGTCATGCATAAACTTCCGCTCGTGAGCACTCAGCTCGGTATCTGGCTGGCAGATCAGGTCGCCGCTCGCAAGAATCGCTATGTCATTGCGCATGGCATCGAGTTCCGAGGCGAAATCGATGTCGAAATGCTGCAAAAAGCGATCCGCATTGGTCTGTCCGAGGCCGATACGGTCGCCGCGCGGTATTTCGACGACGAAGCCGGAGCCTGGCAGGGCACGCCGGACCCGGTTTACGTCGCCGATGCCGAAATCCTGGACCTTGGCCGGGAAGCCGATCCGGAAAGCGCCGCTCGTGCTTTCATGGAAGGCGATATCGCGGAGGATCTGCCGGCCAGTGGCGAGCGTCCGCTCTGCCGGCAGGTGCTGATCAATCTTGGCGAAACGGATGGGACGCCGCACTGGTTCTGGTATCAGCGCTACCATCACGTGATGCTCGATGGCTTCAGCTTCACGGCGCTGACGCGGCGGATCGCCGAGATTTATAGCTTGAGCCTGCGTGGTGAACCGGTCGACCCATCGCCTTTCGGGAGCGTTTCGGAGGTTGTCGAGGAATACCGAGCCTACGCACAATCTTCGGCCTTTTCGACCGATCGCGATTTCTGGGCAGGGTACTGCGGGGATATTCCTGCAGCCTGCAATCTGTCGATTCGCCGTGATCTGCCCGGTCCGGAAAACACCTCTGGTGTGGTGGCGTATTCGCATCGGCTAGCGTCTGGAAGCCTCGCGGCGCTGGAGGCTCTGGCGGTACCGCACAAGGTCGCGGTGTTCGACATCCTGATGGCGGCCGTGGCTGCCTACCTCTACCGTGCCTCGGGCGAGGCGCGTCAGGTGGTCGGCATTCCCTTCATGCGCCGCATGGGGTCAGCTGCCATCAATTCCGTGGCGCCGGTCGTCAACGTGCTGCCGGTGCGCGTCGATGTCGACGGTGCGCTTCCGCTCATCGCAATTGCCGAACGCGTCAAGGCGGCCTTGCGCGCGGTGCGGAGGCACCAGCGATACGACGCCGAGCAGATACAGCGCGATCTGGGTCTGGTTGGCAGCGGAAGGGCGCTATACGGCCCGGTCGTCAACTATCGCATGTTCGACTATGACCTGAAGTTTGGCGACCTCCGGGGCGTCACCCATCACCTCGCGACCGGCCCCGTCGATGATATCGAGTTCGGCATTCTCATTCATGAAGGGGCCATAACGCTCGAACTGCGCGCCGATGCGTCGCTCTACGACGAGGGGGATCTGCACCGGCATGCAACGCGTCTGGCGTGCCTGATCGAGGCGTTCTGCGAGGACAGCGAAGCATCGATCGCTCGCCTGCCGGTGACGGAAGACAGCGAGGCCCGATTGATTGCTGCGAGCGCCGCTGGCGCTGCCGTCGCGCAGCCGGCGGAACTCACCACCATTCTCGATATCTTCACCACGCAGGTAGCGAAGACGCCCGATGCGACTGCTCTGGTCTTCGGCGAAACCGCCCTGACATTTGCGGAGCTGTCGGCGCGCGTCTTCCGTCTGGCGCACCACCTGATAGGCAGGGGCATAGGTCTCGGCGATGTCGTTGCCGTCGCGCTGCCGCGTTCGGAAGAGGCGGTGGTGGCTATGCTTGCCGTGCTTGCAAGTGGTGCGACGCATATGCCGCTCGATCTTGATTATCCCGTCGAGCGTCTCTCCATGATGTGCGAGGACGCGCGGCCAGTCATAGCTCTGACCACGCAGAGCGAGGCCACGTATCTGCCGGTTGGCCTGGACCTGATCTGCCTCGATGATCCGTCGGTGATCGCCGCCTGTGCCGCCTGCTCGGAAACCCCGGTTACTGCGACCGAAAGAAAGGCGCTGCTCGGCGCCAACTCGATCGCCTATGTCATCTTCACCTCGGGTTCCACCGGACGGCCCAAGGGCGTCATGAACAGCCATGGTGCCTTGCTCAACCTCCTTCTGTCGCATCGGCCGACGATCTACGAGCCGGGTCTCGAAACCTTTGCCGCGAGGCAATCGGGGAGGGCGCTGCGTGCGGCACATACCCATTCCTTCGCCTTCGATTCGTCCTGGCTGCAGATATTCTGGATGCTGCTGGGGCAGGAATTGCACATCATCGACGATGAGTTGCGCCGTGATGCGGAAGGGCTCGTCGAGGCCATCGATTTGCTCGGCATCGACGCCATGGACCTGCCGCCGTCCTTCTGCGCGCAGATGATGAATTGCGGGCTTCTGGCGCCGGGCCGCTATCGTCCGACCGTGTTGCTGATTGGCGGTGAAGCAGCATCTCCCGCGCTCTGGACCGCCTTGCGCCAACACACCGACCTGCAGGTGCATAATCTCTACGGGCCGACGGAATACACCGTCGACACGCTGCGCGCGCCGGTCAGCGCCGCAGATCACCCGGTGATCGGCCGACCGATCGGCAACACGCACGTCTACGTTCTCGACGGTTTCCTGCAGCCGGTGCCGGTCGGCTTCGTTGGTGAGCTCTATATTTCGGGCAGCGGCCTTGCCCGAGGCTATCTCGGGCGGCCAGACCTGACAGCACAGCGCTTCGTCGCCAATCCCTTCCGCACCGGCGAGGTCATGTATCGTACCGGCGATCGTGTCCGCTGGAACGAAGCGGGACTGGTCGAATTCATCGGCCGCAGCGACCATCAGGTGAAGGTGCGCGGCTACCGTGTCGAGACATCGGAGGTCGAAGCGGCATTGCTGGCGCTTTCCGGCGTGCAGGCAGCGCTGGTGATAGCGGAGGCGATGAACGGCAGCCATCGCCTGATCGCATATTGCACGATGGATCGAGCGGCTAGCGAAGACAGGCAGTCGCACTCGAACGCCTTGCGCCGCAGCCTGAAAGACAAACTGCCCGACTATATGATCCCGGCGGCGATTGTCGTGCTGGATGCGTTTCCGCTGACAGTGAACGGGAAGGTGGATCGCGCGCGGCTCCCGGCTCCGTCGGTATCGGTAGAGGCGGCGCCGTCGACGGCTGGCGAGGTGCTCGTCTGCAAAGCTATGGCACAGGTTCTGAAGCTGCCCGCCATGGACGTGGACAGTGATTTCTTCTCGCTTGGCGGCGACAGCATCACAGCTATCATGCTTTGCAGTGCCTTGCGCGCTGAAGGCTTACTTCTGCGGCCGCGCGATATCTTCGCCGAGCGCGATGCGCGGCATATTGCGCTTGCGATGCTGCCGCTGGCGACCCAGGCCACTGTGGTGGCGCCTGTCGCAACGCCATCGCTTACGCCCGCGGAAACCATGGCTCTGCGCGCGCGCTACGGCCTGATCGATGCCGTGGTGCCGGTGCTGCCGACTCAAAAGGGCATGCTGTTCCACGCGCAGCTCGGCGACCAGGCCGGCACATACAATGCCTTCACCCGGCTCGATCTTGACGGCCCTCTCGACATTTCAAGGCTTCGCCGCGCCTTCGATGCCGTCCTGCGCCGCCATCCGCAACTCGGCGGTGTCTTCGACATAGAAGGCCGAGACGAACCGCTGCTGCTGGTTCCGAAACTGCCTGAAGGGGCGGAACATCTCTGGCCTTGGGCTGAGCACGACCTCTCCGCTTTGGCTGCTGACGAGCAAGCCGCCGCACTGGAGCGGATTCAAGCCTTGGCGGTCGAACGTGACCATGTCGGTCCTGCCTTCCGGCGGCTGTTGAGCGCCGCGCTGGTGCGGCTTGGCGAGCAACGGCATGTCCTGCTGATCGTGGTTCATCACCTGATGATCGATGGTTGGTCGACACCGCTCCTTCTTCGCGACCTTCTCGATGCCTACGCGCTCGATGCCCGCGAGCTGCCGCCTCAGACCGTCAGCTACGCAGATGTCGTGCGAAGGCTGGCGGCGCGCGATGTTGCGCCGAGCCGGGAGATCTGGGCAAAGGCGCTCGACGGCGCTGTCCGGACCTGCCTTTTCGATCATGTGACCACGACTGGCACGGTCGAGGAACACGAACTGTCATTGTCGGCTGAGCTGTTCGAAGCGCTGCTTTCGCAGGCGCGTCAGCGCGGCGTCACGCTCAATGTGCTGATGCAGGCAGTCTGGGGGCTGGTTCTCGGTTCGATGGCCGGCCGCGACGAGGTGATTTTCGGCACGCCGATAGCTGGCCGCTTAGCGCCGATCGACGGCATCGGTGAGCAGGTTGGCCTGTTCCTCACGACCATTCCCGTGCGAGTCGCGCTGCGCCCGGATGTCTCGCTCTGGGATCAGGTGCAAGGCATGCAGGCGCAACACGCTTTGCTGATGGAGCGGGACGATCTCGGCCTCGGTGAAATCCAGGCTCTGGCAGGTGGCAAGACGCTGTTCGACACGCTGCTCGTGGTCGAGAACTACCCCGACAACGATTATCTGGAGCGAGACCTTGCCGGACTTCGCGTCCGCAATGTCCACAATCGCGGCTACAGCCACTATCCGCTGGCGCTGCTGGTGCTGCCCGGCCGATCCCTCAGGCTGCTCATTGAAAATCGTGGGGCCGTGGCTGATCCGCGCGCGCTGGCGGAGCGGCTCGCCGGCGTACTCGAAGTGCTGGCCCGCCAGCCGGACTGTCCGGTCGCTGCGCTTCCGCTCTGGACAGCGCGCGATCAGGAACTGGTCGAAACCACCAATACGACGGCCCGACCGCTGCCGTCGCTGACATTGCGTGATCTGCTTATCGCCCAGGCGGGTCGCACGCCCGACGACGTTGCACTTGTCGATGCGGACGGCGACCTGACTTTCAGACAGGTCCGCAAGCAGGTCCTCCATCTGGCGGAGCGCTTGCGTGGGGAGGGGGTAAAGACGGGTGACATCGTCGCCGTCGCCCTGCCGCGTTCCGCTCGGCTGAGCCTTGCCATTCTGGCGGTGATCGAGGCAGGTGCTGCCTTCCTTCCTCTCGATCTGACCTACCCGCCCGATCGGCTCGCCTTCATGCTCGAAGATGCGAAGCCGCGGCTTGTCATCGCCGATGCCGGTTCGCAGCCGCTCGTTGAGGAAACGGTGCCGCTGCTCCTGTTCGAGCAACTGGCCGATTCTGCAATCGAGGTTCGCGACCTGTCGGCCGATCAGGCGCTGACGCCGCAACACCCGGCCTATGTGCTCTACACGTCCGGCACGACCGGCCGGCCGAAGGGCGTGGTCGTCTCTCACGCGGCACTCGTCAATCGCATCCTGTGGATGCAGCACCAATATCCGCTCGATCGCAGCGACGTGGTGCTTCAGAAGACGCCCTGCGGCTTTGACGTCTCAGTCTGGGAATTCTTCTGGTCCTATGTGGTTGGCGCAAGGCTGGTGATGGCGCCGCCGGAAGCGCATCGCGATCCTGCCGCGCTGCTCGACCTCATCGAAACCCACGGCGTGACGACGCTTCATTTCGTGCCGTCCATGCTTGCGATCTTTCTTGCCGTGACGAAGGAAACTGCCGCGCCGGGCGCGCAGCCTTGTTCTTCGTTGAAGCGTGTCTTCTGCAGCGGCGAAGCGCTGGCAAGGGGTCTGGCGCGGGAATTCTCTCGCCTGTTCAGAGCGGAGCTTCACAACCTCTATGGTCCCACGGAAGCCGCCGTCGATGTCACCTACGCGCCTGCTTCGGGCGATCTTGTCGCTGGAGTCGGTGGTGTACCGATCGGCCTGCCGGTGTGGAATACGCAACTGCGCATCCTGGATCATCTGCTGCGGCCGGTGCCGGTTGGCGTCGCGGGAGAGCTTTATCTCTGCGGCGTGCAGCTTGCGCTTGGCTATCTTGGCCGTGCGGAACTGACCGCTTCGCGTTTCGTCGCCGATCCCTTTGCTGAGGGGCAGCGCATGTATCGCACCGGCGATCTGGCGCGCTGGCTGCCGGACGGACAGGTGGAGTATCTCGGCCGCACGGATCATCAGATCAAGATCCGTGGCCAGCGTGTCGAGCTTGGCGAGATCGAAGCGCAGATCGAGCGGCTGCCGGGGGTGCAGCAGGCGGTGGTGAATGCCGTCCAGGTCGGGCAGCCCGGCCTTGCCGGTGCGGATGAACGTCAATTGGTGGCTTATGTCATTCGCGCGATCCATGCTCCTCCGGCGCTCGACACCTTTGGCGATGCATTGAAAGCGATACTGCCGGGACACATGGTGCCGGCAACGTTCATCGCTATGGACGCGCTGCCGCTGTCGCCCAACGGCAAACTGGATCGCAAGGCGCTGCCGCTGCCGGCGGCGGCTGAGTCCGCCGCGGGGCGAGCGGCGGGCGAAGGACTGGAGAGCCGGATCGCCGCAATCTTTGCCGATCTGCTTGGCCGAGAGACAGTCGGGGCGGACGAGGATTTCTTTGCCATTGGCGGCCATTCGCTTCTGGCGATGCGGCTGGCGGCACGTATCCGCCGCGACCTGAAGCGGCAACTTTCCGTCGGCCAGATCTTGGTTATGCCGACCGTTGCGAAACTCGCGGAGCATCTCGTTGCTGGCGAACTGGTCGGCGGCATAGCCAAGGACGGCTTTGAACTGGTGATACGCCTCAGGCCGGGCGAGGGGCCGCCACTGATCTGTATCTATCCTGCGTCGGGCGTGTCCTGGCAGTACAGCGTTCTGTCGCGCTACCTGAAAAAGGACATGCCGATCATCGGCCTGCAGTCGCCCCGGCCGCACGGGCCGATCGCGATGAGTGAGACTATGGAAGAGTTGTGCGACAGGCAGCTCGACATCCTGCGCGAGGTGCAGCCCACCGGACCTTACTATCTTCTCGGCTATTCGCTCGGTGGCACGATTGCCTACGGGCTTGCGGTTAGGCTTCGGCGTCTGGGCGAGACGGTCCGGTTCCTGGGACTGCTCGATACATATCCTTCCGAGGAACACGACTGGAGCGACCCCGACGGTGCGCAAGCCAATCTCGGTGCAGAACGCGAGCACGAGCAGTTTATCAACGATGCCATGGTCGATGTGATGGACGATGATTTCCGCCGGGAAAAGGAGGAAATGTTCGGCCACATCTTCGAGAACTATGGCGACAGCGTCACCCTGCTCTCGAAAGCGACGACCCCCGACTATGACGGGCGGATAACCCTGTTCGTCGCCGGCAAGTCGGTCCCTCCGGGGATCGACCCGGAGACGTGCTGGAACCGCCGCGTGTCTTCGGTTTCGATCCATCGCCTGGCGCATTGCTCGCACGAAGACATCATCTCTCCGGCGTCGCTCGAGATTCTCGGGCCGTTGCTCAACACCCTGATCCTGGAGGCCGAACCGCACGGTGGAACGGCCGCTCCGATGCTGCCGCAGGAGGCTGCGGAGTGAACGATGCCCGACGTCGATACGCGTGCCGCAAAATTTCAATAACAGGCAAAAAGATGATGAGAAACATTATCAAGCTCCATAACCGCCCCTTGCTTTCGACGCTCGGCGGAGGCGGTCGATGAACGCTCTTGCGAGGAAAGTGGTAGCGGCTTCGGCCCTGCAGGAAGATCTGTTGTTCGCCTTCCAGTCGCGTCGCGGGACAATTCGTGGTCTCGGCATGGAGGCCGCACTCCAGCGTGGCTCGGCGGTCTGTCTCGGGGAGCGTGTCGGCTCATTCTTCAGCAAAGTTGGCGCTGACGCGTTGATCGCCGGCGCTCTCCCGTTCGATCGCGATGCCGACGACTATCTGTGGCAAGCTTCGCAGGTGACGAAGGCGCCGGAGCCGGTGCCGTCGGCTGTTCGCCACGCGGGCCGCTGGCTTCTGAGGCCCGAGCCGGAGCCGGCAGGGTACGTCGCCGCGGTGCGGCGAGCACTCGCGATTATGGAGGCGGAAAAAGGGCAGGCGGACGCACTGGCAAAGATCGTTCTGGCGCGCAGCCTGGTGGCAATTGCAGAGCATCCGATCGACCTCGGCATGTTGCTCGCGCGGCTTTCGATCGATCCGGCAATCACCGCCTTCATGGTCCCGTTGCCGGCCAAGGCGGGCCAATCCCGCGCGCTGGTGGGGGCGACACCCGAGTTGCTGCTGTCCAAGGCGGGCGGGCGTATTTCGTCACATCCGCTGGCAGGTTCCGCACGTCGCCAGAGCGATATTGCGGTCGATGCCGCAGCTGCCGCCGCACTTGGCCGTTCCGACAAGGACAGGCGCGAGCACCAGATCGTCGTCGAGTTCATACTCGATACCCTGGCACCTTACTGCCGGCACCTTTCGCGTCCGGAAGGGATGTCCCTGACCAGCACGAGGAGTATGTGGCATCTGGGCACTCGTATCGTGGGCGAACTCAGGGACGAGACTGTTCCTGCGATCGTTCTCGCAGCTGCTCTTCATCCGACACCTGCCGTCTGCGGCCTGCCGCGAGACCGCGCCGCGCAGTTGATCGGCCAACTCGAGCCCCATCACCGGGATTTCTATGCTGGCACGGTGGGATGGTGCGACGGGCGCGGCGACGGCGCCTGGTATGTGACGATCCGCTGTGCCGAGATAAGCGGTTGTGAGGCGCGGCTTTATGCGGGCGCCGGCATCGTGCCGGGCTCCGATCCATGGGCCGAAGCCGAAGAAACGGGCGCCAAATTCGGTGCGCTGCTCGCAGCACTTGGCATCGATACGCAAGGGGCACGGATATGAAGCCTGTCGAGCAGCGTTGGCCGGACGCGTTTGCGCGCCTTTATCGCGAGGCCGGCTACTGGCGCGGCGAGACCTTTCCGGGGTTCCTTCGCGATCGCGCTGCCGAGCGACCCCACGCTATCGCCGTAGTCGACGGGGCACGGCGCTGGAGCTACGCCGAACTGCACCGCCGGGCCGAGGCGCATGCCGCCGGTTTTCTTGCCCTTGGCCTGGTGCCGGGGCAGAGGGTGGTCGTTCAACTGGGCAATATCGCGGAGTTCTTCTCTGTCGTTTTCGGGCTGTTTCGGGCCGGTCTCGTCCCGGTCTACAGCCTTCCGGCACACCGGCTGACGGAGATCGTGCATCTCGCACAACGATCCGAAGCAGCAGCCTATATCGCCGGCGCGGATTATGACGGTTTCGACTATCGCGTGCTCGCCCGCGACCTGCGGGTCGAAGTGCCGGAGATGCGGTATGTGGTGATCGTCGGCGATGCGCAGGAGTTCACGGCGCTTGACGCCTGTGTGGCCGACATGGCGAACCTGCCTGCCGATCCTGATCCCGCCGCTGTTGCCTTCATGCAGATTTCGGGCGGTAGTACCGGCTTGCCGAAACTCATTCCGCGTACCCACGACGACTACATCTACAGTTTCCGCGCCAGCAACGAGATTTGCGGCGTCACGCAGGACAGTGTGTTTCTCGTAGCGTTGCCGGCCGCGCATAATTTCCCGATGAGCTCGCCCGGACATATGGGCGCTCTCTATGCAGGTGCACGGGTGGTTATGAGTCCTGCTCCCAACCCTGAATTCACCTTCCCGCTGATAGAGCGCGAGGGCGTCACCATCACCGGTCTGGTGCCGCCTCTGGCGCTGCTCTGGATGCAGGCGGCACCCACCAACGCGCGCGACCTTTCCAGCCTGAAGGTACTGCTGGTGGGCGGTGCCAAGTTCATTCCGGAAGCGGCGAAGCGGGTGAGAGCGACACTCGGCTGCCAGTTGCAGCAGGTCTTTGGCATGGCCGAGGGGCTGGTGAACTACACCCGCCTCGATGATCCTGAAGACATTGTCATCAACACGCAAGGCCGCCCCATCAGCCCGGACGACGAGGTGCTGGTGGTGGACGATCAGGGCAACGAGGTCGAGGAGGGAAAGCTGGGTTATCTCCTGACCCGTGGCCCCTATACCATTCGCGCCTACCACAATGACGAAGGCGCCAATCAGCGCTCTTTCACGCCGGACGGCTATTACCGCACGGGAGACGTAGTGCGCCGGCTGGCTGGCGGTTATCTCGAAGTTCTGGGCCGCGCGGGCGATCATATCAACCGGGCCGGCGAGAAAATCTCCGCCGAGGAGATCGAGGATCATCTTTTGGCGCATTCCGGCGTGTTCGACGCTGCCATCGTCTCGATACCCGATGCGACGCTGGGCGAGCGAAGCTGTGCCTTTGTCATCGCGCAGGAAGAAGGCCTGAAATCCTCCGCCTTGAAGGCCTGGATGAGAAAGCGCGGCATCGCGGCTTTCAAGGTGCCGGACCAGATCGTTTTCGTCGATCGTTTCGAGACCACGGCTGCCGGCAAGGTCAGCCGCAAGGAGCTGCGGGCGCGGCTGCGAAGCGAGTTCATGACACAGAACGAGGAGAATGCTCAGTGACTGCCAAGGGCCTGCCCCAGATACCGGCCTATGCCTTGCCGACAGCCGAAGAATTGCCGGTCGCGCGTGCGCCGTGGAAACCGGAGCGCGAGCGCGCGGCACTTCTGGTACATGATATGCAGCGCTATTTCGTGCGTCCCTTTCAGCTGGGGGAATCGCCGATTGCTCCGGTTATCGCAAACATTGCCCGGCTGATCGCCCATTGCCGGGCTGTCGGTATTCCGGTGTTCTATACGGCGCAGACGGGCAATCAGGACCGGCGTGATCGCGGCCTGCAGGCCGATCTCTGGGGTCCGGGAATGAACGGGGAGGCGGAACACCAGCCCATACTGCCGGAGCTTGAACCGGCGACCGGCGATTTCGTTCTGGTGAAACACCGCTACAGCGCATTTCAGCGCAGCAACCTCGAAACGCTGATGCGCGTTCGGGGCAGGGATCAGCTTATCATCTGTGGAATCTACGCGCATATCGGCTGCCTGATGACGGCCGGCGAAGCCTTCATGCGCGATATCGAGTCGTTCTTCGTAGCCGATGCCGTCGCCGACTTCTCCCGCGAGAAACACGATATGGCCATCGCTTATGTCGCCGCGACTTGTGGGATTCCCTTCGCCACCGCGCAGTTAGAGGCGGCGCTATGAGCGGCGTTTCCCTGTCGAACGGAACCGCGCGCGCAACACGCCCCTCGGGTCTTGCCGGGAAGATCGTGCTCCTGACCGGTGCGGCGGGCGGGATCGGAATTGCCTTGGTCGAGGCGCTGCATGCGGAAGGCGCAAGGATAGTCGCGACTGACACGGAAGTCTCAGGCGTGCCGGTGCTTGACGGCATTCGCCGTGAGGTGCTCGACGTGACGGACGGTCCGGCGGTCGAGGCGCTTGTCGAGAAGATCGAGACCGGGTGGGGGCCGATCGACATCGGCGTCAGTGTCGCCGGCGTTCTGGCAACCGGGTTGGTGGCGGACACCAGCGATGCCGATTGGTACCGTGTCTTCGCTGTCAATGCGCAAGGCGTCTTTCACCTGGGTCGCGCGCTCGCAAGGCGTATGACGCCGCGTCGCCAGGGCAGCATCGTTACGGTCAGTTCGAATGCTGCCGGGGTTCCCCGGCATGGCATGGCCGCCTATGCGGCCTCGAAGGCGGCCGCGACAATGTTCACCCGTTGTCTCGGGCTCGAGCTGGCGCCCCATGGCATCCGCTGCAACATCGTTGCTCCCGGCTCCACGCTTACGCCCATGCAGACCGGCATGTGGGCGGATGCCGATGGCGCGGCGAATGTCATTGGCGGTTCGCTTGAGACCTTCAAGGCGGGCATTCCGCTTGGCAAGCTCGCGACGCCGGAAGACGTTGCCGATGCCGTCGTATTTCTGCTGTCCGACCGTGCCGCACACATCACCATGGCCGACGTCTATGTCGACGGCGGAGCGACACTTCGTGGTTGAGGCAGTTCTTCCGATCTGCTTGCAGGAGACGTTCACGCTTCCTGCCGGAGAGATCCTCGTCTGGCAGGTGGAAGTGCGGCCTGACTACACGCCGGATGTCGACATCACACTGCTTGACGAGGTCGAAAGCAAAAGGGCTGCAAGCTTCAAGACTGCGGCGCTGCGCGCGGTTTTCGTCGCCGCGCATGCTTCATTGAGGAACGTTCTTGCCGCTCGACTTGGCGTGAACCCGAAAAGCCTCGTCTTCGATGCCAACGAATGGGACAAGCCCTCGCTTCGTCATCCTTGCTGCGATCTTGAGTTCAATATCTCTCACAGCGCAAACAGGATCCTGATTGCGGTTTCGTCTGCCGGACCGGTCGGCGTGGATATCGAGAAAATCCTGCCAGAGCCGCCTTACGAGGTCGCCTCGATCGCTTTTTCGCAGAACGAACGGGCGGCGCTTGAACGCGAACCTGCGGCGCGCCGCGTCAACGTTTTCTACGATCTCTGGACACGCAAGGAAGCTCTGGTCAAAGCGATGGGCCTGGGTCTCGGCATCGAGCTTCAGGACATCGACGTGAGTCCGGATATGCATGCCGGCCGCAGCAAGGCGATACTCTTCGCAACCCTGGCAGAGGCGGGCGACTGGGAGCTTCTCCGCCTGCCTCTGATAGCGGGATTTTCGGCAGCTCTGTCGCGGCGACGGCACCAGCCAAAAGCAGCCGTTGGCGAAAAGACACGGCTCGCCAATTTCGAACTGTCGCGGCATGTATTCGGCCATAAAAAACTTGACTCAAATATTCAAGTTCAATAGCCGGGTCGTGGGGATTCAGTGGAAACACATATCTATAGCCAGCAAGCCAGTATGGGTGCGCCCTGCCAGCCAGCGTTTGATCAGCAGGGGGCTGAAATGTACCATTCATCGGGGATAACCAACGGAAACACTGCCGGACGCGGCGCGACGCGGCGCGGATTGAAGCTCTCTCTCGCACTTCTCCTGTCGACCAGTTCGATGGCGTTCGCGGAGGAGGAAGAGGCGATCGTCCTGAACCAGGTCGTGGTCACGGCTTCGGGATCGGCTATCGACAAGAGGGATGCTCCCGCCAGCATCACCGTCGTTACCGCCGAGGAAATCGCAAAAATGCCGGCACAGGACGTGCGCGACATTCTTTCCAAGGTCGAAGGCGTGACGGTGGGGCGTGCCGGAAATGCAAACACGATCCAGATCAGAGGTCTCGGAGAGCGCTACACGCTGTTCCTGATCGACGGCAAGCGCGTGAACTCTGCCCCGAATATGTTCCGCGGCAACGACTATGATTCAGGCTGGGTGCCTCTGGATGCGATCGAACGCATCGAAATCGTGCGCGGGCCGATGTCTTCACTCTATGGCTCCGATGCCATCGGCGGCGTCATCAACATCATCACCAAGAAGGTCACCGACGCCTGGCATGGCTCGGTCACGACCGACTACACGCTGCAGCAGAACAGGAAGGCCGGCGACTCGTGGCGTACCGGTTTCTATCTGTCCGGTCCGCTGGTGAAGGACAAGTTCGGGCTCAAGCTCTATGGCAGCTGGGACCATCGCAACGCCGATGACCCGTCGCTGAACCCCAACGCTGCGCTTGCCGGCTTCACTGAGAGCGACAGCAAGTTCATCGATGCGACGGGCACCTGGACACCAGACTCCCAGAACGAGTTCGACTTCAACTACGGCTATTCCCGCAAGGCGCATGACGACTATCCACTTGATCGTCATGCACTCTCGCTGACGCATCGCGGCGACTACGATTTCGGCACCACCGAGCTGAAGCTCTGGGGTGACCGGGTTCACAACTATCGAGGCCATGGCAACACGCTGGGGGTGGATCAGCCAAATACGGCATACAATGCCGGCATCGACGGCAAGGTCGTGCTGCCCGTCGACATGATGTTCGATCAGAAGCTGACGATCGGCGGCTCGCACCGGTATCAGAGCATCGACGATCCCTATGTCCTGACCGGGGAGGGCGGCACGTCGTCGTCAGTATGGCAGAGCGCGCTGTTCATCGAAGACGAGATAAAGTTCTCGGATGATTTCCTGGTGACGCTCGGAAACCGCCTCGATTATCACGAGAATTTCGGTGCCCATAACAGCCCGCGCGTCTATGGCGTTTATCATCTGACGAAGGAGCTGACCCTGAAGGGCGGTTGGTCTTCGGCTTTCAAGTCGCCCACCCTGCTCGAGAACAGCCCGAACTGGCGGCAGATATCCTGCGGCGGCAGCTGCTACCTGCTCGGCAGCACGGACCTCAAGCCGGAGACGAGCCAGAGCGTCGAACTCGGATTGCTTTATGAAGGGGCGTTCTGGTCGGGTGGCGTTACCGCCTTCCGCAACGATCTCAAGAACATGATCCCGTTCCCGCCGAACCGGACTGGCGATGTCACCGAGGCGACGAAATATCCCAATTTCGTCGGCTTCACGCCCGATGGGCTGCCGATGTTCACCTACGAGAATGTCGATCGTGCCAGAACCCAGGGCATCGAGGCGTCAGTCTCCGTGCAGCCGTTCGACGGCTGGACCTTCAAGGCCAATTACACGTTTCTGGATGCAAAGAACCTGAGCGGTGTCGAGCGGCCGCTGGCCTATCAGCCCAAGCACTCCGCGAATTTCGGGGTCGACTGGCAGGCCACCGAAAAGCTCAACCTGTCCGTCAACGTCAACTATGTCGGCAAGCAGTACACATGGGTGCCGGCGAGCGGAAATCTTGAATGGGCCTCCAAGATGGATGCCTTCGTGACCGGCGATGTCGTCGCCAGCTACGACGTCAATGAGAACGTCACCGTGCGCGGCGGTGTGTTGAACGTCGCCGACAAGACGGTAACCCGCACGGTTGGTGACGACTTCAATGTCGACGGGCGCCGGTTCTTCTTCTCGGCCACCGGCAGGTTCTGAGAGATGCGGGGCGGAACGGTGATCTCTTCCCGTAATGATCGTGGGGAATGGAGCTGTCAAAACTCATTGCTGTCTGGATGCTTTTCATCATGAACATAGCTGCATCGAGTGCTCAGGCAACCGGGATCACCGTTCCCGCAACGGAACAGTTTACACTCACAGCGTCGGCCAATGGCCGGCGCTACCGGATATTCGTGGCTCACCCACGCGACGCCGCGCCGGCGCAAGGTTACCCAACTATCTATCTGCTGGACGGCAACGCCACCTTCCTGATCGGAGCGGAAGCCGTGCGCCTCCAGACGCGCAAGCCAAAAGGTTTTGAGCCGGCTGCACTGGTTGCGATCGGCTATGAGACCGACGAACCTTTCGATGTCGTGCGCCGCTACTTCGACTACACGACGCCGTCGTCGCCCTCCGCTCTGCCGCCGCGCAAGGTGGACGAACCCTGGCCGAAGCTGGGCGGGGCGGACGCATTTCTCGACTTCATCGAACACGATCTGAAGCCGGAGATCGAACGCCGCCTGCCCATCGACCGAAGCCGGCAGACCCTGTTCGGCCATTCGCTCGGTGGGTTCTTCACCTTGCATACCTTGTTCACGCGATCTCATTTGTTCTCCACCTACATCGCCGGCAGTCCATCGATCTGGTGGAACAATAGCGAATTGCTTGATCGCGCCCGTGACTTTGTCGCCAGCTCCCCCGATCTGGAGGGCAAGAAGCTGTTCATCGGCATAGGCGCAGACGAGCTCGACGATATGGTGGCGGATTCTCGCAAGATGGCCACGCTGCTTGCACCCCTGGCGGCCGACGGGCTGACGTTCAAGCACCTAGAATTTGCCGGCGAGGAACACATGACGGTTTTGCCTGCGTTGGTCAGTCGCACGATCGGGTCCAGCCTTCTTCATCGCGAAGGGGCTGGACGATGAAGTCGATCCCGATAAAGCTGGCGCTTCAGCGTCTTGCGCTTGTCTTGCTTGTCCTAGCCTTCGCATCGCCTGTGGCCATGGCCGAGGAGATCACGGTCACTGATCTTGCCGGCCGCACGGTCTCCGTACAGTTGCCGGCGAAGCGCATCGTGCTTGCCGAAGCCCGTCAATTGGTAAGCCTCTCTCTTATCGATCGCGATGTGGCCAGGCGCATTGTCGGTACGGCAGGCACGAGGCTTTTCGATCCAGAAGCACGCAAGGCCTATGAGGCAACCTTCGCCGAGTTCGCAGCCGCGCCGAAGCTCGATGACGACGCGAGCAATCTTTCGGCCGAAAAGACGATCGCCGTCGAACCAGATCTTGTGATCCTGAGCGGAAACATAGGCCGCGATCCGCGGTCGCAGGCTTTGGCCGATACGCTCACGGCCGCCGGCATTCCGGCAATCTTCATCGATTTTCGCGCCGATCCCTATGAGAATACCGTTCCCAGCCTCGAGCTGTTGGGCAAGGTTCTGGGCAAGGAAGCCAAGGCCAGGACGTTTCTCGACTTCTATCTCGAACACAGAAGCCGGATCGTCGAGCGCGTCGCCGGCATCTCGGACAGGCCGACAGTCTTCATGGAGATGCAGGCCAATTCCAGGGAACAGTGCTGCATGTCGCCAAGCCGCGCCAATCTGGGCCGGTTCATCGTCGAGGCGGGCGGCATCAACATCGGCGAGGCTGTCGTGCCGGGCGCATTCGGCCCGCTCAGTCCCGAATATCTTCTGGCGCAGGACCCTGACATCTATATCGGCACCGGCGGCCGGCATCTCGCTTCCAGCGGCGGCATAGTGGCGGGGCCGGGGATTTCGGAGGAAGAGGCTCTGTCGGCGCTCAAGACCGTTGTCGCACGGCCGATCATTTCCGAACTCAGCGCCGTGCACAAAGGCGATGCGCACGGTCTCTGGCACAACTTCCACAACAGCCCTCTCAACATCGTGGCACTGGAAGTGCTCGCAACTTGGTTCCATCCGAATGTGTTCGCCGACCTGGACCCTCACGCCACGGTCGAAGAAATCAACCGGCGATTCCTGCCCGTTCCCTTCGAGGGCGCGGCGTGGATTAGCCTGGCGAAAGACTAGCCGATATGAGTGCGCAAATTGTTCAAGCAGCGGCCAGTCACACGCGCGGCACTGCCGACGCCTACGGAAATCTGCTCTGGCGCCGCCGGCTGCTGATCGCCGTGCTCGCTACAGCACTTGCTGCTTCGTTTTTCTTCGATGTGGCTGCAGGGCCTTCTGGTCTCGGGCTCGGTCAGTCCTTCAACGCGCTCTTCGGCCTGGAGGGCGCGACCCGGACACAGGGCATCATCATGTGGGAGGTGCGTCTGCCTCAGGCGCTGACGGCAATCCTCGTCGGGGCGGCGCTGTCGCTTGCAGGCGCCGAAATGCAGACGATCCTCGACAATCCGCTAGCCAGCCCCTTCACGCTCGGAGTTTCGTCGGCAGCATCGCTCGGCGCAGCACTCGCCTTGATCCTCGGTGTCAGTCTCCCCGGCCTGCCAGCGACATGGCTGGTGCCAGCCAACGCTTTCCTCTTTGCCTTCGTGTCGGTGATGATCCTTCAGGCGCTCTCCGCGCGCCGGGGGACGGGGCTGGACACGCTGGTGCTGCTGGGCATCGCCATGGTGTTCGCATTCAACGCGCTGGTGGCGCTCCTCCAATTCGTGGCCTCCGAGGCAGCGTTGCAGCAATTCGTCTTCTGGACCATGGGCAGCATTGCCCAGACCGGCTGGACGAAGATCGCGATTCTGGCCGTCGCCCTGGCAATCGCCTTTCCGGCATCTTTCGCCGCACGCTGGCAATTAACCGCACTGCGCTTCGGAACCGACCGGGCGCGAAGCTTCGGCGTGCCAATTGCGCGGCTGCGTTTCTTCACGCTTCTGCGGGTCAGCATGCTGGCAGCGCTCTCGGTCGCCTTCGTTGGAACGATAGGCTTCGTCGGTCTCGTCGGACCGCATATCGCCCGGCTTCTTGTCGGCGAGGACCATCGCTTCTTTCTGCCGGCAAGCCTGCTGACCGGGGCGACGATGATGTCGCTGGCATCGCTTGCCAGCAAGACGCTGATCCCCGGCGTGCTGCTGCCGGTCGGGATCGTCACCTCGCTCGTCGGAATTCCGATCTTTGTAACGCTCATCCTGAGGCGGCGTGGCCAATGACCGAACGATCGCTGGCTATCAACGGCCTTTCATGCGGCTACCCCAAGCATGTGGTGTTGAAGGATCTTTCGCTTCCACGTAGCTCCGCGGGCAGCGTCACAGTGATAATCGGTCCGAACGCGGCCGGCAAGACGACGCTTCTGCGCGCCATCGCCGGACTTTTGCCAGCCCGGGGCGAGGTGCATTTTGACGGCCGGAACCTTCTTGCTCTTCCGCCGGCCGAGCTTGCGGGTCTTGTCACCTACATGCCGCAAGTGCTGCCGCAAGGCGTCGCCCTGACAACCATCGAGGCGGTAATCACCGCGCTCAGGGTTGCTCCCGACCGGCGAGGGGACTCCGATGTAGCGGTTCACGCAGAGGCCGCCACTGTTCTGAACCGGCTCAACATCGGACACCTCTCGCTCACTCCGCTCGACGAATTGTCCGGTGGCCAGCGTCAGCTGGTCAGCCTCGCGCAGGCGATCGTCAGGAGACCGGCTGTCCTGCTTCTCGACGAGCCGACGAGCGCGCTCGATCCGCGCCACCAGATCGATGTCATGGGCGCGGTTCGCGAGATCGCCATCGAAGACGGCATGATCGTGATGGTGGTGCTGCACGATCTCAATCTGGCGCTTGCCTGGGCCGATACCGTCGTCCTGCTGGTCGATGGAAAAATAGCAGCCGCGGGGCCGCCCGAGCAGGCGGTCACCTCCGCGACACTAGAGACAGCCTATCGCGTCCGCGCGCGGGTTGAGCGTTGCTCGCAAGGCAAGCTGCAGATCATCTACGATGGCAAGGCGGTGTAGCAGGCCATGACGCGTTCGCAATGGCTCGTTAGCGGCACGGACGAGGACGGCAATCCCGTTGAAGTCCATCATCACGGAATGGAAGTGCACTCAATATCCTTATCGCTAAAGGCAATCACGTCATCACCACAGACGATCAGGCGTCGCAAAGTTTCGTTGCCGTCGCCATGTATTTTCTGATCCCGATAGACGGTCGGATAGGTCCAGTGATTGAGGAAAGACTGTTCCGTGCGGGAAAGCAGGAACCTATCTGACTCATTCTGACCTGCACCCCGCACCAGCGGCTCATCCATTCAGCACCTCGGACTATGCTGTAAGCGCGCCATCAATCATAATCTTGACGATTTGCAGATATGGCAAACGCCTCAAAAAGTCTTTTTTCTACCAATCGCAAAAGAGTTTGTGAGAGGAAAAGAGAAGGCATTTAAAGCCTTAGAAACGCGTTATTTGCCGGCTGGCAAGTTCTCCTTGTGATCCCCGAGGAAGCCGAGAAGGTCACCGATACCGATATCATCGGCAACGCATCCGACCTAATAGCTGGCAGTTCGCAACGTACAAAACACTCGCCGCAGATCCTTGGTTTGTGGACGGTGGCTACGAGATGGTACCGTAACTGTATAGAGTGCCTGGCAACTCTTTGGCGCGCCAGGTTTATGCTGGGGACCTTTTCGCCCCCGGTACGTAGAAGTCGCCCGTTGGTTTCGGCTCCCGCTCACGGTGACGATCAGTCTCTGGACGGCACGTCAGTTCCCCAGAACGCCTAGACATAAAGCATGACTAAGATGATCATATTTTATGCAAGGGGCAAAATGCCGGGCATCGACCCGATGTCAGTATCACCGACAACCACCTTAAACGGCAGAAATGCGGGTTTAGGAGCACGGTATCAACCGTCGCGACCGATACCAAGAGAAACCTTGAGATTCCCGGCCATTGGCCGTACATTGTCAGCAGGAGAATGATAATGGCCACCACACCTGCTTTGAACACATCTCGTGGTCGTGTCCGTGGTGAGCGTCTGGAAACGCGCGTCACGGCCGACCAGAAGAGTCTTATAGAACACGCCGCCGCGCTTCAGGGCCGGACGGTGACGGATTTCGTGCTGACCAGCGTGCAGGAAGCTGCACGTCGGGCTATCGAGGAGCATCAGCGCCTCGACCTGTCCCTCCGCGACAGCCAGGCATTCGTGGACGCCCTGATCAACCCGCAGCCGGTCAATGACCGCCTGCGCGATACAGTACAGCGGTATCGCCGGGCCACTGGCGTCTGACGGGTGGAGGAGTTTGCTGAGGATTTCCTTGCGGGTCGAGGTGCTCGGCCCGCAGCACGACCGGGCATCGTTCGATAGCGGCGTAGAGCCGCTCGATCGCTATTTTCGCACCCAGGCGGGGCAGTATGCCCGCAAGAATATGGCGGCGCCGTTCGTGCTGGTACTGCCGGATGGCGCCATTGCCGGCTACTACACGCTGTCGTCGACGGCGGTGAACGTCGATGAGTGGCCGCCTGCGACTGTGCGCAAGCTGCCACGCTACCCGCTCATCCCGGCGACGCTCCTGGGGCGGCTGGCGGTCGACCGACGTCATCAGGGAAACGGCTATGGTCGTTTTCTTCTCGCCGATGCCCTGTTTCGGGCAGTCAGGAGCGAGATCTCCTCCTTCGCAGTTATCGTTGATGCCATCGATGAAAATGCACGCCGTTTTTATGAGCGAGAGAGTTTTTTACCGTTCCCCGATCAGCCCTTGAAGCTGTTCCGGCCGATGAGGGACATAGCTGAACTATTCAACTAACGCGGTTAGGGGGCATTTTGAACAATCCGGGAGAGGCCGAAGAGCCAAAGCGAGCTTTTCCGCCGTCAAGGACAACAGCCAATTTCATGAGCGAGTACCCGACTTGCAGATAGCGCGCGTCGCCTCTACCGCGTCGTTAATCACCTGCTCATCGCGTTGGTAAATGTCCGTAGGTCTGATTTCCTGGTGGTAACCAGACCAGCACAGTGTCTGCATGTGCAAGGTGGCCGATCCCTGGCATATGCCGAGTTTCTGGGAAAGCAGCTTATTCCACACACCGTCAGCGACCAGATCGAAACCGGTCTAGTTCGGAAAATGCCGATCAGGGCGGGACCTGATCCCGGGTGGCGAGGTGGCGATGAGGCTTGAGACAGATGCTCCTGAATCGGGGCCGGCCTGACGTTATGAGATCGTTTTCACCTTTGGTCCGTATCCACTCTTCACTTGGTGAAAGTGAGGGCGCGACTTGTTCATGCTGCATTCGGGAAGTGGCAGTGAGTAACCATGGCCAACAATCCTTAAAAATCAAAGGGTTCGAGTCACGACACCCACCAAGTTGGCCGTGGCCAACCTGGTGATTTTGGTCAGCTGGTTTGCCTTCTTCGTCCGGCAACACCGCGTTCGATGAGTTGGCCGCGGCAAACTTTGATTCGTTTCGGCTTCGATTCCCACCATGTATTCGCGGAATGTCTCGGCGGGGTTGCTATCGAGCAATTCGTTAAGTTCAGAAGTTATACGGCGGATGATCATCCTTGCAATTATGGAAGACAACTCCAGATTTGCAAGGATAATTTGCCGGGCGAAAACGCATTTACACGAGGACGCCATGCCCCCGCAGAGGGGAGGGGATTTTACCGCGCTTTGCCTGAAGACAGCCCGCTTCTGTCTACTGGAAATTCTGGACGAGCGCGACAGCAGAGCCTCGCTAGCTGTGAGCTTTCAATAGGTTGTCCACCCGACCCTGACCGAGAAGACTGAGGTTGTCGAAGCTTCAGTGATTCCCGGAGGATCGGATGAACGTCCATAAGAATGCCCGTCTGACACGCCACGGTCGAGAGCGGACAAACGCCGGGGGCCACTAGGCTGCAATCAATTCATAGGGGCTTGTGACACCGTTCACCTTCTGAATTTTGGGGACCGAAATGAAATACTCACATGCGGACGTTCGCCTGACGAAACTACCGCGGATCGTATTGGTTCGAGGTCGAAAAGTGAGCGTAGATCGAACGGCGATTGAGTTTTGGACGGAGAACCCCACAGGAGCCCTGGTGGCTGTTTGGAACGCGGAAAAACGGTTGTTCCGGCTGCAAAAGCCTAATGAGTAAGACTTGCGTTCAGTCTGCCGCGGCCTCACCCGGGCTTGCTGGAATGTCCCGGATCAATAATTGCCCAAGCACAAACGATGTCTCTCGCAGGAGCTTCTTGATCTGATCTGGTGGGAAACTCTCGAAATGTTCCGAAGCATCCAGCAGTTCGACAACCAGCTCGACGCCCCGCGCGTGAAGTTGTGGCATTGCACCCTCCATAGAGTGGCCGGCACGAAGGGCGGCCCTTGGGGGGGAATCGCGCCGGCCAACGCAGCCGGCAGGGCCCGCTGCGCGGATAGGTAATCACCAAATTCCCAGGCCAGCAAGCGTTTGACGTCATAAGCAAGCGTTATCTAATATGATGGTCCGACGTCCTTCAGCCGAGGTGGTATTATCTTTTCAAAAGGCATCTGCATACTAGCTTTGATCACTCAGCCGTTCGGCTTGGCTGCACCAGCCGCTGCCGATCCGGTATCGGATAGCCGGCGGCTGTACGTCTCGGTGAATGCGCATCACGCCGCGTTGATGGATGTGCTGGCCGCGAAAGCTGCGCCTAAAGTCACCGCTGATCTGATCAAAAAATATGTCTATGCGCCGGGAAACGTTGTCGGAAGCGTGTGGATCGACCGCGCTTTTAGCGAGGGGCAAGAGCGGTATCGGCCATTTTCTGCCTGTCTCGATGCCGACTCGGCCCTGAGTGACCTCTCATCACGCATCATCCTGTCGTCAGGCGGGACCGTTGATGACCTGACGATAGTCAGCGCGGCGGCCAATCTGCGACAGGCGCTTACCGCTTGCGAGGTGGCGATTGAAAAGGCTGATAGCGGCCCTCAAATTGGGACACGGGTTCTTCGGGACTGAAATCGGCCCGCCAAGGTTCTAGCCGGCAGGCTATCGCAGAACAGGCCAGTGCCACCGTTTTTGGGATAACGACAGGCCGTCCATCATCGCGGCGAACGCCACGTTCGTAGTTTTCAATCGCCCATTTGGTTATGCCCAGCGCTGCCCCGGCGTCTTTTTGTGTGAAGCCCATCGTCTTGCGCCAAGCTTTGAAGTCTTCTGGGGTCAAATCAGTGCAATTCCAAGCCGCTCCCTCCTCACGCCGAATGACGCTTACAATGGACCTCCCTCAACAGAGGCCGACGCGGATGGGTTCTGTGGTGAATCGTCCGCGTCGGCCAACGCGGTTTTCCTACCGGTCTGCCGCCAGAAGAGATAATCATCGAATTTCCCGCCATGCCAGCGATTTTTGATTGGAACACTCGCGGCGGTCTCCGCGTTAATTTCGCGCCGCCCATTTCGGTTGCCTGTGGCCATGGCGGCAACCTGCCGGCGTCCCCATAACTCCCCGGCAGCAAAGAGCCCGCCCTCGCTGCCGTCGCGGGGCGGGCTTTTGATCAAAGAAGAGGCTCGACGTACTTGCGCTGGGGTTGGGGCGGGTGGCGCCGAGCCTCCGCTGACACAGTGCTAGCGATGGCCAGACCCCATTATCGACCCGGCGTTCCTAAAATGGGAGACGAATGAAGAGATGACCCCGGTCGCCCAATGTGGGTAGGGGTACGGGCGTCAATCCATATCCGGTACCTCGCCGGCCATAAACAGCGTCGTAGGCTCGCCATACTCACCTATTATCGGGTTGGCCTCGCGGCTCCATGCAATGACGCCAACATGCTTCCCTGCCCCTTCGCTGTTCTGATCGCACGATCCTCGGTCTGCTGCTCCATTGGATCGACGCCGGCTGAAGCTCGCCTTCCACGTCTCGGTCAAACGCCATGACAACGATCAGCTTCGGCGCTTTTTGCTGTGGCAGGGCGTTATCGGACATGATCGCGGGCCGCAGCGTCTTTACGAGTCGACGGGATATACCGAGCCAGCAGATCGCCCAAGACCAACGACGTTTCGCGCAAAAGCTTCTTGATATCGGAGGCGGGCATTTTCTCGAAATGATCGGCTGCGTCTAGAATCTCGACAACCAGCTCAACACCTCGTGCGTGAAGTTGTGGCATCGCATTCTCCAGAGGGTGGCCGGTGCGATGGGGGTTCTGGGGGGAACTTATCGCGCCGGCCAATGCAGCCGGCGGGCCCAGCTACCCCATCAGATAATCACCGAATTCTCTGCCGTGCCAGCGATTTTGATTGGAACACTCGCGGCAGTCTCCGCGTTAATTCTGCGCCGCTCATTCGGTTGACTTTGGCCACGGCCGCAAGCTGCTGGCGTCCCCTTTATTCACCCGAAAGGTACGCAATCCATAAACTCATTGTTGCCAGCCGTCGACGAACGGACAACGACGGTACGGCCAAGAGCCGCAAGGATCGGGCGCAGGCTGCAACCATTATGGAAGTCATGATCGAGCAACGGCAATCGGAAGACCTGGCAGATGGATTTATGGAAGCCTGCGATCGCGGCACTGCGTGGCAGGAAGCGATTCGTAAAAGCATGTCGCAGATCGACGATGACGTTCGCGAAAAAATTCAGTCTGCGCTTGCCAGTGGCATTCGGCACCTAGAGCGGAAGCCTGCTGAATACGGCCTTGCATAGGCAGGCGCACCCGGTCCGCCATGGGTTCGCAGGACGGAAAATTCCCAAGCCCTGCGGTCCAAAATCCGGGAGCACCTCACTTCGGGAAGCGTCGGTTCTGTTCCGCGAAGTCAATCTAGGATGCGCCGCGATTGGAACGGGTATCACGCCGGACGCCCGATGGGCTGCGCTGACCGTAGAGGCACTGCCAGTTCTAGATGCCGATAATGCGCCCGGGCGACGCTTTCATAGCAATATGTCATATTAAGCATCAAAAAAATGATCATGCGTAGCGCTGGCTGTTGCTACCTTCCGATGTGAGGGAGGACGGCATGGCTGCATTGCAGGAAATGTTCAATGTGAGGGGCAGGTCGGTCATTGTGACCGGTGGAGCGAGCGGCATTGGACGCGCCTATGCCGAGGTCATGGCGGACAATGGTGCGCGTGTCTGCATTTTCGATCGTGATGCAGGCAATCTCGATGTGGTTGTGAAAGAATTGCAGCGTGACGGCGCGGACGTCTGGGGCCAGGCTCTCGACGTCTCGGATCGCGCAGGGATGGCGGCTGCCTTCGACGCCGTTGCTGAACGCCATGGTCGGATCGACGTGGTCTTCGCCAATGCAGGCATCGATGCAGGTCCCGGCTTCCTGTCGACCACCGGCGAGCGCATCCCGGAAGGCGCGATCGACGTTCTGGACGACGACCACTGGGACCGAGTCATCGAGGTCAATCTCACTTCCGTCTACACCACGGTGAAACATGCCGCACGGCATATGAAGGCGACGGGGGGCGGACGTATCATCGTCACGTCCTCGATTGCGGCGCAGATCAATGAGGCGATCGTCGGAACCCCCTACATGCCTGCCAAGGCCGGCGTGGATCATTTCGTCCGCCAGATGGCCATGGAACTGGGCGCATTCGGCATCCTCATCAACTGCATTTCGCCCGGCCCCTTCATGACCAATATCGCTGGCGGGAGGTTGAAGATCCCCTTGGATCGCAAGGCTTTCGAGGCGCAATCCCTGATCGGCCGAATCGGCGACACCGAAGACATCAAGGGCCTCGCGCTCTACCTCGCGTCCCCATGCTCTTCCTATGTGACGGGCAGCCAGATCGTCATCGACGGGGGAGCAATGCACCGTATCGCATGACAGTTGCCGCCGGTTCGGGAGAGGCCGGCGAATGACGGGAACATAAACACACTGAGGGAGGAGACCATAATGGACCTGAAGACGAATTTTTCTCAACCGTCGCGCCGTTCGGTGCTGAAGGGTATTGGCGCCGGGCTTGCGGCTTCGACACTGGGCGCGCCGATGGTGGCCCGCGCCCAATCGGCCGGCACGATCAAGATCGGTTTTGTAACGCCTGCAACCGGTCCGCTTGCCCTGTTCGGCGAGACCGACGGCTGGGCACTCGCCAAGGTCAAGGAGGTAGTGAAGGACGGCCTCGAGACAACTGCCGGTCGTTTCGATGTCGAGATCATAATGCGTGACAGTCAGTCCAATCCCAACCGGGCGGCAGAAGTGGCGGGAGATCTCATTCTTAATGAGGAGGTGCACCTGCTTCTGCCTGCCTCGACCACCGATACTGTGAGCCCTTCTGCAGACCAGGCCGAGCTCTACGAGTGCCCATGTCTCTCCACCGGCGCTCCGTGGCAGGCGGTGATCTTCCCGCGCGGCGGCCAGGACAAGCCGTTCAAATGGACCTATCACTTCTTCTGGGGCCTCGATGAGGCGCTCAACACTTTCGTCGGCCTGTGGAACACGATCGACACCAACCGCAAGGTCGGCCTGCTGTTTCCGCAGAACGCCGATGGTGAAACCTGGGGCAACACCAATTATGGGCTGCCGGTACCGACCCAGAAGGCCGGGTTTGAGATCGTCGTGCCAGGTTTCTTCCAGCCGCGCACGAATGATTACTCCGCCCAGATCAGCGCGTTCAAGCAGGCCGGCTGCGACATCATCGGCGGCATCACCTATCCGGACGACCTGAAGACCTTCGTAAACCAGTGCGCGCAGCAAGGTTACAAGCCAAAGGCAGTAACGGTCGCCGCTGCCCTTCTCTTTCCCTCGGGCGTGCAGGCGCTCGGGCCTCTTGGGGACGGCATGTCTTCAGAGGTCTGGTGGACGCCGGCCTTCCCCTTCAAATCCACGCTCACCGGACAGCTCAGCCGCGAGATCGCCGATCTGTGGGAGAACGAGACCAAGAAGCAATGGACGCAGCCGCTGGGCTACAGCCATGCAATCTGGGAAGTGGCGTTGGACGTCTTCAAGCGGTCGTCCAACCCGCTTGATCGCGAGGCCAACCGCGAAGCGCTCGTCGCAACCAAGATGGAGACGCTGGTCGGCAAGGTCGATTTCTCTTCCGGTCCGCATAAGAACGTATCCACCACGCCCATCTTCGGTGGCCAGTGGGTCAAGGGCGAGAAGTGGCCCTACGATCTCAAGATCGTCGACAACTCGGTCAACAAGCTGTTCGAACCGGAGCAGAAGATGAAGCCCATGCCGTGGTCCGCCTGAGACGGACTGCACAAAATCATGCCTTGGCCTGTTGAAGAGGCCAAGGCCGGATAGCGAAAGCCACGCCACCGGTCACAGACCGGGAACGGAGGAGCATGGCAAACGGCATAATACTTGAGGCACGAGGACTGAGCAAAGCCTTTGGCGCGCTGCGTGTCCTGCATGATGTCAGTTTCGAGGTTCGAACCGGTGAGGTCCTCGGTATCCTCGGGCCGAACGGCGCGGGCAAGACGACTCTTTTCAATCTGGTCAGTGGTGATCTGCGTGTAGACAGCGGCGAACTGGCCTTCGCAGGGCAGCCGCTTGTCGGCCAGCCGCCATACCGACGATGCCGCATCGGCATCGGCCGCACCTACCAGATTCCGCGTCCCTATGTTGGGATGACCACTTTCGAGAACCTTCTTGTCGCCGCATCGTTCGGCGGCGGGCGCTCGGAAGCCGAGTGCTATGCCTGGTGCGCGCAGATCCTTCGGGACTGCGAGCTCTCGGATAAGGCGAACCGCTCCGCCGGCACGCTCACACTTCTCGACCGCAAGCGCCTCGAATTGGCGCGGGCTCTGGCTTCCGGTCCGAAGCTCCTGCTTCTGGACGAAATCGCCGGCGGATTGACGGATGAAGAGGGCAGGGAACTCGTGTCCCTGATCCGCCGCATCCGCGATCGCGGCATCACCATCGTGTGGATCGAGCATGTTCTGCACGCGCTTCTTGCCGTGGCCGACCGGATGATGGTTCTGAACTTCGGCGAGAAGATCGCCGAAGGCGTGCCGGAGGACGTCATCACGGACCCCGAGGTCAGGCGTGTTTACATGGGGGTTGAAGGATGAGCAGCACACTTCTTTCAACCCAAGGGCTGGTGGCACGTTACGGCGATTTCCAGGCGCTCTACGGCATAGACTTCGAGATCTCCGAGGGCGAAGTCGTCGCGCTGATCGGCGCCAACGGTGCCGGCAAGTCGACATTGCTGAAATCGATTATGGGACTGCTGCGCGTGGCGCCTGAAATGGTGCGCCTTGATGGTCGTCCCGTCGGCGGGAGCAAGCCCAATCGGATGGTGTCCGACGGCGTCGCCATCGTGCCGGAAGGCCGCCGCCTTTTCACGGGCATGTCGGTCGTTGATAATCTGAGGGTCGCTATCGATCATGCGGCGGTGCCACGAGGAACGGCCTGGACGCTCGATCGGGTTTTCGAGCTGTTTCCGATCCTGCGCGAAAAACAGGCAGTGCCGGTGCAATCGCTCTCCGGCGGTCAGCAGCAGATGGTTGCAATAGGCCGGGCTTTGCTCAATCAGCCGCGGTTGCTCTTGTGTGACGAGATCAGCCTGGGCCTTGCGCCAAAAGTCGTGAAGGAAATCTACCGGGCAATACCGTCGATCTCGGCCAATGGCACGGCCATCATCCTTGTGGAGCAGGACGTCGGGTTGGCGCGCTCTGCATCCAACCGCCTGTATTGCATGCTGGAAGGTCGGGTCAGCCTGACGGGCCGCTCACAGGACATATCGCGCGAGGTGATCGGCGCGGCCTATTTCGGAGGCGCCCATGCAGTGGCTTGACGGTCTCGTGCAGGGGGTCCTGCTAGGCGGTCTCTATGCGCAGTATGCTTTGGGCATGGCGTTGATGTTCGGTGTCATGCGCATCGTGAACATTACCCATGGCGACCTGATGATCCTACTTGCGCTGACGGGTATCAGCCTGGCGGCCACCTTCGCGCTCGGCCCCTGGACGGTTCTGGTGGTGCTGGTGGCGCTCGGGGCGATCCTCGGCCTTCTGCTGCAACGCCTGATCCTGAATCGGGTGGTGGGTGCGGATCCGCTTCCTTCGCTGATTGCAACATTCGGCCTGTCCGTCGCCCTGCAGAACGCCATGCTGCAGGTCTGGTCCGCGGACACCCGTTCGCTCGGGGGCGGCGATATCGCACAAGCCTCATTCCAGCTCGGCACGTTTTATGTCGGGGTGCTTCCGGTCATCGTCCTGGCGACCGCGACCTTGCTTACCGGCGGGCTGGACGCAACCCTGCGCTACACGCGGTTCGGTCGATCGCTTCGGGCTGCCTCGGCGGATGTCGAGGCTGCCGCAATGACCGGCGTCAATCCCAAAGGGGTGTATGCCGGCGCTACGGCCGTTGCCGTGGCGATCCTTGGTTTTGCTGCCATCTTCCAGTCGATGCGGGCCACCGTGGCACCGGCCGACGGCCCGTTCCAGCTGATCTATGCGTTCGAGGCGGTCATCATCGGCGGCATGGGCTCGATCTGGGGTGCTTTTCTCGGCGCCATGGTGCTCGGCATCAGCCAGTCCATCGGCTTCCGTATCGATCCGGGTTTCGGAATTCTTGCTGGCCATCTCGTCTTCCTTCTCATCCTTGCCCTGCGACCGCAGGGTCTTCTCGGAAAGGACTGAAGCCGTGACAGACGCGCTCGCCGCAGCTTCGACGACTACGTTCGATCGTCCCCGGGTTCGGGTTCAGCGCCGGACGACATCCAGTATCGTCGCCTTGATCTTGAGCGTGGTGGTATTGGTCGCCGTCGCCTCCATGCCGCTGTGGGCCAGCCAGGGTCTGATCCGCGACATCGTACGACTGTGCTGCTACATCGCCATCGCCCAGATGTGGAACATGCTTGCAGGCTATGCGGGCATCGTCTCGGTCGGACAGCAAGCTTTCGTCGGTGTCGCCGCCTACATGATGTTCATCATTGCGCAACTCTGGGGCGTCGACCCGTTCGTAGCAGTGGTTCTGGCGATGATAGCGCCAGCCCTGCTGGCGATCCCGACCTACGGGCTCCTGCATCGGCTGGACGGTCCCTATTTCGCAATCGGCACCTGGGTGGTTGCGGAGGTGATGCGGCTCGCGACGTCGAACTTCGGTTATGTGAATGCCGGCGCCGGCATGAGCCTTCGTGTCATGACCGGCTACTCCGCCACGGAACGCGCTGTCGGCATCTCTCTCCTAGCGGCGCTGATGCTGCTCGTCACCGTCGGCGGCAGTTACTGGCTGCTACGTTCGCGCTACGGCCTTGCCCTGATTGCCATGCGCGACAATCCGGTCGCGGCCGCAAGCCAGGGCGTCAATGTCGGCCGCCTGCGCTTCCTGATCTGGGTGGCGGCCGCCGTCGGCACGGGGCTTGCCGGGGCGATCTACTTCATGGCGCAGCTGCGCATCACGCCGCCGTCCGCCTACGATCCCAACTGGGCCAACATCGCAATCTTCATCGTCATGGTCGGCGGACTGGGCTCGCTCGAGGGTGTGATCATCGGCGCCCTCATCTACTTCTTCGCCGACCGCTGGTTCGGCCAGTATGGCGCAACCTACCTCGTCGTGCTCGGCCTTCTCACCTTGTTCATGGCGCTGTTCGCCAGGAGCGGTATCTGGGGTCTCATTTGCAAGGTCGTCGATGCGCCCTGGTTTCCGACACGACGTACATTGGTGGAGGAACGGCAATGAAAGCTGCGGTGTTCGATGGCATCGGCCTGCCGCTGCGCATCAATGACGTGAGCCGGCCCGAACCGGCTGCGGACGAGGTGCTGTTGCGTGTCGCAGCCTGCGGCATCTGCGGCTCCGACCTGCACATGACGGAGGATCCTTCGACCTTCGGCCTCAACAAGTCCGACGTCCTCGGTCATGAATTCGCAGGTGAGATCGTCGGCTGCGGCAGCGCAGTGACCGATTTCCAGCCCGGAGACCGCGTGGCCGTCGCGCCGATGCGCGGCTGCGGCCATTGCGACAGTTGCCGCCGGGGTGAACCCGCCTGGTGTCCTGAAATGCGTCTGATTGGCGGCGGCTACGCTGAGTTCACCGCCGTTGCGGCGCGGCAGTGCCGGCATCTGCAGGACAATCTGCCGATGGAAGAGGGTGCTCTTGCCGAACCTCTGGCGGTCGGCCTGCATGCCGTCATGCGCTCGGGCGTCAAGCCGGGCGACCGTGTGCTGATCCTCGGTGCGGGACCAATCGGCCTTCTCGTCGCCTTCTGGGCGCGTCGGTTCGGCGCCCGCGACGTGGTCGTTGCCGACATCAACCGACACCAGCAGGACCGAGCGGCTGCGATAGGCGCGACCGGTTTCGCGCTGTCGGGGCCGCATCTCGCAAAAGACTTTAGCGAGCTTGCCGGAGGAGAGCCGGACATCGTCTTCGAATGCGTCGGCAAACGTGGCCTTATCGACCTGGCCTGCCGCCTCGTTCGCCATCGCGGCACGGTAGTCGCAGTGGGGCTCTGCGTCGGCGGCGATGAGTGGGATCCCTTTGCAGCACTGTCCAAGGAAATCCAGATCGTCTTCGCCGTCTTCTTCTCGATGGCCGAGTTCGAAACCGCGCTTCGCGCACTCGGGCCGGGCGACTACCAGCCGCAGGCACTGGTGACCGGGAAGATCGGCTTTATCGACATTCCCGGAACCTTCGAGGGCCTGCGATGCCGGACAACGCAATGCAAGGTTCTGATTACGCCCGCGCTCGGGTGAACTGACGATTGGTGGAGGAGTAAAAATGGAATTCGAGACCCTGACTTTGGACATCGACGGCTTGCGCACTGTCGTCAAGGCGATCGGCACTGGCCCTGCCGTACTTGCGCTGCACGGCGCTGCCACCCTCGAGGGCTACGCCTGGGCGCGGGGCCTTGCGGATCGCTTCCGCGTCTATCTGCCTTTTCATCCAGGTTTCGGCGAGAGTGACGAGGCGTCCCATTTCGTGGGCATGCAGGACATGATTGCTCACAATTTGCGCCTCGTTTCCGCGCTCGGTCTCGACCGCCCGCATCTCGTCGGCCATTCGATGGGTGGCTGGATGGCCGCCGAGATGGCCGTCGTTGCCGGTGAGCGGTTTTCGCGGCTGGTGCTGAATGCGCCTGCCGGTCTCAACCATCCCGACCATCCTGGTGCCGATCTCGCCAGTATCGGCCCGGAAGCGCTTCCAGCCTACCTCGCCCACAATGTCGATGTCGCGCTGCGCTATTTCCCGGGCGGTGCCGAATGTCCGCCCCTGGATGAATTCCTGGCCGCCCGGGAAAAGGAAGGCCAGGCGTTGGGACGCATTCTCGGTGTCCACGGCATGGGGCATCCCAATCTTGGGCGCTGGCTGAGCCGGATACCCAACGAGACGCTTGTCGTCTGGGGTGAGAAGGACCGCATGCTGCCGGCCCTGCAAGCCGCAATCTGGGCTGAACGCATACCCAATGCCCGATTGTTGATCATTCCAGACGCCGGCCATTTCGCAATGCAGGAGAAGCCGGAGACCGTAAGCGCGCTTGGCGATTTTCTCGCGGGCTGAGCCTCGCGAACGCCTCACTGCGGGGTTGGCAGATCAATGCCGCACCTCGCGCAACCTATAGACGAAGGAGGAATTGAGATGAACGCACCGCTGAAACACGCATCCGGTTATTGGGGAACAAAGACCGATTTCAACGCTCTTATGGAGCAGGTTCGCAAGATCGGACCGGTCCTTGAGGAACATGCGGTTGAGACCGAAGCGCTTGGGCGTCTCGACGAGACGACGTTCAAAGCCCTCGCCCCGCTCAGGATGTCGCACATCTTCGCGAGCGAGGAACAGGGCGGAGCCCAGTTCTCGCCGACACAAGGGTTGAAGCTTATCGAGGCGATCACCTACCACAGCGGCGCGGCCGGTTGGGTGTCGATGGTGCATGCCTGCATCGGCGCCATGTCGGCGGCCTTCCTGCCCGATAGCGCCATCGCGCGCCTGTTCGTCCCAGGCGAGGACAATCGCTTTTCAGGGCAGGGCACGCCCACCGGCATGCTGAAGAAGGTCGATGGCGGCTACCGCTTGAACGGCAAGTGGTCCTATGCGAGCGGCATTTACCACGCGACCTATACTCACACCGCAGCGCTTCTCGATGATGGCAACGGCCAGCCCGCCAAGGATGAGAACGGCAACGTGGTCGTGCTTTGCGCCCACGCCCCCGTCGGAGATCACGACCTTCTCGGCAACTGGGAGGTGCTCGGCCTACAGGGCACCGGCAGCATCGACTATGCTGCCAAGGACGTCTTCATCGCCGATGACATGGTATTCCCGATCCTGACCGCAGAGCCGCAGCGCCAGAAGGAATTCTTCAGCCTCGGCGTCGTCGGCCTTGCCGCCATCGGCCATTCGGGTTGGGCGATCGGCGCGTCGCGCCGCCTGCTGGACGAAGTGGCCAAGTTCGCATTGACCAAGACGGGCCGCGCCGGCTTGCTTGGTGAAAGCGAAAAATTCTGGTTCGACTATGGGCGGACCGAGGCCCGTGTTCGCGCCGCCCGCGCCTTCCTGTTCGAAATCTGGCGCGAAGTGGAAGCGTCAATCGAGGAAGGCAAACATGTCTCCACCCGGCAGATCAGCCTGATCCACCTCGCGAAATCGGAAGTGCATGAGGCCGGCGTCGACGCCTGCCAGTTCGTCTATCGCGCCGCCGGCGGCGCATCGCTTCGCAAGGGCGTGATGCAGCGCATCTACCGCGAGATGATGACGGCCGCCAACCACTTCACGATCAACAACAACATCGTGTCGGCGGCTGGCCGCGAGATCGGCGGGTTGTGGAGCGATCGCGCCTGGCAGTTCTACGATCTGGTCGAAAAGAGATGAGCGCACGTCCGGATCAACAGGTTCGGCCGGCGCCTCCGGTTGGAGAGGCGGGGGTGGCGGAGGCGTTCCTGACGGCCTTCCGTCATCATCCATCCGGGGTTGCAATCATCACGGCCGACCCGGGTGACGGGCCGGTCGCGCTCACGCTGAGCTCGCTGATCTCAATCAGCGTCTCGCCGCCGACCGTCGCTTTCTCGCTGTCGGACAATTCGTCAAGCGCGGCGGCGGCGAAACGGGCCGAAACCATCGTGGTGCATTTCGCGCGGCAGGACGACATGCAGCTTGCGCAACTATGTGCGACGAGCGGCAAGGACCGTTTCGGCGATGGTGTGCGGTGGGAGCGGCTCGCGACCGGAGAGCCGTACTACCCGCAGGTCGACCTGTGGTTTCGAGCGGCTGTTCGCGAGCGCTTTGCTGTTCCGGGCGCCTGCATCGTCACTGCCGAGCTGCTGGAGGTCTCGTCGTTCGCACACGAGATGCAACTTGCGGAAACGCTCGTCTATGCCAACCGGAGATGGCACGGCCTACACCCGCTCACGGGCGCAAGTCGCGTGCCGATCCTGCTTTGGCCCGACGATTCGGCCACCTTCTGAAGCGCAGGCTTGCGCGGCCCCGCTTCGGAGTGCGTCAGGCATCACAGACCCCAGACGACCGCGTTCTCGTGGCGTTTGATCAGGTGCTTCAGGTTCTCGAAGCTTTTCTGGATGTGGTTCGAGAAGGCCTCGACCGCCGGCGCGCCCAGGTCCTCGGCACGGTGAAGGATGCCGAGCGCCCGCTCGGGATGCGGAATGTTGATCGGCAGCGCTGTTATCGCCTTATCATTGCGGTAGGCGAAGACCACACTGTGCGGCAGGATCGTCAATGCGTCGCTTGCCTTCATGTAGTTGATCGCAGCGGTCAGGGAGCCGCCATAATAGCGGATCTTCGCCTCCGTTGCACCGAGGAACAGCACGAGGTTGCGCAAGTCGGCCATCAGCGGACTGCCTGGCGGCGGGGAAATCCACGGGTAGTCGAGAAGTTCCTTGGGATCGAGCTTTCGCCGCATCAATAGCGGGTGTGTCACACGGCAGGCGACGACGTTGCGACCCGGAAGAACTTCCTGGAAACGCAGGCCGGAGCCTTCCTCCAGAATGTCGATGGGGCAGACGGCAAGATCGATCCGGTCGGCGTTGATCGCAGCACGCAGGTCGGGAAGGTAACCGTAACTCTGTTCGACCCGGACATCGGGATAGGCATGTTGGAACTCGGCGATCATGCCGGCGACGAGGGCGTCGGTGAAGAAGGGACTGCCGCCGATCCGAACCACGCCCGTGCGCCCATGGCGGAAGCCGTCGACCAGCGCGGAGGCCTTGCGCGAGGCAGTTAGCATCGCCTGGCCGTGGTCGGCAAGCGCGCGACCCAGCGGCGTTGGCTGCAGCGGCCGCCGTCCCTTGACGAACAGAGGCTCGCCTACCCGCCTCTCCAGCTGCGCGATGGTGCGCGAAACGGCTGGTTGAGTTAGCCCGAGCAGGCTTGCGCCTTCGGTGACGCCTCCTGCCTGCACGACAGCTGCAAGCTGGATGAGATGCTTTTCATCGATCTTCATAGCAATAAGGAATATTAATGATCAAAAAAATTATCAAGTGCTACGCAACTTGTTGATACCGTGCAGCCGTGGGAGGAACCATGGCAGCTCTATCGTTCAGCGAGAACAACTCCGCGGAAATCGTGGCGGAGCGCCTGGCGCGGCATTCCTCGGGAAAGCTGCCTAAGGCACTATCATCTCTTGTCGATCACCTTCATCGTTTCATCGTCGAAACACGGCCCACTTCCGCCGAATGGCGTAAAGCCATCGAGTTCCTGACAGAGGTCGGTCACGCAAGCGATCAAAAGCGCCAGGAATGGGTCCTCCTGTCGGATCTGCTCGGCATCACGGCGTTGGTGGAGGAAATCAATTCGCGTCGGCCAAAAGGCGCGACCCCGAATACGGTCCGGGGACCATTCTACCGGGCGGACGCGCCACGGCTCCCACTGGGCGCCAACATCTCCCTGGATGGGATAGGCGAGCCGCTGGAGGTGTCGGGCCATGTCATCGACCTAGATGGCAAGCCCGTCGCAGGCGCAGTGATCGAGACCTGGCAGGCGAACGCTCAAGGTTTCTACGAGAACCAGCAGCCGGATATGCAGCCGGAATTCAATCTGCGCGGCGTGTTCACAACCGGGTCCGACGGTGCTTTCCATTACCGCACGATCAAGCCCTCGGGATACGCCGTTCCGTGCGATGGCCCTGTGGGACAGATGCTCGGTGCTGTCGGCTTCCCGCTGCGTCGTCCCGCCCATTTGCACTTCATCGTCAGGGCGGACGGCTTCGAGGCAATAAGGACGCATATCTATGACGGGGCCGACCCGCATCTGAGCGAAGACGCCCTTTTCGGTGTCAAGCAGGAGCTGATCGGCGCCTTCAAGCCGGATCAGTCGCGCGGCGCCAGATGGTCGCTTGATTTCACCTTCGTGATGGTCCGGGCAAGGCAGGAGCGTCAGTCGCCATGACGATGAACTTCTCCTATCAAGGAAACGCTGCCCGCATCGTTTTCGGCTTGGGCGCCAGCGCCGATGTCGGCAGATGGCTCGCGGAGCTGGGCTGCAAGCGTGCGTTGGTTCTGTCCACGCCGCATCAGGCGGCTGACGGCGAGGCGCTGGCGAAGCGTCTCGGCGGTCCGGCAGTCGGCGTGTTCCCGGGCGCGACAATGCATACGCCGGTCGAGGTGACGGAACGCGCCATCGCGCACGCTACGGAACTCGATGCCGATTGTGTGGTTTCGCTCGGCGGAGGCTCCACCACCGGCCTCGGCAAGGCCATGGCCTACCGTACCGACATTCCGCAGATCGTCATCCCGACGACCTATGCCGGCTCGGAAGTCACTCCGATCCTCGGCCAAACCGAAGGCGGCATCAAGACAACGCTACGCAGCCCGAAGGTCTTGCCGGAGGTGGTGATCTACGACGCCGAGCTGACCGTCGGCCTGCCGGTCGCCATGAGCGTCACGAGCGGGTTAAACGCTATCGCCCATTCCGCCGAGGGGCTTTATGCCGGCGACCGCAACCCGATCACCAACATGATGGCCGCGGATGGCATTCGCGCTCTGAAGGAAGCCCTGCCTGTCATCGTCGAGAAGCCGCAGGACATGGAAGCGCGGGAGAAAGCGCTTTATGGAGCGTGGCTGTGCGGCACCGTGCTCGGGCAGGTGGCGATGTCGCTGCATCACAAGATATGCCACACGCTGGGTGGTAGTTTCGACACCCCGCACGCTGAAACACACGCGATCATGCTGCCGCACACGATCGGCTTCAACGCGGCGGCCGTGCCGGAACTGCTGCAGCCGGTTTCCGACATCTTTGGCGGCACGCCGGGGCAGGGTCTCTACGATTTCGCCAAGTCCATCGGCTCGCCGATGGCGCTCAGGGATTTCGGGCTTTCGGAAAGTGATCTCGACCGCGCCGCCGAGATCGCCACCCGTAATCCCTATGACAATCCGCGGCCGATCGACCGCGAATCCATCCGTTCTCTGCTCCAGGATGCCTGGGAAGGACGGCGCCTGCCGCTTTGAATGTTTCTTTTGGGAGGAAGAAAGCACATGATTACCAGACGCGAACTGCTGAAGAATACAGCCGCCACCGGCGCGCTTGTCGCGACGTCGGGTCTAGCCATGCCGGCCATTGCCCAGGGTGCCAAGATCAAGCTCGGCTATGTCAGCCCGCAGACCGGGCCGCTCGCGGCCTTTGCCGAGGCCGACAAGTTTATCGTTGAAGGCTTCAAGACCGCCGCCAAGTCGGCTGGGCTCGATATCGAGGTCATCGTCAAGGACAGCCAGTCGAACCCGAACCGCGCTGCCGAGGTTGCCAAGGGACTGATCGTTGACGATGAGGTCAACATCATGCTCGTTGCCTCGACACCGGAAACCACCAACCCGGTTGCGACGACCTGCGAGGCCGAGGACGTGCCCTGTATTTCGACCGCCGCCCCATGGCAACCCTGGTTCATTGGCCAGCAGGGCAATCCGGGCGACCCGTCGACTTGGAAGCCCTTCAACAGCGCTTTCCATTTCTTCTGGGGCTTGGAAGATGTGATCGCCGTCTACACCAATATGTGGGGGCAGATCGATACCAATAAAAAGGTTGGGGGCCTTTTCCCGAACGACGGGGACGGAAATGCCTGGGGCGACAAGACCGTGGGCTTCCCGCCGGTGCTGGAAAAGGGCGGCTATACGCTGGTCGACCCGGGCCGCTACCAGAACCTGACGGACGATTTCTCCGCGCAGATCAATGCCTTCAAGTCGGATGGCTCCGAAATCATCACCGGCGTCATGATCCCGCCGGACTTCACCACCTTCTGGAACCAGGCTCAGCAGCAGGGCTTCAAACCCAAGGTCGCCTCGATCGGTAAGGCCATCCTGTTCCCGCAGGCAGTGGAAGCGCTCGGCAAGACCGGTCACAACCTGTCCTGCGAAGTCTGGTGGTCGGCAAGCCATCCTTTCAAGTCGTCACTGACAGGTGAAACCGCTGGACAACTCGCGGAAGGCTTCACGAAGGCCACCGGCCGGCCATGGACCCAGCCGATCGGTTTCGTCCATGCCCTCTTCGAAGTGGCGGTAGACGTGCTGAAGCGCGCCGATCCCAGCGACAGTGCCGCGGTCATCGAGGCGATCGCTACGACCAGGCTCGACACCATCGTCGGCCGCGTCGCCTGGGATGGAGCCAATGTTCCGCCGTTTGCGGCGAAGAACATCGCCAAGACGCCGCTGGTCGGCGGCCAGTGGCGCGTGAAGGACGCCGGCGGCTACGAACTGGTCATCGTCGACAACAAGACGGCGCCGCATATACCGACCGGTGGCCAGATGGAGGCGATTGCCTAAGGCCGCTGCCGGGGACGCGACGGCGGCCGGATCGGGAAGGAAGGCGATTGCCTTCTTTCCCATGCCGCCGCCGTCGTGGCGCATGGACACGACGGGGAAACAGAATGCCCATACTCGCGCTCGACAACGTCTCGAAAAGCTTCGGCGCCCTGAAGGTCGCCGACCAGGTTTCGTTCGCGCTGGAAAAGGGCGAGGCGCTCGGCGTGATCGGACCGAACGGCGCGGGCAAATCGACGCTGTTCAACCTGATCACCGGCAACCTGCGCGTCGACGGCGGCACGGTAACCTTTGACGGCGCTGACGTGACACGCCAGCCGCCGATGGTGCGCTGCCTCGCCGGCATCGGGCGGACCTTCCAGATTCCGCAGCCCTTCGAAAAGCTCACCGTGTTCGAGAACCTGCTGGTGGCGGCAGCCTTCGGCTCCAACAGGACGGAAAAGGACGTGTCGGACCGCTGCGCCGATATTCTCGTGGAAACCGGCCTGATAGCCCGCGCCAACCAGACGGCGGGAAGCCTCGGGCTGCTGCAGCGCAAGCGGCTGGAACTCGCGCGCGCGCTCGCCACGCAGCCGAAAGTTCTGCTGCTCGACGAGATAGCCGGCGGCCTGACCGAAGGCGAATGCCAGGAACTGGTGGACACGATCAGATCTATCCACGCGGCCGGTGTCTCGATTGTCTGGGTCGAGCACATCCTGCACGCGCTGACCTCGGTGGTCGGCCGTCTGCTGGTGCTCGACTTCGGCAAGGTGATCGCCATGGGCAAGCCCGACGACATCATGGCCTCCAAGTCCGTTCGGCAAATCTACCTCGGGATCGAAGTCTGATGGCGCTTCTCGAAACAAGGGAGCTGACGGCCTTCTACCGCGACTTCCAGGCGCTGTTCGGCGTCGATATCCGGCTGGAGGAAGGCGAAACGCTGGCGATCATAGGCGCCAACGGCGCCGGCAAGACGACGCTGATGCGCTCGCTCTCCGGCCTCATCGCCAATCAGCCGGGCCATATCCTTTTCGACGGCCGCCCGATCGGCGCCATGCCGGCCCCGGATGTCGTGGCACAGGGCATCGCCATGGTGCCGGAAGGCCGCAAGCTCTTCCCCTCGCTCACCGTCGAGGAAAATCTCCAGATCGGAGCATATGGACGGTCAGGCAGCGGCGCCTGGACGCTCGGCACGGTCTACGATCTTTTCCCTGTGCTCAAGGAACGCCGCAACCGTCCGGGCACCGCATTGTCCGGCGGCCAGCAGCAGATGGTGGCGATCGGCCGGGCGCTGATGTCCAATCCGCGTGTGCTGCTCTGCGACGAGATCAGCCTCGGCCTCGCGCCGGTCGTCATCAAGGACATATACGCCGCCTTTCCACGCATCCGCGAAGCCGGAGCCTCCATTATCATTGTCGAACAGGACATCGGTCAGGCGCTCAAGGTGGCCGACCGGGTCTATTGCATGATGGAGGGGCGCATCACGCTTTCGGGTATGCCCGCCGCTATAAGCCGCGACGACATCCATGCAGCCTACTTCGGAGCACATGCGCGATGAACTGGCTCGACACCATCGTTCAAGGCGTGCTGCTGGGCGGGCTCTATGCGCTCTTCGCCGCCGGCCTCAGCCTCGTTTTCGGTATCATGCGGCTCGTCAATCTTGCCCATGGCGACCTGATCGTGCTCGCCGCTTTCCTGGTGCTGCTGCTCGTGACGACGCTCGGCCTCAACCCGTTCGTTGCCGCGGTCATCGCAATGCCGGTGATGTTTGCGCTCGGCTGGGCGCTGCAATTCTGGCTCCTGAACCGCACGCTCAGCAACGACATCCTGCCGCCGCTTCTCGTGACTTTCGGCCTCTCGATCGTCATCCAGAACGCGCTTCTCGAGGGTTTTTCTGCCGATAGCCGGCGTATTTCCGCGAGTGAGCTGGAAACGGCGTCGCTGCAGCTAGGGCCGATCAGCGTTGGCACCATGCCGCTTCTCACCTTCGTGTCGGCGGTCGCCGTCATCGTCGGCCTCAATCTGCTGTTCTACCGCACCGCGCTTGGCCGCGCCTTCCGCGCTACCTCCGACGACCGGGAGACGGCGGGACTGATGGGCATTCAGCCGCACCGCGTCTTTGCGACCGCAACTGGCCTTGCGATGGTCGTCGTCACCATCGCCGCGCTCTACCTCGGCACACGCGCGAATTTCGATCCGACCATGGGGCCGGCGCGCCTGATCTATGCCTTCGAGGCGGTAATCATCGGCGGTCTCGGTTCCTTCTGGGGAACACTGGCCGGCGGCGTCATCATCGGGGTGGCGCAGACGGTCGGCGCGTCGATCAATCCCGAGTGGCAGATTCTGGCCGGCCACGTCGCGTTCCTTCTCGTGCTTCTCATATGGCCCCGAGGCCTCTTTCCACGGGCGGTGGACTAATATGGCGGACCATGCATTTTCCTCTTGGGGGGTAGAAACGCGAACGCGCGCCTCCTCAGCCTTTGGTCTCGTGGCTCTAGCCGTGGTGATCGCCGCGGCAACTGCACCCCTATTCGTTTCGCGCAGCGTCATTCAGGATCTGTTCTTTATCCTGACCATGCTCGTGCTCGCCCAGTGCTGGAACCTGCTTGCGGGCTATGCCGGCCTCGTCTCGGTCGGGCAGCAGGCTTTCGTCGGCTTTGGCGCCTATACGATGTTCGCCGTCGTCATCCTCGCCGGGCTCGATCCGATCGTCGGCATCCTTCTCGCCGGCATTACGGCATCGGTGCTTGCTATCCCGGTCGCATTCTTCGCATTCCGCTTGCAAGGCGCCTATTTCGCCATTGGAACCTGGGTCATCGCCGAGGTGGTGCGGCTCCTGCTCGCGCAGTGGAAAGCGCTGGGCGGCGGAACAGGCACGTCGTTGCCATCGGGCGCGACGCGCGAGATGTTTGGTGTAGGTTTGGTGAGCGACTGGCTGGGTGTACGTCCCTCGCAGGCCGCCGACATCGTGTGCTACTGGCTGGCGCTTGTCCTTGCCTGCGCGACGATCGGTTTCATCTACAAGCTGTTGCGCTCGAAGCAGGGATTAGGGCTTGCGGCCGTGCGCGACAACCGGGAGGCTGCGCGCTCCGTTGGCGTCGATCCGGGCTGGATGAAATCGGTGGTCTATCTCGCCGCAGCTCTGGTGACCGGGATTGCCGGCGCGTTGATCTATGTGCAGAAAGCCCGCATCTCGCCCGAGGCCGCGTTCTCTCTGACCGACTGGACAGCCTATGTGATCTTCATCGTGGTCATCGGCGGCATCGGCACCATCGAGGGGCCGATCGTCGGGGTGATCGTTTTCTTCATCCTGCAGAACCTGCTTGCCGATTACGGCTCATGGTACCTGCTTGTTCTTGGCCTCATCGGTATCATTGTGATGCTGTTTGCCCCGCGCGGGCTGTGGGGCCTGTTCGCCGACCGAACCGGAATTCAACTCTTTCCCGTCCGTCGCATCCTGACGGGCGCATCCTCGACTACCAAGGGAGTGCCGCATGGCTGACATTGAAACTGACGTTCTGATCATTGGGACCGGCCCGGCCGGCTCGGCCTGCGCCGCGCTGCTCGCCACCTACGGCATCGACAATATGGTGATCAACCGCTACCGCTGGCTCGCCAATACGCCGCGCGCACACATTACCAACCAGCGCACGATGGAAGTGTTGCGCGACCTTGGCCGCGACGTCGAGGACGAAGCCTATATGTTCGCCACGCATCAGGACCTGATGGGCGAGAATGTGTTCTGCACCTCGCTTGCAGGCGAGGAGATCGGGCGCATGAAGAGCTGGGGCAGGCATCCCCTCAGCCGTGCCGAGCACCAACTTTCCTCGCCGTCGCATATGAACGATCTGCCGCAAACGCTCATGGAGCCGCTGCTCTACAAAACCGCCTGTTCGCGCGGGACGCAGTCGCGCATGTCGACGGAATATATCTCGCATGTGCAGGATGCGAAGAGCGTCACGACCACGTGCCGCGACCGCCTGACGGGTAAGGAATTGACCGTACGCTCGAAGTATCTCGTGGGCGCCGACGGTGGAAACTCCAAGGTTGCGGAAGACGCCGGTCTCACCTTCGAAGGCAAGATGGGCGTCGGGGGATCGATGAACATCCTCTTCAAGGCGGACCTGACACGCTATGTCGCGCACCGGCCCTCGGTGCTCTACTGGGTGGTGCAGCCGGGCGCAGACGTTGGCGGCATTGGCATGGGGCTTGTGCGCATGGTGCGGCCATGGAACGAATGGCTGATCGTCTGGGGCTACGACATCAACCAGCCTGCGCCCGAGGTGGATACGGCCTTCGCCACCAAGGTGGTGCGCGACCTAGTGGGCGAGCCGGACCTGCCGGTCGAGATCCAGTCCGTCTCAACATGGACGGTCAACAACATGTACGCCACGACCATGCAGAATGGCCGTGTGTTCTGTATGGGCGACGCCACCCATCGCCATCCGCCGTCCAACGGACTTGGCTCCAACACCTCGATCCAGGACGCCTTCAACCTCGCCTGGAAGCTCGCCTATGTGCTCGAGGGAAAAGCGGGCGAGGCACTGCTCGACAGCTATCAGGTCGAGCGTGCTCCCATCGCCAAGCAGATCGTCACCCGCGCCAACAAATCGATCGAGGAGTTCGGCCCAATCTTCAAGGCGCTCGGACTTCTCGATTCCATCGATCCGGTGAAGATGCAGCAGAACATGGATGCGCGCTGCGACAACACATCGGCCGCCGAGGCCCAGCGGCAGGAGATCCGCGCCACCATTGCTGCCAAGGTCTACGAATTCGATGCCCACGGCGTGGAGATGAACCAGCGCTACACCTCCAACGCGATCCTAAGCGATGGCCAGGCGGAGCCTCCTTTCGAGAAGGATGCGGAACTACACTATCATCCGACAACGTGGCCCGGCGCACGCTTGCCGCATGCCTGGGTCTTCGGTGCCGACGGCACCAGGGTTTCGACGCTCGACCTGTGCGGCAAAGGCCGCTTCACCGTGCTGACCGGCATTGGCGGCAGCGGCTGGATCGAGGCTGCAAAGGTCCTGTCGGCGGAACTGGGCATCGACATTCGGGCCCACGTCATCGGCCCACGTCAGGAATGGCAGGACCTGACAGGCGACTGGGCCGGGCAGCGTGAGATCCGCGACAGCGGCCTCGTGCTCGTCCGCCCTGATCAGCATGTCTGCTGGCGCCGGGAGACGCTGGCGGCCGATCCCACCGCGGAACTGCGCCGCGCATTGCAATCCGTTCTGGTCCTGTGAGGTCCGCCATGGAAGCGCATGAAAGAGGTTTCTTCACCGAGGAGAACTCGGTCGAGGTCGTCACGGACCGCAACCGCAACGCCAAGGATGAACGGCTGAAGCAGGTGATGGAAGTGATCACCCGGAAACTGCACGAAGCCGTCAAGGAAATAGAGCCGACCCAGGACGAGTGGTTCCAGGCGATCATGTTCCTGACCAGAACCGGACAGCTTTGCAATGAGTGGCGGCAGGAATTCATCCTGCTCTCCGACGTGCTCGGGGTTTCCATGCTGGTCGACGCCATCAACAACCGCAAGCCCTCTGGCGCTTCGGAATCGACGGTGCTCGGACCGTTCCACGTCGCTGATGCGCCGGAACTGCCCATGGGGTCGAACATCTGCCTCGACCAGAAGGGTGAGGACATGGTCATCCACGGCCGTATCCTGGACATAGAAGGCAGGCCGGTCGCCAATGCTGTTCTCGATGTCTGGCAGGCAAATGACGAGGGCTTTTACGACGTGCAGCAGAAAGGCATTCAGCCCGATTTCAACTTGCGCGGCGTGTTCCGCACCGGCCCTGACGGGGGCTACTGGTTCCGTGCCGTGAAGCCGAAATACTACCCGATCCCTGACGACGGCACGGTAGGTAAAATGCTGACCGCGCTCGGCCGCCATCCCTATCGGCCTGCTCATCTTCACTTCATCCTCAAGGCCGACGGCTTCGAGACGCTGACAACGCACATTTTCGATCCCGACGATCCCTATATCAATTCGGACGCGGTGTTCGGTGTGAAAGAAAGCCTGCTGGCAGAGTTCGACAAGGTCGACGATGCCAAGCGCTCGGCCGAACTGGAATTCGCCGGACCATTCTGGGAGGTCGAATACGACTTCGTGCTTGCTCGCACCAAGGGTGCCCGTGGCTGAGGGCACCCTATTCGTTAGGCTTACGGTTCCGTTCCGCCATGAAAGGACCGGGAGCCCAGCTGATCGAACGATCGTACTTCTCCGTGACCCGGCGGAGTTCGGCGGACTCACGGCGGAGATGGCCAATGAACTTGCGGCTCGCCGGGTTCGAATAGGGCTTCTTCCGCGTCAGGATGCCCAGCACGCGTTCCGGTTGGGGAATATCCAGCGGGATGATGCTGATCTTGTCCTCGCGGCGGAAGGAATAGGCGACCGATAGCGGCAGGATGGTGAGCGCATCGGTTCCCGCCAGATAGTTCACCACGCTCAACAGCGACCCACCTGCATAGCGCACCGACACTTCCTCCAGGCCGAGCGTCAGCAGGATGTTGTGCAGGTCGAGAACCAGGGGAGAGCCTGGCAACGGTGCGACCCAAGGGTAGTTGACCATATCCTCCGTCGCCAGATTGCGCTTGCGTACCAGAGGATGACCTGCACCACAGGCCAAGACGTTCCGTGCCGGAAGGATGGGTTCGAATTGATGGTCGACCCTCATATCCACCGATCCGGTCGGTGTTATAGCCAAATCGATCTGGCCAGAATCGAGAGCCCCCACCAGATCTGTATAGTTGCCGTAGGACTGGTCGATCATGATGCCTGGCTCGTCACGCTGGAAGGATGCGATCATGAGCGAGACGATCGCATCCATGAAGAAGGGCACGCCACCTATTCTTACGCGGCCTGCGGAGCCGGATTTGAAGCTGCGGACGATTTCTGCTGCCTTGCGCGAAGAGGCGAGGATCGATTTGCCCTGCAGGCCGAGTTGCTCGCCGAGCGGTGTGGGCTGCATCGGACGGCGACCCGATACGAACAGCGGCTCGCCGATGCGCTTCTCAAGAACAGAGATCGTGCGCGATACTGCCGACTGCGTCATGCCAAGCATCGCTGCAGCCTCGGTCACGCCCCCGGTTTCTATAATGGCGGCAAGCTGGACGAGATGGTGCTCAACGATTTTCATAGCAATTTGCTATACCCTTGATGAATATTCTCATCAACAGCAGAGCGGGATGAGTTAAATTATTGCATCATGAGGCGTTGTAGCGTCCGGGCTTCCGGCAGCAAGCACCCGACAGAGGGATAAGCGGGAGAGGAGCCCGCCAGCTCTCGGAATGAAAGGCCATTTTTAAGGAGGAGTAAGATGGCATTTGTCAGTGGGTATCATCACCTGACGCTTTGCACCGACGGCGTGCAGGAAGACTACGATTTTTACACGAAGGCGTTGGGGCTCTATTCGGTCAAGCGCACCGTGCTGTTCGATGGAACGATCCCCGTCTATCATCTCTATTACGGCTCGAGGCAAGGCGACGCCTCCACCATCATCACCACCTTCCCGTTTCGTAAACCCGCAGTCTATGGCAGGCGCGGCACCAACCAGTCGAAGATCATTCAGCAGGCAATCCCGGTCGGAGTCGCAGACTACTGGGTCGACCGGCTGAACAAGTACGGTATCAACGCCACCAAGATCAGCCGCTTTGGCGTCGGCCGCGTAGCGTTCGAGCATCCCTGCGGCATTCCGCATGAGCTGGTCGAGAACCCGGCCGACAATCGCCCCTCGATCGTGAACGAGGCACAGGGCGTCACGGCCGAACACGGCATCAAGGGCATCTATGGCGTGGCGATCGCCGTCTTCGACCGCACCTCCATGGACGATTTCCTGACAGTCGGCATCGACATGAAGAAGGAAGCGGACAGTGACGAGGGGCTAATGTTCTCCGTGCCTAACGCCGGCGGACCGAGCAGCGTGGTGGAGGTGTTGCACGAGGCAGCAGATGGCCGGCAGGGCACCTGGACGCTTGCCGGCGGCACAATCCATCATCTCGCGCTCAACACGGGTAACGAGGAAAACCAGCTCCGCCTGAAGGCGCATCTGGAAGGTCTCGGTTTTACCGACGTTTCGGACCAAAAAGACCGCAACTACTTCAAGTCCTGCTATGTGCGCTCCCCGGGCGGGGCGCTTTTCGAGATAGCATGGTCGGTGGAAGGCGGTTGGGCACTGGACGAACCGGTCGACAAGATCGGCTCGACGCTGGTTTTCCCACCCTGGTTCGAAGACCGCAGGGCCGAGCTGATGGCCGGCCTAGAGCCCGCAAGGTTCTAAGCCGGTTCCATGCCGTCCCATGAAACACCTCTGTTTCTCGGTGCACCGCCCGAGGAAGCGCAAGCCCTCTGCATCTTCATTCACGGGCGGACCCAGACGCCCGAGGATATGGGAGAGCAGGTGATCGGCAGGCTGAGCGCGCCTGACGTGGCGTTCGTGCTTCCGCGTGCCGCAGGCAACAGCTGGTATGCGGCACGCGCGACGGAGCCGCTGACGAATGCCACGCGGCAGGAGCTTGCCCTATCGCTAGAACATATCAGAAGGATCGTCGCCGACCTCGGACGCGCAGGCGAACACCCCAAGCCACTCCTTATCGGCGGCTTCAGTCAGGGCGCCTGCCTGTCGCTCGAATACGCCATGCGTCACGGGCCGTGGCATGGGGCCATGGTCAATCTGACCGGTTGCCGGGTTGGCACGCCATCCTGTGAAAAACCTTTCGCCGATCTCGACTGCATGCCGGTTTACCTGACTGGCTCGGACAAGGACGCCTGGATCCCGGTCGACGCTTTTGCGGGAGCCGCCGAAGATCTGGCCCGCGCCCGCGCGCGCTTACGGTGCGATATTCTTCCAGATCGGGCGCATGAGGTTTCCGATGTGGAAATCGCTGCTTTCGACGCACTCTTGAGGGAAATCGTCGCCCCGGTTTACCATGGGTGACCTTGGGCAAGTCGCATAGGATGCAGGTTGGAACGCTATCTGGCTCACATGGTCCATAGAAGTGACAACGGCGCTGCTTGCAATTTCTCTCCCACAGGTGTCAAACGGTCGTGATCATGCAGGACCAGTCCACGCACAAAGCGCTCACCGACGGCCTCCTGCAACTGGCGCAACCCACGAAAATCCTTGGCTTTGACCGTGGCTGACGCCTTCACCTCAATACCAATGATGCGGCCACGCCGGTCCTCGATCACGACATCGACCTCATCTTGATCCTTGGTCCTGTAGTGGGAGAACGAAAAACGTCGATCTGACCAGGATGCGAGTTTCAACAACTCAGAGACCACGAAGCTCTCAAGCAATGCTCCAAATCGTGTTCCGTTCTTGCGAAGGCCGTCAGCTTCGTCGGCTCGTAAGCTGGCGAGCAATCCCGTATCGAGAAAGTGCAGCTTCGGCGTCTTAATCAGTCGGCTCAGGCGGTTGTTGGACCATGGCGCAAGCGTGCTGACCAGAAATAGCCGTTCGAGAATGGCAACATATTTCTGAGCGGTGACGCTCGATAAACCCAGCGCCCCACCGAAGCTGCTATTATTGACCAATTGGCCGGCATGTTCTGCGAGAACGCCCAATAATCGCGGTAACCGATCGAGCTGATCGATGTTCGCAATATCACGGACGTCGCGATCGAGGATCAACGCCACATAATCTTCCAGCCAAGCTATCCGTCGGGCAGGGGTGGCCCTTCGTAAAACTTCCGGATATCCACCACGCAAGACGATTTGTACAAGGTCTTCGCCCACCACGGTATCCTCGCTGACGACAGGCTCTTCCCCTGCAAACAACCGATCCAGGAATCGACCCGGAGTGGACCGGATTTCGGATTGGGCGAACGGCAAAAGAGAAACGACAGCCATACGACCGGCAAGAGAGTCAGCGATCGCTGGCACCGTCGTCAGATTGGCCGAACCTGTCAGCAGAAATCGGCCGGGGGCATCGTCGCGGTCGACACTTTCCTTGATCGCGAGCATCAACTCGGGGGCACGCTGTACTTCATCGATTACGGCCCGATCGATGCCTCGGATAAAACCAATCGGGTCGGTCTTTGCCGCGCTAAGTGCGCCGGCATCGTCGAGGGTGATATAAGGACGGTCTGGACCTGCGAACTGTCTTGCGAGAGTTGTTTTGCCGGCCTGCCTCGGGCCTGCTATTAGCACGACCCGCGTGTCGGCAAGTGCGGTCTCGATGATCGGTCGCGCCTTGCGATCAATCAACGATCTGAAGTGAGGCGTGTCGATCATTCGACTATCTTTAAGCGATATTTCGTCCAAATTAAAGAGGTGTCGCGTCCATTTTTAACTGTTAGCCCGACTGGCGGCACGTTGGAGCCATATCATGTCTTGCTGAGGCCACCACCATCTTTCGCGTCCCAAGTTGAATACGCTGAATGGCGTACGGCGAGGTACTATGTCTGAGTTTTACGTGGAATTTCGGTTTTCGAAGCGGCCGCGCGTGCGGAGAGTTTTCATGCTGCAGCAGATGAACTGAACCT
>NZ_FPBI01000041.1:0-34459 GCF_900116595.1 Mesorhizobium sp. YR577 | reverse complement strand
ACGAGCTTGATTGCTCGTTGTGGAAGATACGGATGGAACGAGGTGTTGAGGAGACTTGATATTTGTCGTCATCACGTTCCATAAATGAAACATGAAGACATTTGGTGATTTCGACGGGCTCGCACTGTTCATCCGCATCGTCCAGGCCGGCGGACTGGCCTCGGCCGAACGCGCCACGGGTATCCCAAAGGCCACCCTCTCGCGCCGGTTATCGGCGCTGGAAGAAACCCTCAATGTCCGGCTTGCGCGCCGGACAAGAAAAGGCGTGGTGCTGACCGAACAAGGGCAGCAACTCTTCGAACGAGGCAAGACAGCCTTCATGCTGGCTGAACAGGCTGTTGCCGAGGTTCAGGATGATCGCGTCGCGCTGTCGGGGGCAGTTCGCCTGTCGCTTCCCCCGGACATGGCGACCGCGGTTCTTGCTCCTGCTCTGATCGGCTTCAAGACTAGATATCCCGATGTCACGATAGAGATAACGCTGGCGGATCGCAGGGTTTCACTCATCGAGGAAGGATACGATCTCATCGTTCGCATGGGACCGGTTGCGGACTCCGAACTCATGTTCAGGAAAATCGCCGATCTCCCGCGTGCCTTGGTCGCGAGCCCGGCCTTCCTCTCCGAACACCCCGACCTGAACAGTCCGCAAGACCTGGAGACGCTGCCGGCCCTCGCGATCCGCCGCGATCTGGTCGAATGGGATCTGAAAAATGGCCAGGGGGAGCAAACAACCGTGCGCCCCAGGATCGGCTTTGCTGCAAATCGCCAGACCATTCTTGCCGACGCCGCCTGCGCCGGTCTTGGCATCGCCAATCTGCCCCGGTTCCTGATCGAGGACGCCATGGCAACAGGTGCCCTCGTTCCCGTCCTGCCTGACTGGGTGCCGTCCCCCGTGGCGATGACAGCATTGTGGCAGAAGGACAGGATCACGGAACGCCTGATCAAGGCCATCGTCAGCGATTTTGAGGAAGCGCTGCGTCCCAAACTGACCGAGGCGTAGCCAGACGATCTCCAGCCACTCCGGTGGCGCCAGCATCACCACGTCAGTCGCACTGGACGGCTTCGATGGCCTCAATGGCGTCGTCAAGCGCTTTCACAACGCGGTTGCGCGCCCGCGTGGCCGCTACCTTCGTGAAATGTGCCGGATCGCCATCCGGGAGGCCGGCCAGATCGACCAGCGGTTTCAACACCGGATAGGCCGGCTGCTGGAGCGCAGGGTCATGGGCAAAGCGGTCGCCCGTAGTGTACTCGATGGGAAGCAGCGCGCGGCTCGCTTTCATCAAGGCAAGGTTTATCCTGTCTTCCAGTCCGGGCGCGCTGCCTGCAATGGCTTGAGCTGCCTGTTTGAGACGTTGCCCATGCTGGATCAGCGGGTCGAGGTCAAATCGGCCGGCCAGTCCGCCCGTCAGGCCATCGACGAATTGCAAGAACTCCGCGGCCCAGGCCTCAAAATCGAGCGGCAGCACCGGCTGTTCCAGAAGACGATTGAGAACCGTCACATAAACCCGCGTGTCCCGCGCCAGCAGCTCCGGGTCTATCTTGTCGATCGTATCTTCAGGCGTATGCCACCACCATCCGAAAGGGCCGGGCTGCCCACGCTTGAAGGTAAGCTCCTGGCCGTCCACGACCCATGTATCCCTACCGGTCGACTGCTGGCTGAATCCCATGAACATCGCCGGCAGGCCTATACCGCCGAACGACTGGTCGCCAGCCCGGGCCATGCGCCGGCCTGCAATCTTGACGCCGCTTTCCAGCGCGATCGCCTCGGCGGCCAGCGGTCGCAGCACTGACATCGATTCGGCTTCCTCCAGGTTCAGACTGTTAAGCCCTCCCGTCGAGTCCACGTTGACATGCGCGACACAGCGCTTTTCGAGGTCTTGCCAGTGATTGTCTGCATACCAGGTCGATCCTGAATATCGCCCGTGCGAATGGCCGGACCAGAAGGCAACGCGCAATCCCCGAACCCAGTTCGGCTGCCGCTTTGCACAGAGCCTTGCAACCTCCATCATGGTTGCGTTCGCCGCGCCGTTGTCCATCACGCCGAAATACCAGGTGTCGTGATGCCCGGAAAAAAGCAGGTAGGGCTCGTCGGTATCACCCTTGGGAGACGCCATGTCGGCAATCAGGATAGGCGTCTTGCGCCAGCCGGTATCGACCGTGTTGCGCAGCGTTACCGTCACCGTCCCAACGCCAAGCGCGGCTTTCAACCGGTCGCCGTCGGAGCGTAGTATGGAGCAGATGACCGTGGAGGGCAGGTTGGCAAGGGTGTCGGGTGCCGGATTGCCCCAGACCGGCGACACGCACATTTCATGCAGGATTTCATGGGGGCTGACATGCAGCTGGCCGAGCGCACCGGCGCGTGAAGCGGCATATGAGGCAACAGGATTGGCAATGCCGTCGACCAGGACGATCTTGCCGCGCACATCCTTGCCGGCATAGTCGTGAGACGACCCGACATAGACGAGTTGAGCTGTCACTCCTTCAGCTGGGCTTTGCCGGCTGAAGGAGTGGGTGATGGACTTGAAGCTTGTATCGCCAAACGTCACCTCAGCCGAAACCGGCAGGCTTATATAGGCGTCGTGCTCCACCACATGCGTTGCAAAGCCGCATGACTGCATGAACTCCTCGACATAGGCGAGGCTGGTTCGTTCGTCGGCAGTGCCTGAGTATTTCTCCCACCGCGCCAACTCCCGGACATAGTCCATCAGGGCGGTGACGCTCACGGAATCGGAGGGAGAGCTGTGGTGAAGTGTCATTGCGATCTCGTTCAAGCTGCGTTGCGGTCGAACCGGACCTTGTCTGTGGACGGCCCGGTGGTGGGGTTACTGCGGTTCGATGCCCGCGGCCTTGATGACGGCCCCCCAGCGGTCGATGTCGTCCTTCACGAACGCTTTGAACTCGTCCGGCGTCGTCGACGCGACTGTAAAGCCGAGCTTCTCGAGGGTTTCGACGACTTTCTCGTCGCCGGCGGCTGCGGCCGCCGCCGCCGCGATCTTGGCGACGGTATCGTCCGGCGTATCTTTCGGCACGAAAAGGCCGAACCAGCCGTTGACGATGAAGTTCGGGTACCCGACGTCTGCCGCCGTGGGGAGTTGAGGCATCGCCTTGACCGGTGCGGTGTCGTTGACGACCAACGGTACGACTTCGCCCCCTGAAATATACTGGGCCACGTTGCCGTAGGAGCTGAACACCATGTCGACTTCATTGGAAAGCACCGCGGTCGCGGCAGCGGGCGTACCGCGGTAGGGGATGTGCAGTACTTCCGTTCCGGTTACCTGCATCATCATCTCGGCAGCCAGATGCGTGGGCGTGCCGTTGCCCGCGGAACCCACTCTCAATTCACCTGGCTTGCTCTTGGCCAGTGCGACCAGTTCCTGGAATGTCTTCACGCCCAGCTTCGAATTGACGATCAGGACCGTAGGCAGCTTTGTCAGCAGTACGACGGGCTTCAGGTCGTCGACCTTGTAGGTCACGCTCGCCATCAGGAACGGATTGTAGACGATCGGGCCGGCGCCGGTCGAAAGGAGCGTATAGCCGTCCGGCGCGGCATCGATCACCGATGTCACGGCCACCGTTCCGCCGGCGCTGTCCCGGTTTTCGATCACCAGCGGCTGGCCTAGCGAGGCCATCATCGCCTCGCGCATCACCCGGATGACGGTGTCACCGGGCGAACCGGCAGACGATGTCGAGATCACGGTCACCGGTTTTGTTGGATAGTTCTGCGCCGCGGCAGGGAGCGCGAGCAAAGACAAGACGAAGGCTGCAAGCAATGACTTTTTCATCTGAGGCGTCCTAGCGGAGAGGGGATGTCTGTGCGGCGTGGCTGAGCATACGAAGCGAGCCCATCATCTCGGCGGTGCGAACCAGGATCTTCAGCCCGTTGAGCACCGGCACGCCGATTTCGGCTGACAGTTCATCCTCTCCAATTGTTGCCGGGCACATGGACAAGCCCTGCGGAAAGATCATCGTCGCGCCGTCCCGTACCAGGTCCTTGGCGACGGCGATGACGCGTTCTCGAACCTCCGGACGGCGAGGGTAGAGCTCATTGGTCGGGATACCGATCGACCTGCAATCGGTCACCATCCAGTCGGCGCGGTAATAGCGCGCCTGGTCCATGATCGGTTCAATGACCGGGTCTTCATAGACGATGAGCCCGAGCTTGTAGCCGACCTGCTCGCCGAGCTGGAACGCGGCATTGTAGGTCGACTGACCTGTGCTCACGATCGGTATGTCCTTGATCTTCTCGCGTGCGGCCTTCACGCCGGGCTCGATGCCGCCCTGGATCATGATCACGTCCGGCCGCGTTTCTGCCGCCTTGATCGCCAGCGCGGCGGTCCGATCCATCACATCGAGGCCGTGCTTCCAGGAGAATTTCTCGTTGAAGATGCTGTTTCCGGCAATGTAGAGCTGCTCGAACTCGGTTCCGGGCGACATGTAGGATTCGAGTCTTTTTTGCCGGCGGACCATCTCTTCTTCGGGAAGTCCGTCGTCGGCGCTTGGGCTTATGGCTGCTATGCGCATGGTTTGTTCCTCTTCTGCGGTTCAGGATATGGCTTCGACGCTGGCGTCGATGTTGCCGCGGGTCGCCTTGGAATAGGGACAGGTGCGGTGCGCCTCTTCGACGAGTTCCTGGGCGATATCGAGTTCAATTCCGGGAATTTGAATGCGCAACGACGCCTTCAGCGCGTAGCCCCCGTCAGCCTCGTTGCCGAGCGTGACCTTGGCTGTCACCACCGAGGCGGATGTATCGATGCCACGCGTGCGTCCGGCATGGGCAAGCGCGCTTTGGAAGCACGCCGACCAGCCCGCAGCCAAAAGCTGCTCCGGATTGGTGCCACGACTGCTGCCGGGACGAGCGAGATCGAGATCCAGGATACCGTCGCTCGATGTGGTATGGCCAGCCCGGCCACCCGTCGTGCGGACTTCAGCCGTGTAGAGTTCTTTTACGATTACGCTTTGCACTTCAATTCCCCGTTTCCATACGTTGCTATTTGATTGAAGACTCCGGCAGTTGCCGGAGTGGTTGTCATGGCTGCCCGCTGACCAGAAGCGTCTGTCCCGTCACCCAGGCGGCTTGCGCCGAGGCAAAGAACAGCGTGGCGTTTGCAATGTCCTCGGGCAGGCCAAGCCTTTGGCCTGCCAGCTTGCTGCGGAAGTTTTCCTGGACCTCGGCGTCCCAGTTCTCCCACTGCCGGCGGGAGTCCGGTCCGGTGAGGATGAAGCCTGGCGCCACCGAATTCGCAGTAATGCCGAAGGGTCCCAGTTCCAGCCCGATCTGCTTTATGAAACCAACCACCCCATGCTTGGACGCGCAGTAGCTCTGAATGCCGGTCAACGACGGCCTGAGCCCAGCGCCGCTTGAAATGACGATGATCCGTCCCTTGCCGGCGCGCTTCATTCCTTCCGTCACTGCTCGGCAAAAGAAGAAAGCGCCCAGCAGGTTGATGTCGACAACGGCTTGCCAGCTTGCCGTCGTCACCTTCTCCAAAGGTGTCGAGACTGCTCCATGCAGTCCACCGGCGACATAGGCGAGCACGTCCACATCGCCGAACCCGGAAACCAGATTGTTCACCGCGTCTTCGTCGGTGACATCGCACGTCGCCACGGAAATCTCGCCGCTAAGGTTGGCAGCCGCCTCCTGCAGGGAGGCCAGTGCTTCCGACGCTATGTCGCAGGCAAGTACCGTGGCACCGCTGCGGGCAAATTCGAGAGATATGGCTTGGCCGATCGCCCCTGCCGCGCCAACGACTATGACTTTGCTGGCAGTAAAATCGAGATTCATTGTTCGTCTTTCCTGAAATGCGTGTCTGACCGCGGTTGCGTGACCGGCCTATCGCGAACGACCGGCCGGCGCGTTTTGCTATTCGAGCGAAATGCCGAGTTTCTTGATCGTCGGTCCCCAGAAGGTGATCTGGTCGCGGAGGTAGGAGCCGAATTCATCGGGGCCGCTCGCCGGCACGGTGTAGCCCAAATTGGCCATTTGCGTTTTGACGGCGGGCATTTCGAGCGTTGCAACCGCCGCTGCATGGATCTGTTCGAGGATCTCCTTCGGGGTTCCCTTCGGCGCCAGGATTCCGAAGATGCCGACTACCTCCAGATCGGGCAGGCCGGCCTCCGGTGCCGACGGCACATCGGGCAGCATCGGTTGCCTCTTGGTATCGGTCACCATCAAAGCCTTGAACTGTCCGGACTTCATGTAGGGCAGGGCGTTCAGCGGACCGGAGAAGAAGGCATCGACTTCGTTGGCCAGCAGTGCGTTGGCAGCCTTCGCCGCGCCCGCATATGGAATATGCAGCACATCAATGCCGGCGAGATTTTTCATCAACTCTGCAGCGAGGTGACTAGCGCTGCCGCTGCCGGCGGAAGCATAGGTGAGTTCGCCAGGACGAGACTTCGCCAACGCGACGAAGTCAGCCATGGTTTTGACCGGGAGTTCCTTATTGACGACGAGGACAGGAGCAAGGGTCGCGACCAGCGTGACGGCCTCGAAGTCCTTTATCGTGTCGAAATCGACCTTCGACATCAGCGGGGTGTAGACGATGGTGCTGCCGGCCGCGATGATCAAGGTGTAACCGTCGGGCGCGGCGTGCGCGACCTCCGCTGCCGCTACCGTCCCGCCGCCGGAGGATCGGTTCTCGACGATGACGGGCTGCCCCAGTTCCGTGGACATGCCCTCGCGCAGCAGCCTCGCTATGCTGTCCACCGGGCCACCGGCGTCGGATGTTACGATAAGGGTAATGGGTTTGGTCGGAAAGGCAGTCTGCGCGCCGGCTGTGGAGCAGGTCAGTACGGCCACCACGCTGGCAAGAGCCATAAGCATGTTTTTCATGATTTTCCTCACGTTAGGATAATTCGAGAATCCGTCGCCAATTTCTCGGCGAGTCAGTCGACTTCCGTGATCGGCACTACGCCGGTTTTCTTTTTCAGGTTGCGCCAGAGCCCCCAGAGCAGCAGGGCGAGCGTGGCGGCCATGACTGCGCCGCTGATCGGTCGCGTGAAGACATCCATGAAGTCGCCGCGGCTGAGCAGCATCCCACGTCGAAAGTGCTCTTCCATCATAGGTCCAAGGACAATGCCCAGGACCATCGGCGCCAGTGGCAGTCCACCGAGGCGCATCAGATAGCCGACCACGCCAAAGAACAGCACGGCCCAGACATCGAAGCTGCTATTCTTCACGCTGTAGACACCGATGCAGACGAACAGCAGCACGGCCGGGTAGAGAATACCGTAGGGTATCCGGAGCATGCTGACCCATACGCCGATCAGCGGGATGTTCAGCGCCAGTAGCATCACGTTTCCAACCCAGAAGCTCATGATGAGACCCCAGAATATGTCGGGGCGCTCTGCCATCAGCATCGGACCGGGCGTAATGCCCTGGATCACGAGCGCACTGAGCATGATCGCCATGGTCGCCGTGCCGGGAATGCCCAAGGCCATCGTCGGGATGAAGGCTGTCTGGCCTGCGGCGTTGTTGGCTGCCTCAGGCGAGGCGACGCCCTCGATCGCACCTTTGCCGAACTCGTCAGGGCGGCGCGAAACGCGGCGCTCAACAGCGTAGGAGAGGAAGGAGGCGATCGTTGCGCCCGTACCGGGTAGGGCACCGAGGACGCTTCCGATCAGTGTCCCGCGGACGACTGGCATGGCGGAGCGCTTCACCTCGTTGCGCGTGAGGATCATGGAACGAAATGTGACCTTGCGGATCTGTGCACCTTCGACACTGACGGTGCGTATGCTGGCGATGACTTCGGAGACGCCGAAGAGTCCCATCGCGAAGGCTTCCAGGCTGATGCCGTCGCGCAGGTGGATGCTGCCGAAATCAAACCGGTAGACCCCGGTGTAGATGTCGATGCCGACCGTTCCGAAGATAATGCCAAAAACCACCATCGCGAGGCTCTTGAAGACACTGGCTTCCGAAACGGCCGATGCGGCGACCAGGCCGAGAACCATCAGCGCAAAATATTCCCATGCGCCGAACTGGAGCGCGTAGCTCACGATTATCGGCGAGAACAGCATCATGAAGATGATGCCGACGCTGCCGCCGATAAAGGATGCCAGCGTGGTGACCATCAGCGCAGCACCGGCCCGGCCTTTCTGAGCCATTGGATAACCGTCGAAGGCAGTCACGGCCGATGAGGGCTCGCCGGGAATATTGAGCAGGATAGATGTAGTCGACCCGCCATAGGCGGTGCCGTAATAGATACCGGCCAGCATGATGATGGCCGCCGTCGGGTCCAGGTAGAATGTGAGCGGAAACAGCATCGAGATCGCTGCCATCGCGCCGATGCCTGGCAGCACGCCGACCAGCATGCCGACCACGACGCCGACAAAGCAGTAGAACAGATTCTGCGGTGCCAGCGCCGTGCTGAGGCCGAGGAGGACGTTGGTGTAGAGTGGGCTGATCGCGTCCATCAGAAGGACCACTTCGCAAGAGCGATCGGCAGATCAAGACCGTAGATGAAGATGGGGACTGCCAGCAGATTGAGGCCTATCGCCAGGCTGGCCGCGCGTTTGACCGTGCCGTTCTTGTCACCGGCAACCGCGAGTGCCGACATGATCGCCACCGTCGGGACCATGCCAATGCGGTCGATGAAAATAGCGAAGCTGGCGACACTGGCGATGACCGCGACGGCTGCGCGCACATCAACCTCGGGCCAGGTGCCGCCACGCCAGAGGGCCGAGATTGCTATGACGGCGCCAAAGCCCGCCAGCAGCAATCCCAGGCCGGTCGGAAACATGCCGGGTCCCATCCGTGTCATCTTGCCCAGCGGGTAATGGGAAAGACTGTAGATAGCCACGAATAAACCCATGGCGAACAAAGATCCGCCAGTAATAATATCTCGATAGTCACGTGAAAGCATATTTCGAACCCCCATTTTCGACAAATCTTCAAGTTTATGCCTTGAAGATTTTTTATTCTCTTGTGTTGTTCCCGTTTTTTATTTTTATTGTAATTTTTGCTAGATTAGACTGATAGATTTTCAGCGGCGATCGATGTTTTCCGGCGCGGTGCATCGAGTTCCCCGCTGTCCCAGAAAACGCCTGCCATCAGTTCGAGCCCTTCCCGAAACTGCGAACCAAGACCGTGTTCGTTTGGTCCGTGCTGGCCGCAGCCCCCATAGGAGTTCGGAATCCACATGATCGGTACGTCGAGCACGGACTTGAAGAATTCCGAAGGGCCCGAAGCTCCAACGGTCGGAATAATGTTTGGCTTCCGCCCGATGGTCTTCTGCATCGAGGCTGCGACGAACTGCACCCAGGGATGGTCTGGATCGGTTCGCGACGGTGGAAACCAGTCGCGCTCGACGACTGCCTCGACCTTGACCTCAGGAAAGCCCTTTTCGACCAGATGGCTTTTCAGAGCAGGAATGACGGTGGCCGGGTCGGTGTCCACAGTGTGGCGCAGCTGAAGGCGCGATCGTGCGAAGCCGGCAACGGCGTTCACCGGCGACTCGGGCTGGCCCGAAACCATCGCCAGGATGATGGCGCTGTTCCACGCATAAATGCGCTCCGCATTGGTAAGGCCGGGCTCGCCCCAGTAGTCGTCGGGGACCGGTGCGCCTGGCAGGATTTCCGACACCACCGCGCGGCTGGCTGCCTTTACGCTTTCAGGCACGTTGGCCGGGCGCCAGCCCTCGACCAGAATACGGCCATCGCGGCTGACGATCGAGGAAAGGGCATGTGCCAGGGCGATGGCTGGATCAGCGAGCAATCCACCCCAATGGCCTGAGTGATGGCTTCCTTCCCGCAAGTCGACGATGAGATCCATGGCGATACCGCCGCGTGTGCCGAGTTGAATGTCGGGGACAGCGCGGCTCTGTCGTGGGCCATCTAGTGCGATGAAGACGTCGGCGGCGCATTCGTCGCGGTGCGTGTTGATGAATTCGCTGATGCCTGGAGAGCCTGCCTCCTCTCCCGTTTCTATGAAGATTTTGGTGTTGAAGCCGAGCCGGCCTCGTTCGGACAGAACCGCCTTCAGGGCCAGGATGGCGATCAGGTGTTGTCCCTTGTTGTCGACGGTGCCGCGTCCATAGATCTTGTCGGCTTCGACGGTGAGCTTGTAGGGATCAAGTCCCTCGCGCCACCGCTCCGGCATCGCCCGGACGACGTCGCCGTGCCCATATATCAGGAGCGTAGGAAGCGCCGGATCTTCAATGCGCGTTCCGATAAGGAACGGACCGTGCTCTTTGCGCGAGTTGTCATAAATCTTGCTGGAAAAGCCCATTTCGCCGATCATCGGCGCAATCACTTCGTGACAATAACGGTACAGGTCGGCCTGGTGCAGCGGCGGATGGCTTTCTGTAGGCACCTCGACCATTTGCGCCAGACGTTCCACGAATAGTCCGCTGTCGAAGATATGACGTGCCTGATTGATCGCACCGTCTCGGCTGGCATCCATTTGCTGCATTCTCCCAACTGACTGCACTGGCTCGTCCTGTTTTTAGTCTCGTCTTGATCTCGCGATCGTTCACACTGCCGCACCGTCTTTTCGGCGCAATACCGCACGCTGTCGGCGCCTGTTTCAGGCTGCCGACTGGCGTTCTTCTTGAGCAACGACACAGCCGCCAGATCGCGAACGACAAGCGACTTCCTATTGAAATATCCGCGTCTCCAATGAGGGCATATTGGCCTCGGCTGGCCCCTCGGATCCGACATCCACGATCGACATAATTTGAAGAATGCTTCGGTTATGAAGTGTTATCAACTGCCGTAAATGGCAAAAATAGCCCATATTTCTGTTGAAGATGCGCTATCGATTATGCTTCATAAGAAAATCGTATGGAATCGTTTCAGGATTGGAGGTTGCCTCCAATCGGCCAGGGAAGTTCATGATGGCACCACAGGACCACGTGCCCCCGATTACAGCTTTGCTGGCGGGGTTTGCCGGCGGCATACGCCTCAACTCGCTCGATCCGAAGGTGGTTGCGGCAGGCCAGCGATGTCTTCTCGATTGGCTGGGCTGCGTCATTGCAGGAAACGCCGATCCCTTTCAAAGGCCGCTTCTGGAGTACGCGCGCAAATGCGGTGGAGCGCCCGAGGCCTCGTTGCTGGGAACAGGGGAGCCGGGAGGCGCTGAAATCGCGGCGTTGATCAATGGATCGGCCGCGCACCTGCACGATTATGACGATACCTACCTGCGCATGTATGGTCATCCGTCCGCTGCGCCGATAGCCGCCGCCTTTGCTGCCGCCGAGCGTTCGGGTTGCGATGGCAGCGATTTGCTCGCCGCGGTTATCGGGGGTGTGGAGATTACCTGCAGGCTCGGTCGCATGCTGGGTTACGAGGCGTATCAACACGGCTTTACACCGGCGAGCCAGACAGGCGTATTCGGTGCTGCCGCGGCTGCCTGTATCGCTGCCGGGATGCCGGAAGACCACATCCACACGGCGCTGGGCCTGGCTGGTGCGATGGCCAGCGGTCTCCATTGCAACGGCATGTATAGCGCAGGCCTCGTGCAGATTGGGGCCGCGGCGGCATCGGGTGTCCGCTGTGCCGACCTGGCCCAGTTCGGTGCTTCGGCCAATCCGAGCGTCATCGAGTGCCGCAGCGGTTACGCGCAAAGCCGAACCCAGGCACCGATCTGGGATGACACGATTGGCGACCAGAATGCGCATTATGAAATGCTGGATATCATGTTCAAATTCCATGCGGCCTGTGGTGGCGCCCAGGCCGCTATCGCGGCGTCCGCCGCACATGCTGCACGACCGAGCTTCGACAGCGACGCGCTTTCAGCAATTGACGTCGTGGTGTCGCCGGGTGTGAAGCGCCTTTGCCGAATTCATACGCCGCGATCGGGTGCCGAAGCGAAGCTCAGCCTGCCGTTTGCGGTGGCTGCTGGTCTTGCCGGGATCGACACCTCATCGATCGCAGCCTACAGCGAACACTCGATCGATCTACCGGTGATACGCCGATTGATGGCGATGACCGAAGTGCGGGCTTCAGACGATATACCCGAGTGGGAAACAAGCGTTACGCTGAGAGATCGCAGCGGTCGTGCTGTGACGGAAGAAGCGCGGGCAGATAGCCTGGAGCGTGATGACGCAAAGCTGTGGCGTATGCTTGCCGATAAATTCGGCAAGCTGGTCGGACCCGTGATCGGTGACGAAAGGGCCGGCAAGATCATAGATGCTGTTGCGCAGCGGCGCAGCGCGCGCGAGATCGCCGTCTTGGCGTGCACGCGCCCGGCATGACGCTTCGGACATGAAGCGAAAAATGAGTGGAGGGATAGAAGGTTTAATGGCGAAAGAGCTTCGACGTACGGCCAAAACGCTGGCCGAACGCAGCGCGCAGGCGCCGTCTCTGGAAGGCGGCAGCCCCATCGATAACACGCAGACTCCCCACTTCCGCTCGCTGAATCTCGTCACGAGGAGCGCCCATCGCGAATTGCTGATAGCCTTGCAAAACCGCATAGCCGACAAGGAGCTGACGGTCGCAATGTCGACCTATCTGCGCTGCCTGTGGGAAAAGGACGGTGTTACCCAGCGTGAACTGGCAAAGGCGGCCCAGCTCGTCGAGGGCACGACCACCGACACGCTGAAGAAGATGGAGAACAGCGGACTTATCGTTCGGGTCCGAAACAAGCAGGACATTCGCAAGATCAATATCTATCTTACCGTCCCGGCCAGGCGCCTTTACGAGCAGGTCAGGGACATCCACATGGAGATCGACGCCATTGCCCTTCGCGGACTGTCAGGCGAGGATATCTCCACTTTCAAGAAGGTCATCGACAAAATGACCGAGAATCTAGCCGCGGACAACATGTCCGCGCGCGACCTGGGTGGTGAGCTGGAATCCTGATATCTGGCCGGTTTGGGGTCTGCGGTAATGCGCGGACTCGACCCTTGAGATGATGAAACTGATTAGGATTGACTAATCAATTAGTGTATACTAATCTCTTTTCATGACCGAAGCCGCTGCCATCAACGCTGTCATGCGCGCACTCGCCGATCCAACGCGGCGCGCTGTGTTCGAGCGGGTCGTCAAGTCCGACGAGATTACCGTGGTCGAACTGACGCGGGGGAGTGGGGTGACACAAGGCGCCGTCTCCCAGCATCTCAAATCCTTGAAGCAGGCCGGTCTGGTCGCAGAGCGACCCGAGGGCCGGAACGTCTATTATCGCGCCCAGCCGGAGGGCCTCGCGCCGCTGGCCGACTGGATGAGCCACTACGGCGTCTTCTGGCGCGAGCGCTTTGCAGATCTCCGAGAATTGCTGAAGGAAATCGATCCATGAACGACGCTGCATTGAAATCCGGCACGCAAGAGATCGTGGTCGACGAGGTCTTTCCGCATGCTCCGCAGACCATCTGGAAAGCGCTGACAACCGGCGATCTGATCGCCCGCTGGATGATGGAGCCGACGGGGTTCGAGCCCGTGCAGGGCAAGCACTTCACGTTTCAGACGACGCCGGCAGGCAGGTGGGATGGTGTCATTCGCTGCCAGGTGCTGGAGGTGGTGCCGAACGAGCGCCTCGCCTACGCCTGGAAAGGCGGAGATGACGGAAACGTCGGATATGGTTCGCGGCTGGACACGGTCGTCACATTTATCCTGTCCAGGGTCGACAACGGAACCCGCCTTCGCCTTGTCCACTCCGGCTTCGTCACGCCGAAGAATGACACGGCTTTCAACAATATGAGCCAAGGCTGGCCCAAGTGCTTCCAAAGGCTGGATGTCATGGCCGCAGAACAGGTTTCTCCGAAAAAGCTGCACTGACGCATATCGAAGACCTGACCGCATTGGAGATTGGCGAGGGGATCGAACTGGAAAGAGGCATCTCGACAAGAGGAGGTTGACCATGCCGCATCAAGTCGTTTCGCGAGACCAGTGGCTGAAGGCCCGGGTAGCACTGCTCAAGGAGGAAAAGGAGCTGACGCGGCACAGTGACACGCTGGCGCAGCAGCGGCAGGAACTGCCTTGGGTTCGGATCGACAAGCAATACAGCTTCGAGACCGATGAAGGGAATGCCACGCTGGCAGACCTCTTCAAAGGACGCTCGCAGCTTCTCATGTACCACTTCATGTTCGGACCGGACTACAAGGCGGGGTGCCCTTCCTGTTCCGCGATTGCGGATGGATTCAATGGTGTCTTCGTCCACCTGGAAAACCACGACGTCGCGTTTTGGGCTGTATCGCGGGCGCCGCTCGCAAAGCTGCAGGTCTATAAGCGGCGGATGGGCTGGACGTTTCCCTGGGCATCCTCGTTCAGCAGCGACTTCAACGCCGATTTCAATGTCTGGTTCACCGAGGAGCAGCAGAGCGAAGGCGGTATCGAATACAACTATGAGCGCGAGGCGCCGTTGCCTGTCGCCGTGATACCCTCGCGTACGACGCCGGACGGCGCCACTATCTTCGCGACCATGTCCGGAACCGACACTGCCACATACACACGAGAGAGACCGGGCCTAAGCGCGTTCGTGCACGAGGACGGTGTCGTCTACCACACCTATTCCGCCTATGCGCGCGGACTGGATGGCCTATGGGGCACGTACCAGTGGCTCGACCGCGCACCCAAAGGGCGCAACGAACAGGGCGTCTGGTGGCGGCGCCACGACGAGTACGAAAAGGGCTGAGCGAAGTTTTCTCGGCCCGCAACCACTTCACAGCAGGAGAAAAGACGTGAGCAAGCCTTACACCGGCGGATGCGCCTGCGGCGCGATCCGATATGAGATTTCTGCCGAACCAATCATGATGAACGACTGCCAGTGTCGCCAGTGTCAGCATGACAGTGGCACCGGGCACCAATCCCACCTGACCTTCAACGGCGCGCCCGTTAAGGTGGAGGGCGAAGCGACCCATTGGAACATGGTGGGCGATGGCGGAACCGTCAAAGCGCGCGCCTTCTGCCCCACCTGCGGTTCACCCGTCTACATAACCTTTCCAGACATGCCTGATCTTTTCATCGTCAGCGCTGCCAGCCTCGACGATCCAGGCCGATACAAACCGCAAATGGTTTTCTGGGCTGCCGGCGGTCATGCGTGGGACCACCTCGATCCAGCTCTGCCAAGATTCGACAGGATGCCTCCAAGGTGAATGCAGTCTGATCTGGCGGGCGTGGGTTCTGAGCACATTCCCGAATCATTTTTGTTGCGAATGTTCTTGTTTTGTTCTAGATGTCAACCCAGAAGGATGAGGGCATTCCAGGGAGGTATGCCATGCAGAAGCGATTTGATTTCATGGAGGAAAATATCCCGCTGCGAAGGCATCCGGATCGCGTATTCTTCACCGTCTTCCTGGGCGGGATGGCGAAGGCGCTAGTCGAGAAAATCGGAAATTATATCAAGAGCTTGTATGGTATCAGCGCGCAATTGCGTCCACTTGATCATCTGCACGTTTCGCTGCAACATGTCGGCGATTTTCCCCGGCTGAAGAGCAAGTATATCTGGGCTGCTTGCCGGGCCGCAGAGGCCGTGTCGGGCAAGCCTTTCACAGTTTCTCTGGATCGAGCGATGTCCTTCACCGGCCGCCGCCCGGGTAAGTATCCTTTTGTGCTCTGTGGCGACGGAAACGCTGCAACATTCGAGCTTCACCAGCGCCTTGCTGTTGCGATGCGAAAGAACGGCCTGAAGGCGGGGTTCGAGTTCACCCCGCATATGACGCTGTTCTATGCACCAATTTCCGTTCCGATGTGTCCGATCGAGCCCGTCAGTTTCGAGGTCGATGAGTTCATCCTCATCCACAGCAAACTGGGCCAGACCAAATATGAAACACTCGGCAGATGGCCTTTGCGCGGGTAAAACGTCTTGGCGCAATAGGAGAGGCTGGAATTGACCGTCACCATCTACGGCATCAAGAACTGCGACACGATGAAGAAGGCCCGCACATGGCTGGAAGGCCATGGTATCGAGTACCGGTTCCATGACTACAAGACCGAGGGGCTTGACCGCGCGCAACTGGCGGGTTGGTGCAAGGAACTCGGCTGGGAGGTGCTGTTGAACCGCGCCGGCACCACGTTCCGGGCGCTTGCCGAGGGCGACAAGCAGGACCTTGATACCGAGAAAGCAATGGCGCTGATGCTGGCACAGCCTTCTATGGTCAAACGCCCTGTGCTCGATGTCAGCGGGAAATTGCTCGTCGGTTTCAAGCCGGAACGTTACGCGGAAATGTTCTCCACAAAATAGCCGGCCCGATGCCGGGCAAGGCATTGCGCCGCGCACCTCGTGAGCGCGCGGCGCAATTCGGCTAAAATGCTCAGGCCCACTCGCCGGCGCGCATGACCGGTTCGGTGCTGCCGTCCTTGTTGACGCCGTCGATGTCGATCTTGCCAGACCCGATCATCCAGTCGATGTGGATCAGGCTCGAATTGCCGCCGCGCGCGGCGACTTCCTGCGGCGACAGGTTGCTGTCGTTGAAGCAGGTGGAATAGCACTGGCCGAGCGCGATGTGGCTGGCGGCATTCTCGTCGAACAGCGTATTGTAGAACAGGAGCCCACTCTGCGAGATCGGCGAGGAATGCGGCACCAGCGCCACTTCACCGAGGCGGCGCGCACCTTCGTCCGTATCGAGAACCTTGCCGAGCACGTCCGAGCCCTTCGAGGCGTTCGCTTCGACAATGCGGCCTTCCTCGAATCGCACTGAAATATTGTCGATCAGCGTGCCCTGATAGGAGAGCGGCTTGGTGCTGCTGACGTGCCCCTCGACCCGTCGCGCATGCGGCGTGGTGAAAACTTCCTCGGTTGGGATGTTCGGGTTGCAGGTGATGCCGTTCTTCGCGGTCTCGGCGCCGCCGTTCCATTTGTGGCCGTCGGCAAGACCGATGGTGAGATCGGTGCCGGGGCCTGTGTAATGCAGCGCATGGAAGGCTTTGCCATTCAGCCAGGCGGTGCGGCGGGCAAGCGCTGCATTGTGGTCCTTCCAGGCGCTCACCGGATCGTCCGAATTCACCCGCGAGGCCGAGAAGATCGCGTCGGCAAGCTTGGCGACGGCAACATCTTCCTGATCGTTGGGGAATACCAGTTTTGCCCAGGCGGTGTTCGGGTAGGCGACGATGTTCCAGTTGATGTCGAAGCCGGTGATCTTTTCCAGCGCCGGCCGGTAAGCCATAGAGGTGGCCTTGTTGGCGCGCGAAACCTTTGCCGGGTTCTGCGAGGCAAGCAGCATCGGGTTGTCGCCGCGCACCGCAAGCCGTGCAGCGCCGCCGGCGAAAGCCTTGGCCATGCCGTCATAGAGCCAGCCATCGGCCTTGTCGAAACTGGCGTCGGGCGCGTGGCGGTAGCGGGCCAGCGTCAGCTCGTCGTCGGAAAAGATCGGCGTGACGATGCCGGCGCCCGCCTTGTAGGCGTGTTCGACGATACGCCGCACGAAACCAAGCGCCGAGGTCGGAGCCGTCATCACGAGGTCCTGCCCGGGCTGCAATTGCAGGCCGATCTTGATGGCCACTTCCGCCAGGCGGTCGAGTTTGACGGGATCGATGGCAGCGTCAATCGCGCTGATATGCGAGGTCATGGTAGAACTGCTCCTTTGACTGTCCGGCGGGATTCATAGCTCCGAAAGCGATGGCTGAACACCTCTGCCGGGGAGCTTCTGGACCTGCGGCGACTGCATATTTGCCAGCGTCGCGCTCACTTCTTCGTGCACCCATTTGCGAAAGCAATCGACCTTGCGGCTTGCCCGCTTGTCTTCGCCGGTGACGATATAGTGGCCGAGCCCGCTCGGTGCAGCGATACCGAAGGGCGCGACCAATCGGCCGTCGGCTAGCGCGTCCGCTGCAAGAAACTGCCATGCAAGCATGATGCCCTGGCCGGCGATCACCGCCTCCAGGCACAGGATCGGATCGGTGAAACTGGCTCCCTGGATGGGCATGACTGGTTCGACGCCGGCGGCGTTGAACCAGTCTTGCCATGAGATCATGGAGTTCTCGTCGCGAATCTCCCAGACCTTGGCAAGATCGGGAATGGATTTCAGCTTGCGGGCGACGTGCGGCGAGCAGACCGGAAATATCTCCATCGGCAGCAGCAGTTCGGCCCGCGCGCCCGGCCAACGGCCCTTGCCCAGCCGGATACCCAGATCGATATCCGAGCGGTTGAGGTCGGCGATCTGGGTCGAGGCATCGATGCGGATGAGGATTTCCGGAAATCGCGAGAAGAAACGGCTGAGACGCGGCACCAGCCAGCGCGCGGCGATTGCCGGCGCCATCGAGACGATCAGCGTGTTCGACGTGCGATCGTCGGCCAAAGCCACGGCCTGCGCCAGTTCGCGAAAACCGCTGCTAAGGCGCGCTGTGAAGATGGCGCCGAACTCGGTCGGGACGAGGCCCGACGGCCTGCGCTCGAACAGCGTTCGGCCGAGCTGCTTTTCCGTGCGGTTTATCTGCTGGCTGACAGCACTTGGCGAAACGCCAAGCTCCTCGGCCGCCTTGATAAGCGATCCGCATCGCGCGACGGCCTCGACCGCGCGCAGCCCGTTGAGATGGACGCCGCTGAGATTCATGATTTAGTTTTTCTAAAGCAGCGGCGTGGAAATGTCGATTGCTGACCTGCTACATTAGCATAAATTCGGGGCAGAAAATGCAAGGTAAGGAAAATGGAGATGAAGTTTCTCTCATTCGTTCAGGCGCTTTTCGACCCTGCTTCCAGCCAGTCGGCCTATGACGACGTCGCCGTCTGGGTGCGCGATCCGCTGGCCCATCCGGCACTTGAAATCATGTCGGAACGCGAGCTCGGCGACCTGCCGTTCAATCGCGGCTATCAGCCGCTTCGCAGCCGGAGCGTTGCCTGCGGCACCTGCGGTTAGAACAGCGTCCAGATTGCGTGGGTTAGCACGCCGAGCGCAGTCACGAGCAACGCCAGTGCGCTGAGCGTGAAGCCGATGAAGCGCTGCCACTGCTGACCGCGCTCGACAATAAAATGCCACGCATGGATCGCCCTGCCGATCGTGAAGGCCGCTCCCAGCAGGTGCAGCACATAGACGGGCGTGCCGATAAGCGCCGCTATCAGCAGCAGGATCAACATTATCGGCATGTTTTCGACGGCGTTGGCATGCCCACGCATGATCCGGGCGATATGTTCCACGCCGCCATCGCCGATCCAGACCTTGTAACGATTGCGAAGCGAACTTGTCGCAAGGACCAGCCACAGAAGAATGAAGGCATTCAGCGCTGCGTAGATGCCGACTGTGGCGATAGCTGCCTGATTCACGAACGTCCCCCTCCGCAAGATTGCGCAAAATCTGTAATGGCCGTGGCTCCAAAGGTAAACGCCTGCCACGTCGGCTCTGGCCCATCGGATTGGGATTGCGCCGCAGGCGCACGGGAATATGGTCCGGCGCAATGAGACCAGAGTCGCTACGTCCGCTTCGCTTCGCCTTCGGCGGCATGATTGCCATGGCTGTGGCCATGGGTTTTGGCCGTTTCGTCTACACGCCGATCCTGCCCGGCATGATGGATGAACTCGGTCTGTCGGCGGCCGATGCCGGGCTTATCGCCTCGGCTAACTATGTCGGCTATCTGATTGGCGCAGTCGGGGCTGCCGGCGGCTGGGCGCATGAGCGCGAGCGAAGCGTGATGCTGGTCGGGCTTGGTGCGACCGCTGTCCTCGCAGCAGCCATGGGGCTGACCGACAGTCTTGCGATGTTTCTGGCCATCCGATTTCTCGCAGGCATCGCCAGCGCCTTCGTCCTGGTGTTCGTCTCCACCATCGTCTTCAGCCATCTTGCCCTGGCAGGGCGCAACGATCTTCAGGCGATGCATTTTGGCGGCGTCGGCACTGGCATCGCGGTTTCGTCGGCGATGATGGCCGTGCTTATCGGGGCGCATGCCGCCTGGCCTGATGGCTGGTTGGGCTCGGCCGTTCTGTCGGCTCTGGGCTTTCTGGCCGTCTGGTTTCTCATCGATGAGGGGCCATTGGTCACCGGCACAGCTCGCCGTGAGCCGAAATTGCCCAACAGCCTGCCGCTGGCGAAAATCATCGTCGCCTACGGCATATTCGGCTTCGGCTATGTCGTGACGGCAACCTTCCTCGTCGCCATCGTGCGGCAAAGCGATGCCGGCCGCATCTTCGAGGCCGTCGTCTGGCTGGTCACCGGCCTGGCCGCGATCCCTTCGATCTGGCTCTGGAGCAAGGTCTCGGTGCGGCGCGGTCTCACCGTTGCCTTTGCAGTCGGCTGCGTCGTCGAGGCTGTCGGCGTCTTGGCCAGCGTCAGCATCGGCGGCTATTTCGGGCCTCTGCTCGCAGGGTTTCTGCTCGGCGGCACATTCATCGCAATCACGGCGATCGGACTTCAGGCAGGCAGGTTGCTCGCGCCCGAGGCGCCGCGCCGCGTGCTCGCCCTTATGACTGCGGCCTTCGGCGTCGGCCAGATAATCGGGCCGATCTTTGCCGGTTTCGCGGCCGAATGGTCGGGCAGCTTCACCGTGCCTTCAATCGGTGCGGCACTTGCGCTGCTGCTTTGCGGCGCCATCGCATGGTCAGCTGGGCCAACGCCAAAATCGCCATGATTGTCGGCTTTCTCGGCAAGCGGCGCTGAAGAAAGGGCTTTCTTTTCTTTGGCGCCGAACTGTGACTTCATGCCCTTGAAGTGCAGCCCCACCATTTCGCGCTCCGAAAGGAACCCGCCCAAGTGTTCGTATCGTTTTTCCCGAAGCCGAAGCTGTTTTTCACTTCGGCGGCTATTTGGTGTTTGGCCGGAATTCTGTTCTGGTTCTTCGGCGGTGAGCAGCTTGGCGCTGTCTTCGGTTTGCCGCCGGCTGCTGCGGAGGCTCCGCCGGTTCTTGGCATTCCGGTTTTGTGGACCAAGCCATTCCTCTGGTTCTACATATATTTCGGCTTTCTCGTTGGAGCCTTTTACGCTTTCTGGCGCGTCTATTCTCCGCACCCTTGGCAAAATTGGTCGATCCTGGGGTCGTCGCTCATCCTGTTTTCGACCTATCTCAATGTCCAGATCTATGTCGCTCTCAACAACTGGCGCGGACCTTTCTACGATCTTTTTCAGAAAGCGATAACGACGCCCAATTCGGTTTCCACCGGCGAACTCTATTCGAAGTTTGCGATTTACGCCTGGATCGGGGCAACCGGGATGGGCCTGTTCGTGATCACGCGCTTCTTTGTCAGCCACTACATCTTCCGCTGGCGCACGGCGATGAACGACTACTACATGAGCTACTGGCAAAAGCTGCGGCACATCGAAGGTGCATCTCAGCGCGTGCAGGAAGATACGATGCGGTTCTCCACCACCATGGAGGGTCTGGGTGTTTCCCTGATTGATTCCGTGATGACGCTGATTGCGTTCCTCCCGCTGCTTGCACAGCTTTCGACCCATGTGAAAGTCTTGCCGCTTGTCGGCGAAATTCCCTATTCGCTGGTCGTGGCCGCGGTTACCTGGTCGATCTTTGGCACGGTGCTGCTGATGATTGCCGGCGTCAAACTGCCGGGGCTGGAATTCAAGAACCAGCGAGTGGAGGCCGCCTATCGAAAGGAACTTGTCTATGGCGAGGATGACGCTGCGCGGGCGCAGCCGCCGACGGTTGCCGAACTCTTTTCCCATGTCAGGCGCAACTATTTCACGCTCTATTTTCACTACGCCTACTTCAACGTAGTACGCTCTGGCTATATCCAGGCAGATGCCATCTTTGCCAGCGTGATCCTTATCCCCACCATCGCGGCCGGCGCGATCACAATGGGCCTATGGCAGCAGGTTTCAACGGCCTTCAGCCAGGTCAGCTCGTCATTTCAATATCTGGTCAATGCATGGCCGACGATCGTCGAGCTCATCTCCATCCAGAAACGTCTGCGCGCGTTCGAAGCCACACTTGAGGATGCACCGCTGCCGGAACTCGACCGGCACTATCTGGAACAGCAGGCTCAGACTGTCGAATAAGCTTTCGGGGAAGGTGGCTGATTTCGGGCTCAGCCGCCGGGCGCAGATGTCTGCTGCGGGTCGGGCTTCTGCCCGACTTCGGCAAGATACTGCGCATAGCTGACGCATTTTACGTCGGCTTTCACGCAGACTTCGCCGGCAAAGCGCTCCAGCGCGCGCCAGTAGGCGCCGCCATTCATCAGGGTAAAGTGAAAACCCATTTCCAGCGGAATGCGGCCGCCTTTGTATTCGCCGTCGAACGCAGTCTTGAAGGCATCGTAGGCGCGGTTTTCGAAGGCGGCGTCCTTGTCCTCGCGCTCGAAGCCGCCGGAATGGCGCACGAACATATTGTAGTCCATAGCGATGACGCGGCGCTTGTTCGGCCCCTCCGGAATTTGCGGCAGGGCGAAGCGGGCAATGCCGTTCACCGTGGCCGGCTCGGCCGGGCCGCGGGAGACACCGCTGGCGTCGTATGAGAAATTGGCCTCGCCAAGGGCTGCGTAAAGGTTCTTGCTGGTCGAAAGATAGGGCGCGCGGAAGCCCTTGATTCCGGTTTCGGCAAACTGCCGCCAGCCTTCCGGCTCGCCCGCGATGCCGTTGATAGTGTAGGCGTCGCGCAGAATCGTCGAGAAGGCGGAAAATTCCTTCAGCCAGTCCGCCTTGGTCCAGTCCTTGCCGTCGAAATGGCCGCAGGCGTGGCTGGCAATGTCATGGCCTTCCGAGCGTGCCAGCCAGATCTGGCCGAGCCGGGCGCGCACTTCGTCCTTGGATTGCGCGAAGCCGACATTGGAGCGCCCCGCCGATTTGCCGGGAGCAAGGTATTGGCTGCGGTCCTCGCGAGTCAGCAAGAAAACGCAGGACAGGAAATAGGTGAAGCGCGCGCCGGTGCGGGCCGCAAGGTTGCGGCTGCGCTGCCACTGCGCCAGTTCGTGCGCGCCGTCGAAGGAGATGATGACATATTGCGGCTTCACCGAAGCTTGTGCATCCACAGGCTTTGCCGAGGCGGGCATTGCGAGGGAAAGGGAGACGCTGGCAAGCAAACAAACGCGGAAGGCTACAGACATGATACAATTCTAAAATGATGGGATCAGCTTAGAGGGCTATGCCGTGAATATGGCACGGATGCGAGCAAAGCGGTAGCCGAAGTCCCGACGCGACGGGTTTCGGCCTTCGTTACAAGCCGGTTTCTTTGATTTTTGGCTTCGCGCCCCTTCCATGCCGGCGAAATATCGCTAAAACGCTGGCTCACAACAGCCCCAAGCGGGCAAACATGGTTAGATTGAATGTCGGACGACAGTTTCTTCCGCGAGGTTAATGAGGAGATCCGCCAGCAGCGGGCAAGGGATCTGTGGGAGCGTTTTGGCCCCGCAATGATCGTGCTTGCGGTTCTGGTCGTTCTCGGCACCGCGCTTTTCGTGGCTTATGAGTATTGGACCGGAAATCAGGCAAACCGTTCCGGCGACGAATTCTCGCAGGCATTGACGCTCGCCAATTCCGGCAAGCCTGACGAGGCGCTGGCCGCGCTGAAGACGCTCGAGACGGAAGGTTATGGCGCCTATCCGGTGCTGGCGCGCATGCGCTCGGCCACCGTGCTTGCCGACAAGGGCGATTTCGACGGCGCCGTGAAGGCGTTCGACGCCGTTGCTGCCGACACTGCCATTCCTGCCCCCATCCGCGACATGGCCCGTCTGCGCGCCGGCCTGGTGCTGGTCGACCACGGCTCTTATGAAGACGTCTCCAAGCGCGTTGAAGACCTGACTGCCGACACCAACACGCTGCGTCACGCGGCGCGCGAGGCGCTCGGCCTTTCCGCCTGGAAAGAAGGCAAGGCCGGCGACGCACTGAAGCTTTTCGAGCAGATTTCATCCGACGACGGCGCGCCGCGCAACGCACGCGAACGTGCCACCCTCATGTCCGAACTGATCCGCGGTTCGGGCGCTGCGTCGTGATGCCGAGAGATGACATTCAAAGTCGCAATCATCGGCCGGCCTAACGTCGGCAAGTCTACGCTTTTCAACCGCCTCGTCGGCAAGAAGCTGGCACTGGTCGATGATACGCCGGGCGTAACGCGCGACCGCCGCGTGCATGCGGCAAAACTCTATGATCTTCATTTCGACGTGATCGATACGGCTGGCTTCGAGACGGCCGCTCCCGCCACGCTTCAGGGCCGTATGCGGGCGCAGACCGAGATCGCCATCAGCGAAGCCGATCTCATCTTCTTCGTCGTCGATTCGAAATCCGGCCTGATGCCGGACGACAAGGCATTCGCCGATATCGTCCGCCGCGCGGGCAAGCCGGTGGTGCTGGTCGCCAACAAATCAGAAGCGCGCGGCGCGCAAGGCGGAATGTTGGAGGCCTGGGAAGTCGGGCTCGGCGAGCCTATCCCGATTTCGGCCGAGCATGGGCAGGGCCTGCCGGATCTTCGCGATGCGGTGGTCGACGCCCTCGGCCATGCCCGCGTGTTCGGCGAGGACGAAGAGGACGAAGACGAAATTGCCGTCACCGAAGTGCTGGTCGGCGAGGACATTGCCGACCCGGACGCCGAGCACGAATATGACGACACCAAGCCGATGCGCATTGCCGTCGTCGGCCGGCCGAATGCCGGCAAGTCGACGCTGATCAATGCGCTCATCGACGAAGAGCGGCTGCTGACCGGCCCGGAAGCCGGCATCACCCGCGATTCGATTTCGGTCGACTGGGAATGGCGCGGCCGTCTGATCCGGTTGTTCGACACGGCCGGCATGCGCCGCAAGGCCAAGGTGCAGGAAAAGCTCGAGAAGCTTTCCGTCGCCGACGGGCTTCGCGCCATCCGCTTTGCCGAGGTCGTCGTCGTCGTGTTCGATGCGACCATTCCTTTCGAGAAGCAGGATCTCCAGATCGCCGACCTGATCATCCGCGAGGGCAGGGCACTGGTGATCGCCTTCAACAAATGGGACATGATCGAGAACCCGCAGGAAACGCTTGCCGAGCTGCGCGAAAAAACCACGCGGCTTCTGCCGCAGGTGCGCGGGCTTCAGGCGGTGCCGATCTCGGCTGAAACCGGCCGCGGCCTCGACAAGCTGATGGACGCGGTTCTCAAGACCCACAAGGTCTGGAACAGCCGCATTTCGACCGGCCGGCTCAATCGCTGGCTGGAGGGCATCCTCGCCCATCATCCGCCGCCCGCCGTTGCCGGCCGCCGACTCAAGATCAAATACATCACGCAGGCGAAAACCCGGCCACCGGGGTTCGTATTGTCCTGCACGCGACCGGACTCGATGCCGCAGTCTTATGTGCGCTATCTCGTCAACAGCCTGCGCGAATCCTTCGACATGCCGGGCGTGCCCATCCGCATGGCGCTCAGGGCTTCCGAAAATCCCTTTGCCGGGCGCGCGAAAAAGCGCGGCTGAAGATCGCCTGCCCGGATCGCAGGGTCAGGCAACGTTCTTTAGTTTGTTGCGGGCAAACGAACTCAATGTGTTTTCCGGCAAGGCATCCATGACGCCCTGGATCAGGATTTCAGCGAGCTTTCCCGTTACCGGGTCAGGGTCGGCATCCTTGTGATGCAGGTTAAGCGCCATGTGCGGCAATGCGGGCAGCCCTGACACCCCCGGCATCAATGCCACCACGCTTGCGGGCAGGCCGATGTCTGTTCGGATCGTCAGCCCAAGGCCGGCAGCGACGGCGGCCCATATGCCGCTCAGGCTGGGGCTCGAAAAGGCCATTCGCCACGGTCTTCCGGCTCGATCGAGCGTCTCCGTCGCCTTGGTCCGCAACAGGCACGGCGCCTCGAGTGCCGCGAGCGGCAATTCTCTTTCGCTGAGCAGACTTTCTTGCATCGGCCGCGCCGGACCGATCCAGCGCATTGGAACGTCCGCGACATGCTCGCTATGTGGCATCCTGTCTCCGTTGTGCCAGGCCAAGGCAAGATCGAGACTGCCGGTGGTCACCCGCTCGGCGAGTTCGTGGCTGCGGGCGATTCTTGCTTCGATTTTCACCTTTGGGTGCGCGCGGGCAAAGCGTCCGAGCACATCCGGTAGAACGGCTTCGCCGAAATCTTCCTGCAGCCCGAGCCGAACCCATCCTTCAAGCTCGACACCGCTGATTGCGGACGCAGCCTCGTCGTTCAGCTCCAGCAGGCGCCGCGCGTAGCCAAGCATGGTTTCGCCGGCGTCCGTCAGCGCCAGTCCGCGCCCTGACTTGCGGAAGATGGGCGTGCCCGCCTGCTCCTCCAGCTTCTTGAGCTGAGCGCTTACGGCCGACGTCGAGCGCCCCAGCCGATCCGAGGCCTTGGCAAAGCTTCCAAGCTCCATGCCCGTCACGAAGCTGCGCAGCACGTCGAGATCAAATGTAATTTGTCTCACGGTATTAGTCCTGATTTTTGGTACCGATAGTCAAAAACTTCCTGATTTTAAGGATGAAGCTATGGCGATAAAAGCTGACCGTCAAGTCGTGAACCAAAGGAATCTTAGCCATGGTATCGGTCTCCAGCGTCACGCCGCATCGTGTCGAGACAGGGCAGTTGCGCTCAAATCATCGCTGGAAGGTGCTGGGTATCGGCGTGGTCGCCAATGCCTGCTTCTCCGCCACCTTTTCCGGCATTCCGACAACGGCGGTGTTCATGCGCGTCGGCTATCATCTCGACAACAGCAAGCTTGGTTTCGTGCTTGGTCTCATGGGTCTTGGCGTGGCCGTGAGCGAACTGCCGTGGGGTCTGCTGACCGACCGCTGGGGTGACCGCGGCGTCCTGCTGACGGGTCTCGCCGCTATGTCGGCCTGGCTCTTTCTGATGGCATTTGCAGTCGTTCCGTCGGCGGATTTCGTACCGGGTATTGTCCCGCTGGCTGTCGGACTTCTTGTGACGGGTTTGCTTGGCGGCAGCGTCAACGGATCGAGCGGGCGCGCCATCATGGCCTGGTTTCAGGAAGGGGAGCGCGGCTTTGCCATGAGCGTCAGGCAGACGGCGATACCGCTCGGAGGCGGGCTCGGCGCGCTCCTCCTTCCGTCACTCGCCTCGGCTTACGGTTTTGCGGCGGTCTATGGGTTGCTCGCCGCGTTTTCCGCAATGACCGTGCTCTTCGCATGGCTATGGCTGCACCAACCTCAGGCAGCTGAGAACAGGCCCCCCGCCGACTGCGAAAAGCCCGCCTCTGCGAAGCCGGCCGTCCTGCATGACGTCACCATATGGCGAATTTCGATTGCGATCGGCATCCTCTGCTTTCCGCAGGTAGCCATACTCACCTTTGCCGTCATTTTTCTGCATGATTTCGGTGGTGCCGGCACTGCTGTCTCCAGTGCCACGATTGCCGCGGTCCAGGTTGGCGCTATGGTCATGCGGGTATGGAGCGGACATTGGACCGACCGCAAAGGCAATCGGCGCGCTTACCTGCGGTTCTGCAGCATGCTGAGCACAGTTGCCTTTGTTGGGCTTGCCCTGCTCGTGGCGGCATCAGCCGAAATACCTGATATCAAGGATGCCGCCTTGCCGGCGACGATCGCAGTTCTTGTTCTCGCCGGGATCAGCATTTCATCGTGGCATGGCGTCGCCTATACCGAACTTGCAACGCTGGCAGGTGCCAGCCGCGCCGGCACGGCCTTGGGACTCGCCAACAGTTTTGTGTTCATTGCCTTCTTTCTGGTGCCTATCGCCATTCCATGGCTTTTGGCCTTCTTGTCGTGGGCCGGTGTATGGCTGTGCGCGGCAGTGTGCGCTCTGGTCGCATGGCCGATTTTCCTGCCGCCCGCCGCTGGCCGCAATGAGGCCTGATTCAGCAACGATAGGGCAAAGCGGAGCGGGGCCGTTAACCCTCCATCAAGGTTAATGCATCATTTTCTCTCCAGAGGGTTTCTGTTGCGTTCTGGAGAGTTTCTGTGCATCGACGTCTACCGACGCTGCAGATGGTTGTTGCCAATCTGAAAAAGCGTTCGTTCCTGCCTCCCCTTGTTGTCGGATTGGGTATCTGGGTCGGATTTCCGACCACGGTGGCTTATCAGGACATGCGCAGCCTGGTGTCTGGCGTCGAAACGTCGGACACACGCTGGAACGCCTTCGTCCAGACTTCAGTGGCGGGTTCCGTGCATGCGGCCGAAATGCCCTTCGCGGACGCAAACATGCCCACAGGTTCGATCTCCGGTTCGGGCGTCAACGCTCCCGGCATCGGCTCCGTGGCCTTCAAAGGCAAGGGTGCTGCCGCCAACGACGTGCCGGACGAAGAACGCATCAATCGCAGCGAGAAGAAAGGGCGCATCGTCAATGTCACGCCGGTCGCCCCGCCCAAGGCGTTCAATGCCGGCTCGGTGCTGGATCGCACCAGTTCCCTTATTCTCCCTGAATTCGATGCCGGCCTGAAGCAGGCCTTCGTGAAGTCGACGATCAAGGGCAAGGAAATCCAGATCGCGACTGCCTTCTACGTCAAGGAAGACAAGAAGCCGGCGCCGGGCGTTCCCGCGATGCTCGCCGATCTCGTCAACAACGACACGCCGGACATTCTGGCCACGGCCTATGCCCCAGCCGAGCCCGACTACGCCAAATCCTCGCCTTTCGAGAGCCTGCTCAAGGATGAGACGCCGAATGACGGTCGCTTCATTCCGCCGGTATCCGAGGGCGACCACAATTGGATGAGCAAGCCCCTGCCGGCGAGCGTATTCTCCAAGCCCGAGCAGAAGTGCCTGGCCACGGCTATCTATTTCGAGGCACGCGGCGAAAGCCTGAAAGGGCAGGCGGCTGTCGCCCAGGTCATCCTGAACCGTGTCCGCAACCCTGCCTATCCCAGCACCATCTGCGGTGTCGTCTACCAGAACGACAACTGGCTCAACCGCTGCCAGTTCTCCTTTGCCTGCGACGGCAGGAAGAAGGTCGTGACCAGCCGCGAGCACTACAAGATCGCCGAAGATATCGCCATGGCGGTCACGGCCGGCAAGATCTTCATTCCCGAGGTTGCCTCCTCCACGCACTATTACGCCGAATATGTTAGCCCGCGCTGGGCACGGACGATGGAGAAGATGAAGAAAATCGGTCTGCATATTTTCTACCGCACCTATGGCGGTGGCTGGAGCTGATTGTCGCAAGCCAGCCTCCTGTCGGCGGTGGGAGCCGCATAGCCCGCGGGGAGGATTCCCTGCGGATTCGCGCGCAGCGACGCGTGATATATGCCGGGCAGGTTGTCGCACTTTTTTAAATGATTGATTTTACTTCATAAAATACATGGTTTGACCACCCACTCCGTGGCTTGACGGGGATGGCCTCGCTAACTATGTTGCCGGCGACTTTGAAGCGGATGGACGGTGCTGTTCTATCCAGGCAGGAGGTTGCGGTGGCCAACAAGAAAAGGCCAGACGAAACCGGAAAAACCGGGCCTGGAGATCAAGACAAACCTGAATTCCGCGACGACGACCTGGAGCGCCGCCGGCGTCAGCTTGAAGCATCTCTTGCGACAAGAAGGCCGGATGGAAGCGCCAGTCGAGAGGGTGCTAAGTCGAGCGGTGTTGCCGGCTATGGTCAGGCCTTGAAGCTGTCCAGCGAGTTTATCGCGGGGATAGCGGTTGGTGTCGGGCTCGGCTGGGTGATCGACCGAATGGCGGGGACTTCGCCATGGGGTTTGATCATTTTCCTGCTCCTGGGATTTGGCGCCGGGGTTCTCAATGTCCTGCGTTCCGCAGGCGTCGTTGCAGATGCGGGTCCAAGGGTGCCGAAGAAAGGCCCCGAGGGTCCAGATAATACGTAATCGCGCCTGCGGGCGCTTCTTGCCGAGGGGGTCCAGGTGGCCAACGATCCGATCCATCAGTTTCACATCACGAAATGGATTCCGATCGAAATCGGCGGTCTCGATTTCTCCTTCACCAATTCGTCCGCCTTCATGGTTGCGACCGTCGCAGCCGCCGGCCTTTTCCTGTTCCTGACGACCTCGAGCCGCGGCCTGATCCCCGGCCGGCTTCAGTCGATCTCGGAAATGTCCTACGAATTCGTGGCATCCATGCTGCGCGATGCGGCGGGAACGCACGGGATGAAGTTCTTCCCAATGGTGTTTTCGCTGTTCATGTTCGTGCTCGTCGCGAACCTGCTCGGGCTTTTCCCGTATTTCTTCACCATCACCAGCCACATCATCGTCACCTTCATGCTGGCGCTGCTGGTGATCGGAACCGTCGTCGTCTACGGCATCATGAAGCACGGTTTCGGCTTCTTCAAACTCTTCGTTCCGCAGGGCGTGCCGGGCATTCTCGTGCCGTTGGTTGTGCTCATCGAAGTTATCTCGTTCCTGTCGCGGCCGATCAGCCTTTCGGTTCGTCTGTTTGCCAACATGCTGGCCGGACACATCACGCTTAAGGTTTTCGCCGGTTTCGTCGCCTCGCTGAGCACGCTTGGTGCGGTTGGCGTTGCCGGTTCGATCCTGCCGCTCGCCATGACGGTTGCGATCACCGCCCTCGAATTTCTCGTGGCCTTCCTGCAGGCCTATGTCTTTGCGGTGCTGACCTGCATGTACCTCAACGACGCTCTGCACCCGAGCCACTAGGAAAACTGTCGCCGGCGGGGTTCCTTCCGCCTAACGAAAGCATTGACTGAATTTCGATCCACAAGGAGTTGGACATGGAAGTAGACGCAGCAAAGGCAATCGGCGCGGGCATCGCCTGCCTCGGCATGGGTGGCGCAGGCATCGGCCTCGGCACGATTTTCGGCAACTACCTGGCGGGCGCCCTGCGCAATCCGTCGGCTGCCGACGGTCAGTTCGGCCGCCTGATTTTCGGCTTCGCCGTGACCGAAGCTCTGGGCATCTTCTCGCTCCTCGTCGCTCTTCTGCTCCTCTTCACATAAGAGTTGCGAAAGCGATGATACTGCCGGCCGCGCAGTGCGGCCGGTTTGTCTGGACAGGGGAAGCAGATGTTTGTGACACCGGGATACGCGCAGGAAGCTGCCCCCGCTGAAGGTGAAACCCACACCGAAACTGGTGCGGGCCATGAAGCTGGCGGCAAGCCGTCGTTTCCGCCATTCGATTCTTCGACCTTTGCGTCGCAGATTCTGTGGCTGGCCATCACGTTCGGCCTGTTCTACCTGTTCCTGAAAAAGGTTGTCCTGCCACGCATCGGCGGCATCCTGGAAGTCCGTCGCGATCGTATCGCGCAGGATCTGGATCAGGCTGCGTTGATGAAGAGCGAGGCGGATGCGGCAGTTGCTGCCTACGAGCAGGAACTTGCCGAAGCCAAGGCCAAGGCGAATACCATCGGCCAGCAGGCGCGCGACAGTGCCAAGGCTGACGCCGACGTCGAACGCAAGAAGGTTGAAGCCGCACTCGAGCAGAAGCTCGGCGAGGCAGAAGCTCACATTGCCTCGATCAAGTCTTCAGCGATGAAGGAAGTCGGCACGATCGCCGAGGACACGGCTGCTGCCATCGTCCAGGAACTGATCGGCGGCAAGGCCGACAAGGCTGCCGTCGCTGCCGCCGTGAAAGCGGTTCGGGAGTAGGAGAGGGCCATGGACGCAACATTCTGGGCAACAGTAGCCCTCGTTATCTTCCTCGCCGTCGTCTTCTACCTGAAGGTGCCGGGCGTCATCGGCAAGTCGCTGGATGAGCGCGCCAAGCGCATCAGTGACGAACTCGAAGAAGCCCGCCGGCTGCGCGAGGAATCCCAGCAGCTTCTCGCCGAATTCCAGCGCAAGCGGAAGGAAGCCGAGAAGGAAGCAGCTGAGATCGTCGAAGCCGCCAAGCGCGAGGCCGAACTTCTGGTCGCCGAGGCGCAGAAGAAGACCGAGGACTACGTTACCCGCCGCACCGCTCTTGCCGAGCAGAAGATCGGCCAGGCCGAGCGCGACGCCGTCAACGAGGTGCGTTCGAGCGCCGTCGATCTGGCGGTCGAGGCAGCGCGGGCATTGCTCGCCGGCAAGGTCGATACCAAGGCCGACGGCGACATCTTCAAGGCGTCGCTGCAGGAAGTGAAGTCGAAGCTCAACTGAGTTTTGGCTTCCGGCTTCGGCCGGAAAATTCAAAGATCAAGAAAGCCGCTGGAAATTCCGGCGGCTTTTTTCTTGTGCGGTGTAAGGGCCAATTAGAGCGCGAATTCGTCGTCGTTGGCAGCACCCGCCTGCAACTCGTCAGCGAGCCGGAACGGCGCGAAGGAGACGCGGTGCCAGCGCGCGACCGCGCCATGGACGTCGATTGCCGCGCGGTGACGCGCGGTCGCATAGCCCATATGGATTTCGAAGCCGTAGCGCGTGTCGGTCTGGCCGCAGCCGGTCATCATGCGGTCGCGCATGACTTTGGCGACGATGGACGCGGCAGCGATCGACTGCGAGCGCTGATCGCCCTTCACCAGCGCTTCGCAATCGCAGGGCAGGCCGGGCGGCACGTCGCGGCCGTCGGCAAGCGCCAGTTTTGGCGCCAGCGGCAGGCCGCACAAGGAACGCCGCATGGCTGCCAGGCTGGCCTTGCGGATATCGCTGCGATCGATGCCTTCCGCACAGACCGAGGCCATCGAGACGCCGAGTGCGGTTGCAAGGATTTCTGAAAAAAGCTCCTCGCGCTGGATGCCGGTGAGCCGCTTGGAATCGTCGAGCCCTGCGGGAATGCGCTTCGGATCGAGCACGACGGCCGCCGCGACCACCGGCCCGGCGAGCGGGCCACGGCCGGCCTCGTCCATTCCTGCGACCGGCCACTGGCCGCGCGCGATCGCGCGCGTCTCGACCGAAAAATCGGGTCGTTCGAGGATTTCGAAGAGGGGCGGAGAATCGGAGCGTGCGCGAGCCATGGTGCGGCGATGGTCGCATCGGCCCCGATTCTCCGCAAGTCCTTCCGAGCCGAGGGGCGGGGGCAGGGAAGGCACCGTCGGCAGTCGGGGAAAAGCCGGACGGGATTTTCGGTTTATCGATATTCGGGTGATGCCGGTCTGCAAGTGATGGCTTTCTGCGCTTCCGGTGCTCACGTACCCAAATGTACGCTCCGCTCCGGTTCTCAAAAACCATCACTTTCGACTCGGCCTGACCCGAATCTCAACAAACCAAAGGCTAAAGCAGCATCAGCTGTTCATTCTTCTTCTCGACGCCGACGAACAGGTCGGTGCGCAGCTGCTTCCTTTCGACATTGAGACCGAGCTTGCGCGCGGTGATTTCGAAACGGCGGCCGATCTGCCAGGCATAGGGGCCGGTACCCTTCATGCGCTTGCCCCATTCGGCATCGTAATCCTTGCCGTCGCGCATCGAGCGTATCAGCGACATGACGTGCCGGTAGCGGTCGGGATAGTGGCGCAGCAGCCAGTCCTTGAAGATCGGGCTGACTTCCAGTGGCAGGCGCAGGATGACATAGCCCGCCTCGCGCGCGCCGGCGGCGCGGGCCGAGTCGAGGATTCGCTCGATCTCCTGGTCGTTGAGGCCCGGAATGATGGGGGCTGCCATCACGCCGACCGGAATGCCGGCATCGCTCAACTGGCGAATGGCTTCGAGGCGCTTGGTCGGTGTGGACGCGCGCGGCTCCATGGTGCGGGCAAGCATCCGGTCCAGCGTTGTCACCGACAATGCCACCTTGGCCAGTCCGCGCTCGGCTATCCGCGACAGGATGTCGATGTCGCGCGTGACCAGCGCCGACTTGGTGACGATGCCGACCGGGTGGCTGCGCGCCTCCAGAACTTCCAGGATTTCGCGCATGATGCGCCACTGCTTTTCGATCGGCTGGTAGGGGTCGGTGTTGGTGCCGATGGCGATGGTGCGTGCCTGATAGCCTTCCTTGGAAAGCTCCTTGTCCAGCAGCTTTGCGGCATCCGGCTTGGCGAACAGCTTGGATTCGAAATCGAGCCCCGGCGACATGCCCATATAGCTGTGGGTCGGCCGGGCGAAGCAATAGACGCAGCCATGTTCGCAGCCGCGATAGGGATTGATCGAACGGTCGAAGGAAATGTCGGGCGAGGTGTTGCGGGTGATGATGGTGCGCGGCTTTTCGGTCTGCACCTCCGTCTTGAACGGAGGCAGTTCCTCAAAACTGTTCCAGCCATCGTCGAAGACATGACGCGTCACCGGCTCGAACCGGCCGGTCGGATTGATGCCGGCAGCCCGGCCACGACGGCGCTCGTCGTGAATTCGGATGCCGCTTTCCTCGATCATCGCATTGGCCATCGCGGAACCTCCGTTCCTGAAAGCCGCAACATCTGCGCGTGCAATCGGTTCCATTCCGCCGTTCTCCAACCGGGTTTTACGGGGGCGCGAATCGCGCCTTTCATGAAACTATTCCTATTTTGAAAATGAGAACAAAGCAAGAACTTTATGAACGGAACACTTTCCTTCTCCCCTTGTGGGAGAAGGAAAGGCGCACTTCATCATCGCCGCGCCCTGTCCCCGGTGCATTCCGGTGCGTCCTTCGAGCCTCGCTTCGCTCGCACCTCAGGATGAGGGAGGTTGGCGCAATTCTCCCTCATATTGAAACGCACCTACCCTTCATGAAAAGGATTTCTGCCGGCACGCCCTCCCTCATCCTGAGGTGCGAGCGTAGCGAGCCTCGAAGGACGCACCTGTTCATCGCCACGCCCTGCATCGCAGTCTGGCCATTGTCAAAGAGCCGGGAAAGACGGGCGGCCGAAATCTCGCTCATCTTTTGTATTTTCTGCGATCTCTCGACCGCCCGTCTCGGCGTCTGTCCCGAAGTTGGCCGGTCACAACGCCCGCTCCATGTACATTCCATGGACAAGACGCCGCGGGTTCTCCGCATCCTGCGCGATCTACCCTT
>NZ_FPBI01000024.1:0-79747 GCF_900116595.1 Mesorhizobium sp. YR577 | reverse complement strand
GATCACTACAGGGAAGAGGCTCCCGCACACCGGGTGAAGGTCGACGGCTTCTTCATCGACAAGACGCCGGTGACGAACCGCCAGTTCAAGCAGTTCATCAAGGCAACCGGCTATGTGACCGTTGCCGAAAGGATTCCTGATCCTAGGGATTATCCCGGCGCACTCCCAGAGATGCTCTACGCAGGATCGCTGGTGTTCCAGAAGGCTGCTGGTCCGGTCGATCTCAGGAACCCGAGCGCATGGTGGGACTTCGTCAAGGATGCGAGCTGGAAGCATCCGCTCGGCTCAAACAGCGGCCTGTTCAAGAAAGACAATCATCCGGTCGTCCACATCGCCTATGCCGATGCGCTGGCCTATGCGGATTGGGCCGGCAAGGCACTGCCGACCGAAGCCGAGTGGGAATATGCGGCCTGGGGCGGCGTCGAGGATGCCGAATATGCCTGGGGCGCGGAATTCGCGCCCGGTGGCAAGCAGATGGCCAACACGTGGCAGGGAGAATTTCCGCACCAGAACCTTCTGACTGACGGTTTTGAGCGGACTTCGCCGGTCGGCACGTATCCGGCCAATGGCTACGGCCTGCAGGACATGATCGGCAATGTCTGGGAGTGGACGACCGACTGGTGGTCTTCGAGGCACCCTGAGAAGGAAGCAAAATCCTGCTGCATCCCGCAGAATCCGCGGGGAGGGTCCGAGGCTGCGAGTTATGACGAGCGCCAACCCTCGATCCTGATCCCGCGGAAAGTAGTGAAGGGCGGTTCGCATCTTTGCGCGCCTAACTACTGCCGGCGCTACCGTCCAGCCGCGCGCCACGCCCAGCCAGTCGACACGTCGATGAGCCATGTCGGGTTCCGCTGCATCATGCGCACCGGGGGGGCGAACTCATGACCGAGGGCGCAACCACGACGCGGCTCTGGATCGCGCGGATCGCCATATTGCTGCTCATCGCGCTGAGCGTTATCGGGTTTCTGCGCTACGGCTTCACCGTCGAGGTTCACGAGCGCATCTGGCGCGATATTTTCGATCGTCCCGGCGGGCCGATGACGTTTCGGTTCGTCCTTCAGCCGGTGATGGCGGCGATCGCCGCCTTGCACGATGGGGCCAAGGACGCTCGTGCCGGGCGCCCCGGCTATCTCTGGACGCTGCTCACCAGTTCGGCGGACCGTGGCGAACGCCTGCGCGAAGGTCTGATCTCAACTGGCCGCATCATCCTGTTGGGCATCGGGATGGACGCTGTCTACCAGTACACCGTGCTCAAGACCTTCTATCCCGGCGAAATGGTGGTCATCGCGATCCTGCTCGCCTTCGTCCCTTACCTCCTGCTGCGCGGACCCTTCGCGCGCCTTGCGCGCTGGTGGACGGCGCGCAAGTCCTCCGGACCCTCAGCGCGGTGAAAGAGATGAGCAAACTGCCGAAGACGGTATTGCAACGACCTGCAAGATTGCCTGAGACCCCGGTGCCTCCGATCCCGAAGGTCGACGAAACGAAGTCCGACGTGGCTTCGGTGCAATACTCGGCTTACCGCACGAGCCTGTCCAACCATCGAACGGGCCTGTCCGAGCACAGAACCTCGCTTTCCGAATTCAGAACCGATCTTTCGACGCATCGTACCGACCTGTCGACCGACCGTACGGAAATGTCGATGCGCCGCACCGGCATGTCGTTCCAGCGCACGCGCATGAGCGCTGACCGGACCCTGATGTCGGTGATACGCACATCGCTGTCCCTGATCAGCTTCGGTTTCACCATCTTCCAGGTGTTCGAGAAGCTGCGCGACGCTGGCACGCTGGCCCATGCTGCAGCGCCCCGAAATTTCGGCATCACCCTGGTCTGCCTCGGCATCGCCATGCTGGTTCTCGGCATCATCTACCACATGCAGTTCATGATCGGCCTTCGCCGCGAGCGCCATGCCATGGCTGCCGCCGGTCTCATCCATGCCGAGAGCGGGTTCCCGCCATCAATGACGCTGATCACCGCCTTCATCCTGCTGCTGGTCGGCATAGCGGCCATTCTCAGCATGGTTTTCCAGATCGGCCCGTTTTTCTAGCAGAAAGGACGACCGGCACTCGGGCTTCAAGTCAGAAAAGACAAAACAGAGCGAGGAAAGGATACAGAAATGGCAGACAAGAAGAAGCCCAATATCATCGTCATCTGGGGCGATGATATCGGTATCGCGAACCTGAGTTGCTATTCCCATGGACTGATGGGTTACAAGACGCCCCATATCGACCGGCTCGCCAAGGAAGGCATGATGTTCACCGACAGCTATGGTGAGCAGTCCTGCACCGCCGGCCGTTCCTCCTTCATCACCGGCCAGAGCTGCTATCGCACTGGTCTTTCCAAGGTCGGCATACCCGGCTCCGATGTCGGCCTGCAGCCCGAAGACGCGACTATTGCCGAACTCCTCAAACCGCTCGGCTATGCGACGGGGCAATTCGGCAAGAACCATCTTGGCGACAGGAACAAGTATCTACCGACAGTGCACGGCTTCGACGAGTTTTACGGCAATCTCTACCACCTCAATGCAGAGGAAGATCCCGAGGATCCGGACTATCCGAAGGACCCTCAGTTCAAGGAGAAATTCGGTCCGCGTGGCTTGCTGCATTGCTGGGCAACCGACAAGGACGATCCCACCGAGCAACCGCGCTGGGGCCGCGTCGGCAAGCAGAAGATCGAGGACACCGGCCCGCTGACGCGCAAGCGCATGGAAACCGTTGACGACGAGATCGTCGCAAAGGCGAAGGATTTCGTGAAGCGGCAACACGATGCCGGCAAGCCGTTCTTCGTCTGGATGAACACCACCCACATGCATTGCAGGACGCACACCAAGCCGGAGAGCATCGGACAGGCAGGCGAGGGGCAATCGCCCTACCACGACACCATGATCGACCATGACAAGAACGTCGGCGACATGCTCGACTATCTCGACGAACTCGGCATCGCCGACAACACCTTCGTCATGTATTCGACCGACAACGGCCCGCACATGAACTCATGGCCGGATGCCGGCATGACGATGTTCCGCTCGGAGAAGGATACCAACTGGGAAGGCGCCTTCCGCGTGCCGATGATCGTGCGCTGGCCCGGCAAGATTCCGGCGGGCGTCGTTTCCAACGAGATCGTGCAGCACCACGACTGGCTGCCGACCTTCTGCGCCATGGCGGGCGATGCCGACATTCCGCAGAAACTGCTCAAGGGCCACAAGGCCGGCGACAAGACCTTCAAGGTTCATATCGACGGCTACAACCTTCTCGACTTCCTGACCAAGGAAGGCGTGAAGAGCCCGCGCCAGGGTCTCGTCTATTTCGACGACGACGGCAGCCTGGTCGCATTGCGCTTCAAGAACTGGAAGATCGTGTTCATGGAACAGCGCACCGAGGGCACGCTGCGGCTCTGGATGGATCCGCTCGTGGTTCTGCGCTGTCCCAAGATTTTCAACCTGCGCACCGACCCCTATGAGCGCGCGGATATCACCTCGAACACCTATTACGATTGGTATCTGTCCAAGGCCTACATGATCATGGCGGCCCAGGCGGTCGTCCAGCCGTTCCTGAACTCGTTCAAGGATTATCCGCCACGCCAGAAGGCCGCCTCGTTCACACTCGATCAGGCGCTGGAGAAGATGGCCGAGTCCTTCAACACCGGACATTGATGATGAGGAGGGCGGCGAGCTTCGGCTTGCCGCCTTTTACTCATTCGGCAAACCAGGAAGTGCTCATGCCCAACCCGCTTTCATCATGGAACGACAGCGCGGCGAAATCCGCCATCCTCGACTTCGTCGCACGCGTCACGAAAGAGGGTGGGCCGGAATTCGTCCCACCGTCGGAGCGCATTGCGACCTTCGACAATGACGGCACGTTGTGGTGCGAGCAGCCTATGCAGGTACAGCTCTTTTTCCTGATCGATCGGGTGAAACAGCTCGCCGCCAAGGATGCTTCAATGAGTGCGCGCCAGCCATTCAAGGCGCTGCTCGAACATGACATCAAGACACTGCATGCGCTTGGCAAGCAGGGCCTGATGGAGTTGGCCTTCGCCACGCATGCAGGCATGACCGAGGAAGAATTCGACGAGATTGCCAAAACCTGGTTCGCTTCGGCAAGACATCCCAAGTTCGGTCGGCTTTTTACGCAACTGATCTACCAGCCGCAGCTTGAGCTTCTCGCTTACCTGCGTGCCAATGGCTTCAAGACCTTTATCGTGTCGGGCGGTGGCATCGACCTTATCCGTGCGTTTGCCGAGGGCGCCTACGGCATTCCGCGTGAGCAGGTGATCGGTTCCTCGGCAAGATTGCACTACGAGTTGCAAGACGGCCGTGCCGTGCTGATGAAGGCTCCGGAGCTGAACAGCTTCGATGACCGCGAGGTGAAGCCGGCGAATATAGGACTGCATATCGGCCGTCGGCCGATCCTCGCCTTCGGCAATTCCGACGGCGATCTCGCCATGCTGCGCTACACGAAATCAGGGCCAGGCGCGCGACTGGCGCTGCTTGTTCATCATGACGATGCACAGCGCGAAGTCGCATACGATCGTGAGTTCAAGCTGAGTCCTCTCGCTGAGGCGCTCGACAGGGCAGCAGACTACGGCATTACCGTTGTCAGTATGAAGAACGATTGGAAGACCGTATTTCCTGAAACCTAGCGGGGTAGGTTCGCCAAGTGGAAGAATGGCTGAGAGCTTCGACCGAATACAGCGTCATGCTGATCAACGCCATGGCGCTGGTCATCATTCTGTATGGCGCGATCGAAAGCTTCGTTGCGGCGATCTGGTTCCATTTCTCGCGCGGGGACGGTCATCGGCGTCGAGAAATCTGGTTGCGGTTCGCCCGCTGGCTGGTCGCGGGCCTGACCTTCCAACTGGCGGCCGACATCATCGAAACGTCGATGACACCGAGCTGGGACGGCATCGGGCGGCTGGCCGCAATCGCAGTCGTCAGGACATTCCTGAACTATTTTTTGGAACGGGATCTTGCCGAAGTCAGGGGTCGCCAGGGTGACGGAACTGAAGAAAAGGAGAGGGCGGCATGAAGAAGATGGCATTGAGTGCAGCTATAGCGGTTCTTTCATTCCTGTTTCTGGCCACAGCCAATCATGCAGGCGCGCAGAGCGACGCGCTGCCTTCCTGGAATGAGGGGGCTGCAAAGACTGCTATCACCGGTTTTGTCTCGCGGACCACACAGGAGGGCGGCGCCGACTACCTGAAACCTGCCGAGCGCATCGCGGTGTTCGACAATGACGGCACACTCTGGAGCGAACAGCCGCTCTATTTCCAGCTTGCCTTCGCCCTGGACCGGGTCAAGGCCATGGCACCCCAGCATCCCGAATGGAAGGACACCGAGCCGTTCAAATCGGTGCTGGCCGGCGACGTCAAAGGCGTTTTGGCTTTGGGAGAAAAAGGCCTCGGCGAAATCATGGCCGTGACCCACACCGGGATGACCACTGACGAGTTTGCAAGCACGGTGAGGGAATGGATCGCGACAGCGCGTCATCCGAGGTTCAATCGCCCCTACAACGAGCTCATCTACCAACCGATGGTGGAATTGCTGGCCTATCTGCGCGCCAACGGTTTCAAGACCTTCATTGTCTCGGGCGGCGGCGTGGAATTCATGCGGCCATGGGTCGAGCAGGCCTATGGCATCCCGCCGGAACAGGTCGTCGGCTCGTCCGGCGTCGTGACCTATGAATTCGGGCCTGACGACAAGCCCGTCCTGAAGAAGGAGGCCAAGATCGAATTCGTCGATGACGGTCCGGGCAAGCCTGTCGGGATCGATCGCTTCATCGGCCGCCGTTCGGTCTTTGCCGCCGGAAATTCCGACGGTGACCTGCAGATGCTGCAGTGGACGACGCTCAATGACGGCCCGCGGTTTGGGCTGATCGTCCATCACACCGACGCCGAGCGCGAATGGGCATACGACCGGCAGTCGCATGTCGGCAAGCTCGACAAGGCACTGGATGAAGCACCGAAGCGTGGGTGGCTCCTCGTGGACATGAAGACGGACTGGAAGGTGATCTACCCCGCCGAAAAGCAATGAGCTTCGCGGCCGCCTGCGGATAGGAGAAGGCAAATGCTGAAACGGATTGCGACGCTCCTGACGGGCCTTGCCGCGGTGGCCTGGAGTGCGCCTTCGATTGGGCAGGAGCATGAAGACGTCAACGCGGCGAACAACCCGCTGACGCCGAAGATCACGATCAATCTTCACGACTATTATGTTCCCGAACTTGACGGAATCGATGGCCGCTACGCCAACCAGTTTCTGCTTCGCGGCCTCATCCCTTCCGACCTCTTCGGCAAGCCGCAGCTGTTCCGCTTCACCCTGCCGATCGCAACGGCGCCTGAGTTTCCCGACGGTTACGTAACAGGACTGGGCGATCTGACGCTGATGGATATCTTTGTGTTTCCCGGCAAGACAGTCTCGTTCGGTGCGGGGCCGCTCGTCGTGCTGCCGACCGCGACGGATGATCTGCTAGGCGCCGGGAAATGGCAGGCCGGCGCGGTCGGCCTGGCGATCGCTCCGCAGAAGTGGGGCCTGATCGGGGGGCTTCTCACCTATCAGGCGTCTTTCGCGGGTGATGGCGATCGCGAGGACGTCTCGCTGGCGACGTTCCAGCCGATCGTGAACTACAACCTTGCGAACGGCTTTTACCTCCGCTCGAGCGCGACCTGGAGCTTCAATCTCGAAAACGGGGACTACTACATCCCCGTCGGGTTCGGCGTCGGCAAGGTTTTCCAGATCAACGACAAGGTCACGATGAACGCCTTTGTCGAGCCGCAATACACGGTCGCCAGCGAAGGCATCGGCAACCCGAAATGGCAGATCTTCGCCGGCGTCAATTTCCAGTTCGCCATAGGGAAATAACGGCGGCAGACACGCACCGCATCTTCTGTGAACCATTTAGGAAAAAGAAATGCGCCTCACCCTACCCCCTTGGCTTCATCGCAGGCGTGGAGAGAGCATCATCATCCGTGCTCGGATGGGCCACGATCACGTTAGCACGAAGGCTATCACATGCACTGTTTTATGAGAACTGAAGGCATTTTCACTGCCCTTGTTGTAACCAGGCCAGATGTTCGGTGCGGGGGGCACCAATGCAGTCTGAACACCGTGTGGTCATGACCTGGTCTAGTCACAGTGCCCGAATTCTCATGTACAGCCACGATACTTTCGGGCTCGGCCATCTGCGGCGTTGCCGCACGATAGCACATTCGCTCGTCGAGGATTTTCGCGGACTTCAGGTGCTGATCATATCGGGGGCGACGATCGCCGGTGCCTTCGATTACCGCGCCCGCGTCGACTTCGTGAAGATTCCCAGCGTCATCAAGCTGCGCAACGGCGAATACACCTCGATGGAGAAGCATATCGACCTCCACGAAACGCTGAAAATGCGCCAGTCGATCATCCGCCACACGGCAGAGACTTTCCGGCCGGACATCTTCATCGTCGACAAGGAGCCGCTCGGCTTGCGCGGCGAGATAGAAGATACGCTGTCCTATCTGAAGACGCGGGGCACCACGCTCATTCTCGGCCTGCGCGAGGTGATGGATGCGCCGCATCTGCTCGAAGCCGAGTGGGCCCGTAAGGACGTGATGCGCAAGATCGGCCTGTTCTATGACAAGATCTGGGCCTACGGGCCACCGGATTTCTACGATCCGCTGACCGGCCTGGACGTGCCGCCGGCTGTCAGGGCGAAGATGAAGTTCGTCGGGTTCCTGCAGCGGGGCCTGCAGCAGGACGAGATGCCGGGCCATCGGCCCGAGGGGGAATATATCCTCGTTACCACCGGCGGCGGCGGCGACGGCGCCGAACTGATCCATGACGTTATCGACGCCTACCAGCAGGATCGGCAATTGCAGCACAAGGCGCTGATTGTGCTTGGACCCTATATGCCGGCGCGCAAGCGCAGTAAGCTGCTGAAAAAGGGGGCCGAGATCCCCTACATCAAGATCATCGAGTTCGATAACCGCATGGAGGAGCTGATCGCCGGAGCCAAGGCGGTGGTGGCGATGGGCGGCTACAACACCTATTGCGAAATCCTGTCCTTCGACAAGCCGGCGCTGATCGTGCCGCGCGTCAAGCCGCGCGAGGAGCAGCTTATCCGGGCACGCCGTGCGGCCGAGCTTGGGCTGATCGACATGCTTTTGCCGGAAGAAGCGGCGGATTCCCAGCGCTTCGCCGATGCGTTGAAGGCGCTGCCCGGCCGGCCGCGCCCGTCTCAAAGCAATCCGCATCTCACTCTGGAAGGGTTGCCTCATATCTCCGAAATCGTGGCCGAACTGCTTGAAGAGACAGAACTGAACGTCCTCATGAGATTGGTGTGACAATGACCATTGCATCGCGCCCACAAGCTTCACTGCTGGCAGCTTGCCTTGCTGTCATGCTGGTATTTGCCTCGTCGCCCTTCGGCAGTTTTGCCTTAGCGCAGACTGGACAGGCTGCGACGGTGCCGCCGCCGGACGAGAAGGTTCAGCAACTCATCAAGCTGCTCGACGATCCCGATGTTCGGGCTTGGCTTGCAACCAAGCCTGCACCCGCCGACGACACTGCCGGCGCGCCGACGGCTGAACAGATTTCCAGTTGGGACCAGGGCATTCGCGACCACCTTGCCGCGATGCGCAATGCTTTGCCGCAGATTCCAGCCGAGGCTGCAAATGCCGTTCGGACCGTGAGGACGGAGATAAACAACCGTGGTTTCGCCACGATAATCATCCTCTTTGCCGCACTTCTGGCCTTGGGTTTCGGAGCGGAATGGCTCTTCAAGCGCGCGATCCACCGCGTGCGGGACAATGGGTCCGGGCGATACGGAGCGACGACGCTGGGAGAAAGCCGCGCTCTTCACCTGCTTTCGGTGATCGCGCCGATCGTCGTGTTTTCTCTCGTTAGCGCTGGCGCCTTCCTGGCATTCGACTGGCCAGCATTGCTGCGCAGGATCATCCTGACATATCTGGTGGCTTTCATCGTCGTTCGGTTGGTCAGGGCATTCAGTGCGGCGCTGCTTTCGCCGACAAGCAACTCCGTTTCAACGGACGAGGCACGCCGGCTCAGACTGATCCCGGTCAATGATGCCGAGGCAGATTTCTGGCACAGACGCCTGAGCGTCTTCTTCGGCTATCTCATGGCTGGATGGGCGACCGTGAGCTTGCTGCCGGACCTCGGCTTTTCGCCGGGCGTCATGCGGTTGGCTGCCTATATACTGGGTATAGGGCTACTGGCCTTGGCGATCGAAATCGTCTGGCGTCGCCCAGGTGAAACCGGTGCATTGCGCTATGGTGTCGTGACGAACTGGCTTCTCACGGTCTATTTGGTTCTGCTTTTTGGGTTGTGGCTTGCGGGCTTCACCGGCCTGCTCTGGCTTGGCATCTATGCGCTGCTGTTGCCCAAGGCGCTGACCATAACGGGGGAGGTCGCGGGAGCGCTTGCCGAGACACGCGCGAGTTCCGGTTCTGCGAATTCGGTGATGACCGTACTGATCGTTCGCGGCGCGCGGGCTCTGGTCATTCTGCTGGCCGTGCTGTGGCTGGGTGCAGTGCTACGCCTGAACCCCGGTACGCTGATGCAGAACGATGCCGTCGTGACCCAACTTATGCGCGGCGTGCTGCGCGGGGTCATAACGCTGCTTGTCGCTGATCTGCTCTGGCAACTGGCGAAAGCCTATATCGCCCGGAAACTGGAGATCGCCTCATCCGACGAGCCGATCGATGCTGCTGAAGCAGCGCGCAGAGGTCGCCTGCGGACGCTGCTGCCGATCTTCCGCAACATGCTGGCCGTGCTGATTGCCGCGGTGGCGGTTCTGATGGTGCTGTCCGAGCTTGGCGTTCAGATCGCGCCATTGATCGCAGGTGCCGGCATATTCGGCGTCGCCATCGGGTTTGGGTCGCAGACGCTGGTCAAGGACGTGATCAGTGGCGTCTTCTACATGCTGGATGATGCGTTCCGCGTCGGCGAATACATACAGAGCCGCAGCTACAAGGGCACCGTCGAGTCCTTCAGCTTGCGATCCGTCAGATTGCGGCACCATCGTGGCCCGGTCTTCACCGTTCCTTTCGGCGAACTGGGTGCGGTGGAGAATATGAGCCGCGACTGGGCGATCGACAAATTCCTGATCCGCGTTCCCTTCGATACCGATATCAGGAAGGTCAAGAAGCTGGTGAAGGTCATTGGCGCCGAGATGCTGGAAGATCCCGAACTGGCGCCTCAGATCATAGAAACGGTGAAGATGAAGGGTGTCGAGCAGTTCGGCGATTTCGGCATGGAGCTAAGCTTCTCCATCACGACGAAACCCGGCTATCAAACAGGTGTGCGGCGTCGGGCCTATACCATGATCCGCGATACGTTCTTCGCCAACGGGATCGAATTTGCACAGCCCACCGTGCAAGTAGGCAATGACGAGAAGTCCGCAGTCGCTGCAGCAGCTTCCACGACAGCACGTGCCCGCAAAGCTGCGCAGGTGGCAGCAGCGAGCTAACTTGATGTTAGCCCCGACCAGCAGGCTTCCCCACGTTCGAGGAATGGCATGACGTTTGGATGGCTGAGGCAACTTGCCTCCCGAAGCAATGACGCCAAAGACGGGGCCACATTTTCGCCGTCGTTGATAAGAACGCTCCTATCGAAAGGGCCTCTGGAGCGTACTATCCCGCTTGCCCGTCAAGACGGCGTTCCTCTGTCCCTGAAGCTGCATCCCGCTGACAGCGACAGTCCGCAAACCGGAAAGGCTATGATGGACGCCAAGTCGATTGTCTGGCGTGAGTTCATCTGGAGTCGTGACGCACAATTTGATCAGTGCCGTTGGCATTCTGTGCGGTGGCGGTTCTACGAGAACGGCCTCATTTGCTTTGATGCGCAAATGAGCAATGCGGGCGCGCATGCAAATTTAGGTGATATGCAGGGGCATCGCATCGAATTGCGCGACAAGAAGGGGTTTCTGGTCGGCGTGTGGGCGGCCGGATTTTACGTTCACCGAGGCCTTCCAGCGATGGGCTTTCAAGCCAACATTGTCGACGATCACATTCCGCTGAAATTGCATTTCTCGGAGATCGACAAAGAGCAATCCGGCTTCTGGTTCAGAAAATAGACTAGTTTCAACCTGCTGGGTGGTTCCTGACCTCGCCCTGGCGGGGAGGGGCATCGCAGACGACCACCAACGTCATCTGTAATGTCCTCAAACTTTTTGCACGGAAATCACCTTTCCCGATGTGTCGATCACACAATTCGCACGGGCACCTTTGGCCTCGACAACGACCTGGAATGTTTGGGCGTCTACTTCAGAGGAACTGACCGGAAGGACGGCGGAACTGTCGACGCCCAATGGCGTGGCTGCCGCAGATGCGCACATTAGCTGGAGATCGGCTGGAGCAGTTTTCCCGATGTTGCGAACGCTGTTCGCTTCAGGTTGGTTCGACACACATCCGGCGACATGTCCGGCGGCCAAGAGCATCGCGAAAGTCGCGATGTGACTGCGGTTCGTTGCAGCGGAGAGAAGTGAACGGAAGTAGTGTGGATTGGCTCTGATCATTGATGGTCAAACTCCCTTGTAAAGCGACGCACCCTGCATCAGGACGACGACCTTTGCTCCGATTTCAATCCTGGAATGCAGGTCGACGATGTCGTCGTTGTTCATCCGAATGCATCCCGATGAGACATCAAGGCCAATAGTCCAAGGCTCGGGGGTGCCATGGATCCGGTAGATCGTGTCCTGATCACCTTGGTAGAGATAAAGTGCTCTTGCACCGAGTGGGTTGTCCGGCCCGCCAGGCTGGCCACTGGCCCATTTTGCGGCGTTCGGATCGCGGGCAACCATTTCGGCGGGAGGTGTCCACGTCGGCCATTCCGCGGTGCGGCCGACCCGCACAATGCCTGCCCAGCCAAAACCTTCGCGGCCAACGCCGATCCCGTAGCGAATGGCGGTAAAATCCGGTTGGACCAGGTAGAGAAAATGTTGGTTCCCGTCGATAATGATGGTGCCGGGTTTTTCGGCTGTCCTGAATTTCACGACCTGACGCCGAAAGGCCTCCGGAACCTGTTTGTGCGCTGCATAGTACGACCTTGCTTTCTTTCGGTCATACTGAACCCATTTGTGGGTTTTTGGATCAAATATCTGTGTCTCGGCTGCATATGCAAGTGTCGCCCAGACTGCGACCGCAATGGCCAGGCTGGTTCCTACCGTCGCTCCGAGGCCATGGCGGACGGTTTTGGGGGACAAGGAAGTTCGGTGCAGGATTGTCATCAGTACCAACCTCGACTCTCTATTTTGACCAGGTGTCCAGACGGTCGCCGTGTGATGCCACCCATTGTTTTGCGAATGCGGCTGGATCCTGCCTTTCCACCTCAAGTGCGTAACTCATCTCCGTGATTTCCTTCGGCGTGAAGTCAATGTTGGAGAGAAACGACGCGACCTTCGGCAAGCGCTCAGCAGTTTTTGTCGCGAAGGCAATGTGGAATTGTGACGGTGGCCAGGCGACGGCAGCGCTGGATTTGGAGAGCCAGCCTGCGGGATCATCACTTGGCAGGACGATCTTCCACTTGGCATCGTCATGCTCAGGCTCGGTTAGCCGGACGATGTCGTGGAGATCGAAGACGTGATGCGGGCTGTAGCAATAGAAAACGATCGGCTCGTCTGTTGCGGCGGCGGCATCGACGGCGGCCATCGCCACTTCTTCCGGCATTTCAAGCAATTTCACAGTCTTTGAGTAGCCGTAGCTCTCGGCTCGTATCCTTTCGATGGTCGTTGATGACCAGGTCTCAGCACCAATCCAGATTTCACCCTGTCCATCGCCATCCGTGTCGAGAACGGACGTCTTACGAGGGTCGTTCAAATCCGAAATGTCCTTGATCCCGTGCTTGTCCACGGTTTCACGGGTCGTACAGATTCCTTGTGTGGCAGCAACACCCTTCGGACTGAGCTCGACGGTTTTCCTGTCATCCACGTATCTCTTCACGACAGAATCGAGATTGGGCAGCCAGACCTCCGTATGGACATCGACTTCGCCTGTATCCAGACCCGCGAAGATCGAGAGCGTTCCCATCTCGCGAACCTCGACATCCAGGCCCAGTTTCTTTTCGATTCCATACTTTATGATGTTGGCGGATGCCTGCCCGGACGGCCAGTTTGGCATGCCGACCACAAGATCAGCTGCGAAACCAGCCCCACAGAATGCCTGCAGTGCCAGGAGGGTGCCGCTCAGGCGCAAAGTGAGATTAAGCTTCACTGCGTTTCCTCCGCGCCGTTCAACGGCTTTTCACCCGCCCCGCCATCAGTTCCCGGATGGCCGGTCATAATGCCAGTTTGGGACAGGGCGGATAGTTGCCCTTTGGTCCATCAAATATTGGGTCAAAGCCAGCGTAATTTTGGAAGTTCGAATTTCGCCGGTCGTGACCGACGAAAATCGCAGCTCTGGCATTGGCTGCACCTTTTTGTTGTTCCGTTATGGGGAAGGGCCCTAACGCCGCGGGGTGACTGTGTTGGCCGTCTTGCCAGCTGCAAACTGAAATTCGACAGGGGGTTCTTTCTTCGCGAAGTGCTTCCTCGCATTGGCACCTTGCCAACTATAGGTCGACGCACCGACATGCCTAGTTGGACTGAAGGGCAATACAATTGCTGCCGTGGGAGAGCTACGATCCTACATTCAGAGGGGCTTCAAATATGACAGAATCCGCCGCAGGAGATGCCCCGTTGCGCTTCGAGAAAGGCAAGCTGCTCCCGTGGACGCCTTCTGGTCGGTGACGGCCTACTACATCGACGGCTACTTCATTCCAAATACGCTGAAGCGACAGGCGACGGGCGGTCGAGACAAGATGGTTGCCAATACCGACGGCTCGTTCGATGTTTACATCCAGGCCGATTCGCCAGGCAAAAAAGGAGGCCAACTGGCTCCGGTCGGCAAGGCACCGTTCACCTACTCATGCTTCTTTATTGACGGCGCAAGGAGTATTTTGAGGTCAACTGGGTGCCACCGGCGGTGCAGAAGGAAAAGGGAATGCTGTGCGGGTAACGCTCAGTCGGAAGGGGATATACCAATGATCCGATCCAGCATCTTCGGCCTGCTGATAGCTGCCAGTCTCTCGTCATCGGCAGTCGCCCAGGAGGCGAAGGACACTTCCGGTACCAATCCAGCCGAAATCACCAGAACCCTTTCAATCTCCAACGAGTACCGATTCCTGCTGGGTGATGAGTATTACAACCAGACCCTGCTCCGTTACACCGAGCCTTTCTTCGACGGAAAGGTTGGTTTACGCCTGACTTTGCCTCTGGATGCAACCGACGTGACTGGAGATGATGAATTCGGCATTGGCGACATTTCAGGGAAATTGTCCTGGATTCCTTATGTCAGTAGACACCAGGCCTTTATCCTGAGTACCGAGGTCTACGCGCCAACCGCTTCGGAAGATGTGCTGGGGACCGGAAAATGGGTCGCGGCTCCGGGCATCACATGGGCCTACTTCGCCAGCCCGGAAGTCATCGTCGCCCCGGCATACATCCACAATCTCTCCTTCGCTGGTGAGGACAACCGCGCTGACGTCAACCGGGGCGATTTCGATCTTTATTTTGTCTACCGGCCTCATGGAGAGCGCTGGTGGATCACGTCTGACACGACCGTGAGCTACGATTTCGAGACAGACGCCACCCCTGTTTCATGGGAGTTGAACTTCGGCCGCAATCTGGCGAAGTTCAACAGTGGCGCGGCTCTCAACGGCTACATCAGGCCAGGTGTCGGCGTTGGCGACGATCGGCCGTATAACTTCAATGTCGAGGTCGGCCTGTCATTGGTTAATTTCTAGAATGGGGAGAGGGAATGATCTCAAACGCGATGCCACGCATCTTTGCCGCGGCTGCGGCTGTCGCCATTTTTTGGACGCAGGAGGCGGGCGCTACCGAAGCCGTTGCGGGCCGTTATGTTCCCGGACTGTACGCAGGACCCGGAGCTGGCATCGTGCCGCCCGCGCCGGGCGTCTACTGGGGTGTATCGAACATCTATTATCACGGCAGCACGAGCGCACAGGTGCCTTTTGGTGATCGTAACATTGCCTTCGGACTTGAGGCCGACCAGTGGGTCACAGCGCTGGCGGGCGTCTACGTGCCCGAACTCGACCTGCCCGGCAACTGGACCTATGCCGTCCAGGCTGCGGTACCGATCGGCTGGACGAAAGCGGGAGCCGCGCTGGGACGCTTCCAAACTGACCAGGAGGTCACGGGCCTTGGTGACATCTCGATCGCGCCAGTCGTGTTCGGCTGGCACAATGACGCAATGAACACGTTCTTTTCCACGTCCCTCACGATTACAGCTCCAACCGGAGAATGGAAGGAGGGCGATCTCGCCTTTATCGGCCTCAACTACTGGACCTTCACGCCGTCGATCGGCTTTACCCGTCTCATCCCCGAGCATGGGTTGGACCTGTCGGCGAAGTTCGGCATTGACATAAACACGCGCAATCCGGACACGGACTATTACAGCGGCGCGATGGCGCATCTCGATCTGGCCGTGACCAAGAGCGTGACCGAGAATTTCTCCATCGGCGCGCTCGCCGGCTTCCTCTACCAGATCGAGGACGACGACAGCGCCTTTGCCGATGCTCGGGACGGGTTCAAAGGCCGTTCCATCGCAGTCGGGCCATTTGTGAAGTACAAGGCTAAATTCGGCGAGAGGACTGAGATCGATTTTGGCCTGCGCTGGGCGAACGAAGTCCACGTTGAGAACCGCATGAGGGGCAATGCGATCATGTTCGACATCACCGGTAAATTCTGACCCGCAGCCTCCATGAATGGCTCATTGGATGAATTAGCGGAAGTAGGCCAACGCCAACAGTCTGCTCCCTCTGTCGACCGTTCGGGCTGGAGCCAGTCGCTTCAGACCCTGCTTGCCATCACCACCGTCGCCCTCATCCTCGTTGTTTCGGCTGCTCTCATCGGCCTTAATTATTATCGCTCGCGCGCCGCCGCCATCGCGGATGCGAAGGTTTCGATGAACGTTTTCTCTGCGCGTCTGGTCGAACGTTTCAATGCGCTTTCGAACCAGACGACCGCCTCAATCGGGTTGATTGCGTCGCTTCCGAACGCATTGGTCTCCTCGCCGCTGCCCGAAAGGTTGGACGACAAGGCCCGCCTGCTTCGGGAAATCATCAAGCGCGCGCCATTTCTCGACGGTGGTTATGCCGGTTATCCGGACGGCTCGTTCTTTCATGTGGTCAATCTTCGCACACCGGGCTGGACTGCGGTACTCTCGGCTCCCAAGGGCGCGGACTTCGCGATCCGCGTCGTGCAGCCGCAACGCGATAGCGCCCTTGAGACGGTGATTTTCCAGGATGCATTTGGCGCGGTGATCGCGGAGAGAGCGCCGGGGCCATTTGATTACGATCCGCGAACGCGCCCCTGGTACATGGCGGCGGCGGGCATAGCGACTCCGGTATCCATCGGACCCTACCGGATGGCAACCACAGACACGCTCGGCATGACCCTGGCGCAATCGCACAGCGCCAACCGGCGGGTCGTCATCGGCGTCGACATCATCCTTGACACAATCACCGATTTCCTCGCCGCGGAACGCATCACGCCGCAAACGATCTCGTTCATCGTCGACACCTCGGGCAATCCGGTCATCCATTCGGACCGGCAGTACATGCAGAGGCTCATGTCAGGGAAGAAACCCGATGAACCTGACGCCATCGTCGAGAGCATCCGCTCTGACGATTCCTGGACGAATGAGCCGAGGATTGTCGAAGCCGACGGCCGCACCTTCCTCGTGCTCGTAACTCCCCTCAGATCGGCGCTGTTTTTGGCCCGGCACCGTGTGGTTGTTGCTGCGCCGATGAATGAACTTACCGCAGAGGCGCGCGGTTCCCTGGTTCGTGCGCTACTGATCTCGGGGATGGTTGTGGTCGCGGCGATTTTGTTGGCGCTCTTTGTCTCCCGTTTGATCACCAAATCGCTTCATCTTCTGACGGACAGCGCCGACCGGCTCCAGAATCTGAACTTTGCGACGCCGGTGAATGTGAATTCGCATGTCAGGGAAATCAGGTCACTCAGCCACGCCATGAACAGGGCGCGAGATGCAATTTTTACCTTCGCGCTTTATGTGCCTAAGGAGTTTGTTCGAAAGGGTATTCAGGCGGGATCCTTCAGCGGGCGGACGGCATCGCGGCAGGAGGTCACTGCGCTGTTCACCGACATCTATGACTTCACCACGATCAGCGAAGCCCATTCGCCCGAGCAGGTGGTAGCCATGCTGTCGGAATATTTCGATATCTTCGACGACGCGGTGACGGCGCATAACGGCTCGATCATCCAGTTCCTCGGCGACTCGGTCTTCGCCATGTGGAATGCTCCGATCGCCGATGGTGAGCATGCCATCAATGCCTGCCGTTGCGCTCTCGCGGTGCAGCGGGCACTTGATCTTTTCAATCAGAAACAGAGAAGCGAAGGCTTGCCGGAATTCCGCACGAGATTCGGAATACACACGGGGACGGCCGTCGTCGGAAGCGTGGGAGCAACCGACCGTCTTCAATACACGGCCATGGGTGACACCATAAACGTTGCTTCTCGCCTGGAGGGACTGAACAAGAATTACGGAACGTCGATTCTCGCCAGCGAAGCCGTTATGCGACAGTGTTCGGACCGAATTTCCTTTCGAGCCTTGGGCTCCGCATCAGCAAAAGGTAGGCACGAGGCACTCTCGGTTTTCGAGGTAGTCGGCGAGCAACCTGGATAAGCCAATTGCAGGCTTTGGCCTTATACCGGGGCAGTTCTCAGTGAAAACCAACAGTGGGTAGTAGCGAAGGCTTACGTGGCCGCCTTCAAACGCCTTTTGCTCAATAAGGTTTTGACGAAAGTGTTCCACTTCTGCATCGCGACCCGCTTCTCTGGCATATAGTTCCAGCGATCATAGCTCTTGGAGCTGACGTCTTGAAGCGTGTGATTCTGCAGCCGATCGCGGATTTCCTTCGAGAGTCCGGCCTTTCCCGCGAGTGTCTTCCAGGTTCGGCGCAAATCCCTGTTTGTTACGACCGGGATCACCTCGCGCTCGCGCTGGCGCCACATGAATGCGTAAAGAGTACCGTGACTAACGGGCTTAGAAGGATCGGTCGCAGATGGGAAAAACCACCCATGGGCGTTGGGTTTGATCGATTCTATCAACTCTGCCGCCACTGCAGGGACGGGAATGGCGTGCGGCTTGCCATTCTTGGTCTTTGACCAGTCGATGATCCGCTCTTTGGCGTCCCATTGATCGACATTCAGCCTAGCGATTTCTTCGACGCGCTGCCCGGTGAGCATCAGGACGCGAACGGCACGTGCGTAAGGCGGATGAACGGGTGTATCGGGGCATTCGAGCCATCGATATAGGCGAAGGAATTCGTTCTCGTCGAGCCAGCGTGTGCCGACGTTCTTTGGTTCAGTTGGGATATTGGCAGCCGGATTATAGGCAAGGCGAAAACGCCGCTTCGATGTGCTGCGATAATCGTGCTCGGACTTCAAACCCCAGCTATATGCCGATCGGATGTAGCTTCTGACGTGATCTGCCATGGAGCGCTTGCCACGATCGTAGATCGGTCGGATCAATTCAGTGAGTTCATCGGGTTCAATGTCTCGGGCCGGCCGATTCCGACCTAACGTGTCGGCAATCTTGTTCAGACCTTTTTCGACCTCCTTCCACGAGGGTTTTCCCGACTCTTTCAGATTGGACACGTACGCCTCGAAGAGATCGGCGACGGTCCCAGGTCGCGTGTCTCCGGCGATCTTGATGCTGCGTCCCTTTTGGATCATGCCAGCGAAGTCCCGGTCGAAGACCTCGCGCGCCCCTTTTAGCGGCATAGACGGGTATGATCCGAGTTTTTTCTTGAGGCGCTTCTGATCACGCCATTGTTGCGCCATCCAGTCTGCCGTGACCCTAGTTGGCATAGGTTTCATTACCAAGACGAGACGGCCGGTGCCGTGCCCCTCGCCATCAACAAGACTTAGCTGTTTTCCGGTTTGTTCTACCTGTTTCAGGGCGCGGCGGATTTCTCCATCTGTCAGGCTTGGCACTAGGCTCTCCCATCGTGTTCCAAGTGGGGTCGCCAGAGGGGTAGTAGGGGTCGGCGACTGGGGTCAAAAGGGCTCTCGATCCCCTAAAAACCGACCCCAATATGCCATGATATCCGACTCTTCGACAAGTCAGAAAATGCATATGATTCAATGGGTAGTAGCGTGATACACCGTGATTGAATTAGCACGAGTAGGATGGTTGTGGATCAGGACGATTGCGGTGGCCGACAGCTCCAGCGCCCGTTTCACCACTTCGCGCGGATAGACCGGCGTGTGGTCGACCGTGCCGGTCTGCTGCACCTCGTCGGCGATCAGCGCGTTCTTCTTGTCGAGAAAGAGGATGCGGAACTGCTCGCGTTCCTCGAAAGCCATGGCGGCGCGGCAATATTCCAGCACCTGGCTCCACGACGACAGAACTTCGCGGCCCTTGATTTCGCCGCGCGCCATGCGCTGCGCGGCGGCCGCCACGATCTTCAGGTCCATGGCAGCGCCTTCGCCGATATCTTCGACTTCGCGCAGCAGATGCTCCGGCGCGCCGAGAACTTCGGCCAGCGAACCGAACCGTTTCAGCAGCGACTTGGCACGTTCCTTCGTGTCCGCGCGCGGAATGGAGCGGAAAAGCAGCAGCTCCAGTATTTCGTAGTCGGAAAGGGCCGATGGGCCCGCTTCGCGAAACCGTTCGCGCAGGCGCTGGCGATGGCCGAGATAATGCGGCTTTTCTTCAACCGGCTTGGCGGATTTCAAAGGTCTCGGCGGCTGCTCGGCAAAGAAGCCGCGCTCGTCCTCCCGGTCGTCGATCATGCCCAGCATTCCCCCGTATGCAGCCGCGTGAAGCGGCAAGCCCCGAGGAGAATATTAGGAAGACAAACCGGGACGGTCGAGCCCTTTGGGTGACAGCGTGAAAATTTCGCAACCGGTCGCAGTCACGCCGACTGTGTGCTCGTACTGCGCCGACAGCGAGCGGTCGCGGGTGACGGCGGTCCAGCCGTCGGATAGCACCTTCACATGCGGGCGGCCGAGATTGATCATCGGCTCGATGGTGAAGATCATGCCTTCGCGCATCTCTACGCCTTCGTTGACGCTGCCGTAATGCAGGATGTTCGGCGCATCGTGGAAAAGCTGGCCGACGCCGTGACCGCAGAAATCGCGCACCACCGAGCAGCGCTCGGCCTCGGCAAAGGTCTGGATGGCGGCGCCGATCGCGCCGGTGCGCGCGCCGGGGCGCACGGCGGCAATGCCGCGCATCAGGCATTCATGGGTGACTTCGAGCAGGCGCTCGGCGGCGCGCTTGATGGTGCCAACCGGATACATACGGCTGGAATCGCCGTGCCAGCCGTCGAGGATATAGGTCACGTCGATATTGACGATATCGCCATCGCGCAGCGGCTTGTCGTCGGGAATGCCGTGGCAGACGACGTGATTGATCGAGGTGCAGGTGGATTTCGTGTAGCCGCGATAGTTCAGCGTCGCGGGCAGGGCGCCATTGTCCATGCCGAATTCGAAGACGAAACGGTCGATGGCGTTCGTGGTCAATCCGGGCTCGACCATCGATGCCAGCTCGTCCAGGCAGCGGGCGGTGAGGTTGCAGGCCTTGCGCATGCCCTCGAACGCCTCCGCGCCATAGAGGCGGATCTGTCCGGTGTTTCGTGACGGGGCCGTGGCGGCGTCCAGATAGGTGACCATAGATAGAACCTAGAGCTTGCGGATGGCCGAAGGAGCATCGGCCGCATAAGCCCCTGATGTGACACCGGATTGCCCCGGCTTCAAGTCCCAACTGGGGGAGAATGGCCGAAAGACGCAGGCAAACCGGCCATTTCAGCCCCAAAGTTGCGTCAGAAATCGGCTTTCGCGTCAGGAACCACGACGAGCTTGCCGACGAAATCCTTGGCAACGAAATCGGCCTGCGCGCGGTGAAAGTCGGAGAGCTTGTAGACGCCACCGACCAGCGGCTTGATCAGACCCTGCTCGATGTAGCGCACGATCCGCCGGAAATCGCCCCGCGTGCCCTGCGACGAGCCATGCAGCTGAAGCTGCTTGAGATACATAGTTCGCAGATCGAGCTGCACGACCGGCCCGGCAATCGCACCCGCCGTGGTGTAGCGGCCTTCCGGGCGCAGGATGCGCAGGAGATCGTTGAAGATCGCGCCGCCGACGAGATCGGCAACGACATCGATGGGCTGGCCGCCGGTCGTCTCGTTCACCGCCGCGATCAGGTCGGGCGCGCCGCGCGTGATGACGGCCTCCGCGCCGATATCCTTGACCGCCTGTTCCTTGCCAGGCCCCACGATCGCGTAGGGAATGGCGCCGCGGGCTCGGGCAAGCTGGACGATGCCCGAGCCGACGCCGCCCGACGCGCCGGTGACCAGCACCCGCTCGCCGGCTTTCAGGCCGGCCCGCTCCAGCATCTGCTCGCCGGTGAGATAGGCGCAGCAGAAGGTGGCAAGTTCGATATCGGTCATCGCCGTGTCAACGACATGGGCGTTTTCCGCCGGCAGTGCCTGATACTCGGCGTAACCGCCGTCGCGGCCATGGCCCATATAATCGATGTCGGCGAGGCTATCGTCTTCGCGGTTGTAGATCGAGAAATCGACCATCACGCGCTCGCCGATGCGCGATGGCGAAACGCCGTCACCGACCGCCACGATCCGGCCGACGCTGTCGGTTCCCTGGATGCGGGGGAAGGTCAGCGTGTTGCCTTGCCGGCGCCATGTGGAAACCGCGCCGGCGTCTTCCTCGGTGCCGTATGCGCCCTGGCGCACCCAGACGTCGGTGTTGTTCATGCCGCAGGCGGTAACCTCGATCAACACTTCGCCGGGAGCGGGGGCGGGAACGGGTACGTCCTCGCGATAGACCAGCTTTTCAGGACCACCGTGGCCGGTGAGTTGCACGGCGCGCATGGTGACGGGGAGGGAGGATGTGGTGGGCATGTTGATGCTTCCTGATTGGTGTTTGCGCTGCCCCACACCTGCCTGCCGGCATCCTCTCCCCGTATAGTGACGGGGAGAGGAAGGCTGGCCGCGACGCTTCCGCTTCCTTCTTCTCCCCGTTTACGGGGAGAAGGTGCCGGCAGGCGGATGAGGGGCGGCGCTGGCTTTCAAGAACTAGTTATTCGCAAACACGCTCTTCACCGCGTCCGCAGCAGCGGCGATCACCTTATCCGCCTCTTCCCTTGTCAGGCAGAGCGGCGGCGCAAAGCCGAGGATGTCGCCTTGCGGCATGGCGCGGCCGATGACGCCGCGCTCGGCAAGGGCGGTTGCGACTTGCGGGCCGATCTTCTGCGAGGCGTCGAAGAACACTCGGTCGTCCTTGTCAGCGACGAATTCCACCGCAGCCAGCATGCCGTCGCCGCGCACTTCGCCGACATGCTTGTGGCCGGCGAGCGCTTCCGTGAGCCCGGCGCGGAAGTAAGCGCCGGTTTCGCCGGCATTCGTCACCAGATCCAGTTCGTCGATGAGTTCCAGATTGGCAACACCCGCAGCCGCACAGATCGGATGTGCCGAATAGGTCCAGCCATGGCCGAGCGCGCCGAGCTTGTCCGAACCCTGAACGAGTACCTGCCACATCTTGTCCGCGACGATGACGCCCGACAGCGGCGCATAGGCCGAGGTCAGTCCCTTGGCGATGGTGATGAGGTCCGGCTTCATGCCGTAATGGTCGGAGCCGAACATGGTGCCGAGCCGGCCGAAACCGGTGACGACCTCGTCGGCGACAAGAAGAATGTCATATTTCTTCAGCACGGCCTGGATCTTCTGCCAGTAGCCGGCGGGCGGCGGCACGATGCCGCCGGTGCCAAGGATCGGCTCGCCGATGAAGGCGGCAACGGTTTCCGGTCCCTCGGCCAGGATCATTTCCTCGAGCTTGTCAGCACAATGCTGCGAGAACTGCTCCTCGCTCATCGAACGGTCGGCGCGACGGAAATAATAGGGCGCTTCGGTGTGCAGGATCGGCGCGCGCGGCAGGTCGAAAGCGTTGTGGAAGAGTTCCAGCCCGGTGAGCGAGCCGGTCATGACGCCGGAGCCGTGATAGCCGCGCCAGCGCGAGATGATTTTCTTCTTCTCCGGCCGGCCGAGCACGTTGTTGTAGTACCAGATCAGCTTGATGTTGGTTTCGTTGGCGTCCGAGCCGGAGAGGCCGAAATAGACGCGGCTCATGCCGGCGGGCGCGCGGTCGATGATCATCTTGGAAAGCCGGATCGAGGCTTCCGTGCCGTGGCCGACATAGGCGTGGTAATAGGCGAGGTTCTTTGCCTGCTCGGCGATCGCATCGGCGATCTTCTGGCGGCCATAGCCGACATTGACGCAGTAGAGCCCGGCGAAGGCATCGAGGCTGCGCTTGCCCGTGGTGTCGGTGATGTAGACGCCTTCACCGCCGGCAATCACGCGCTGGGGCGATTCCCCGCGCGCATGGGTGCCCATATGGGTCGAGGGATGGAAGAAGTGGTCGCGATCCCAGGCGGCGAGTTCGTTCGACTGTTCGAGCATGGCAGTTTTCCTTGCGTGATTGTTTCAGGCTGCGTCGAGGCAGAGATATTTGAGTTCGGTAAAAGCCTCCAGCCCGTGGCGAGAGCCTTCGCGGCCGAGGCCGGACTGTTTGACGCCGCCGAAGGGGATCGGCGCGCCGGTGATCTTTACACGGTTGATGGCGACCATGCCGTATTCCAGCGCGCGGCCGAGCCGCAACTGGCGGGCGCCATTTTCGGTGACGACATAGGCGACAAGGCCGTATTCGGTGTCATTGGCACGGGCGATCACTTCGTCCTCGGTGTCGAATGGCGTGACGGCAGCGACCGGTCCAAAAGTTTCCTCGCGCATGATGAGCGCATTGTCGGTGAGGTCCGTGAGCAGGGTCGGCTGATAAAACAGTGCGCCGGGCTCGATGCGCTTGCCGCCGGTCAGGCAACGCGCGCCGCGTTTTATGGCATCGGCGACCTGTTCCTCGACCTTGGCGATGGCGCGTTCATGCATAAGCGGGCCGATGTCGACGCCGTCGCTCAGGCCGTCGCCGACCTTGAGCGCGGCGATGCGCTCGGCGAATTTGGTGCAGAAGGCATCATAGACGGAGCGTTGCACATAGATGCGGTTGGCGGCCAGGCAATCCTGCCCGGAGGTCGCGAATTTGGCGTCGATGGCGATTTTCACGGCACGATCCAGATCGGCATCATCGAAGACGATCAACGGTGCGTGCCCGCCGAGTTCCATGACGAGGCGTTTCATGGTCGGGGCGCATTGGGCGGCGATCAGCCGGCCGATCTCGGTCGAACCGGTGAAGCTGAGCGCGCGAACCCGCGCATCCTCGCAAAGCCTGCCGACGATTGCGGCCGCATTGCCGGTGACGATGTTGAACACGCCGACCGGCAGGCCGGCGCGCTCGCCAAGTTCGGCCAATGCGAGCGCTGAAAGCGGCGTCTCGGAGGAGGGGTGGGCAACGATCGTGCAGCCGGCGGCCAACGCTGCGGCGGCCTTGCGGGTCAGCATTGCTGATGGGAAATTCCAAGGCGTGACGACGCCGACGACGCCAAGCGGCTCGCGGCGAACGATCATCTCAGCGTTGGGCAAATGGCTGGTGACGCTCTCCGCGTTGAGGCGCTTTGCCTCCTCGGCGTACCACTCGATGAAGGATGCGGCATAGTCGATTTCGCCAAGGGATTCGGCGAGCGGCTTGCCCTGTTCCAGCGTCATGATCAAGGCGAGGTCTTCCTTCGCAGCGATGATCAGCTCGAACCATTTTCGCAAGATCGCCGAGCGCTGCTGCGGCAGAAGCGAACGCCAGGCGGGGAAAGCGCGGCTGGCTGCATCGATGGCTTGCGAGGTCTGGGCGGCATCCAGCGAGGCAACCCAGGCGAAGGTCTGGCCATTCGAGGGATTGCGCACCTCGAAGGTCTGGCCGGTTTCGGCAGCCGTCCAGTGTCCGTCGACATAGGCGAGTTCGCGCAGCAGGCGGCGGTCGGCAAGGCGATCGAGGGCATCCTGTCGATGGGCGCGAGCGAATTGGGCGGGCATCGGGTTCCTCCGAAGTTGTTCACCCGGAGGGTAGGCGCGGCGGACCGGAGAAAGAGACTTTTCCGGGGGACGCCAGGAGAGAGATTGTCTAGCGCGGCGCTCGTTGCCAGAGAGATCGACTATTGGCTGGCGTCCGGCGGCAGCAATTCCTCGAGCGGCAGCGCGGTCTCTTCCTTCACCGTCTTGATGACGATGTAGGTGAAGTAGCGGTCGATGCCGAGCTCGCGCTCCAGGAGGCCGTCGACCAGCCGCTGATAGGCATCGATGTCGCGCGCCATGACCTTCAGCACATAGTCGACGCCGCCGCCGACCGACCAGCAGGCGACGATTTCGGGAATGTCGCGGATCGCGCGCTCGAAACGGTCGAAATCGGCCTGCCGGTGCGCGCCGAGCGTCACCTCCATCAGCACCGTGGCGACAGGTGCCACCAGCCGCATGGCGAGTTTGGCGTGATAGCCGGTGACGATGCCGGCTTTTTCCAGTTTTCTGAGCCGCATCCAGCATGGCGTGGGCGACAGGCCGACCCGCTCGGCAAGCGCCAGCTTGGTGATGCGCCCGTCGCGCTGGATCGCATCGAGAATGCGCAGATCGATAGGATCGAGTTTTATCGAGGACATGGCTTGCCTGTGAATTCCGTCGATGGACCATGACCGCGCATTTTTTCGATTGTCAATTGCACTGATTATGGTCTCATATAAATCATGACATTCTGGCGCCCGGATCCTGCTCTCATTCGCCGCCCCGCCTATCTTTCGCTTGCCGAACAGATTGCGCGGGCGATCCATGATGGACGCCTTGAAAGCGGGGCAAGATTGCCGACGCACAGGCGCATGGCCGACGACCTGAAACTCTCGGTCCAGACCGTCAGCCGCGCCTATGAGGAGCTTATACGGCGCGGGCTGATCTCGGGCGAGATCGGGCGCGGCAGTTTCGTGCAGACGCAGCGCAAGGAACCGGACCCGCCCTATCTGCCGGAGCGGCTTGGAGAGGTGATCGACCTGTCGATCCTGAAACCCGTCTGCGAGCCGATGCATATCGAGAAGATGAAGCAGGCACTGGGCTGGCTTTCGGAGAATTTGACGTCCAGTGCAGCTTTGTCCTTCCGACCGAACGTTGTGTTCCCGCGCCATCGCGCCATTGCCGCGGACTGGCTGAGGGGCTGCGGGCTGGAGGTGTCGCCGCAGAATATCAGCATCACCAACGGCGCCACGGCCGGCATGACGGTTGCGCTGATGAGTGTTGCGCCGCCCGGTTCGATCGTCGCCACCGAGGCGATCGGCCACCATACGCTGATACCGCTTGCGACCTATCTCGGCTTCGACCTGGAAGGGCTGGCGATCGACGACGAGGGCATGATCCCCGAAGCGCTTGACGAAGCCTGCCGGAAATCGCCGATCCGGGCCGTTTTCGTGCAACCTTCCGTGATCAACCCGACGGCGACGCTGATGGGTTCGGTGCGGCGTTCGCAAATCGCCGAGGTCGCGCGGAGGCACGACATCGCGATCATCGAGAACGACGTGCTTGGCCCGCTGGTGCAGGATCGCGCGCCGCCGATGGCCTATTTCGCACCCGAACGCACGCTTTATGTCACCAGCTTCACCAAGATCGTCGTGCCGGGCCTGCGCGTCGGCTATCTGGTCGCGCCGGACCGTTATGTGGCAGCCGTCGCCAACCGTCATCTCGTCTCGAACTGGATGGCGACGCCCATAGTGGTCGAGATCGCCTCGCGCTGGGTGGCGGACGGAACGGCTATGGAACTGGTCCGCTGGCAGCGCGAAGCGCTTCGCCGCCGCCACGAGATCGCGACCGAGATGCTGGGCGGTGTCGGCTATCTGGCGCACCGCGACAGCCTGCACATCTGGCTGCCGCTGCCCGACCAGCGCACGGAGGAGGGGTTCGTCTCGCAGGCGCGGCTTCAGGGCGTTGCGATCGCGCCCGGCGTTTCATTCCGCATCTCGCAAGGCGAGTGGCAGCCGGCCGTGCGCATCTCGCTCGGCTCGACGACCGAAGGCGAATTGCGGGCAGGGCTGGGCGTGGTGGCTAAGTTGCTGCTCGGCGATCCTGAATTGCTGCTGCTGGCGATTTAGACAAAATGCCTTGAAATCCAGCATATTTCGAAAAATTGTCATGATATTATTTTATGAATTGACATGATTTCATAAACTCCCCATCGTTTGGGCATTCGCTTCTCCCAACAGGAGAGACACATGTCCCAGCCTATCATCAAGATCGACGGCATCACCAAGAGCTTCGGCTCGTTCAGGGTGCTCGACGGCCTCTCGCTGGAGGTCAAGCCGGCTGAGAAGCTGGCGCTGATCGGGCCGTCCGGCTCCGGCAAGACGACGATCCTGCGCATCCTGATGACGCTGGAAAGCATCGATGGCGGTCACATCCAGATCGACGGCGAGCATCTCTACCATATGGAGCGCAACGGCCAGCTGCTGCCGGCCGACGAGCGGCATTTGGCCAGAATGCGCCAGAAGATCGGCATGGTCTTCCAGCTGTTCAACCTGTTTCCGCACAAATCCGTCATCGAGAACGTCACGCTGGCGCCGATGCTGACCAAGGGCGTGAAAAAAGCCGACGCGGAAAAGCGGGCGATGGAACTGCTCGACATGGTCGGCATGGCCGACAAGGCGAAGTCGATGCCGGCGCAGCTTTCCGGCGGCCAGAAGCAGCGCGTGGCGATTGCCCGTGCGCTGGCGCTGTCGCCGAAGATCATGCTGTTCGACGAAGTCACCTCCGCACTCGACCCGGAACTGGTCGAGGAAGTGCTGAACGTCATGCGCAAGCTGGCGGCCGAGACCGACATGACGATGCTGTTGGTGACGCATGAAATGGGCTTTGCCCATGATTTCGCCGACCGCGTGCTGTTTTTCGATCGCGGCAAGATCGTCGAGGAGGGCAAGCCCGACGACATCTTCCGCCATCCCAAGCAGGAACGCACGCAGGCTTTTCTCCGAAAGATCATAGCGGCCGGACACCGCGTCTGACCGCAATGCATGGGCGGCGGGGCCGCTCGAAATACAACCACAAGAAACGAAATGGAGCTGGGAACTATGAACAAGATCAAGGTTTTATTGGCAGGAACGGCCTGCGTGGTCGCGCTTGCTGCCTTTGTCGCGACTGGGCCGGTTTCGGCTGACGACAGCAAGCTGGAGCAGCTGAAGGCGCAAGGCTTTGCCCGCATCGCCATCGCCAACGAGCCGCCTTTCACCGCGGTTGGAGCGGATGGCAAGGTTTCGGGCGCGGCCCCCGACGTGGCGCGTGAAATCTTCAAGCGCCTCGGCGTCGCCGATGTCGTGGCCTCCATCTCGGAATATGGCGCGATGATCCCTGGCTTGCAGGCCGGCCGCCATGATGCGGTCACCGCCGGGCTTTTCATGAAGCCTGAGCGCTGTGCTGCAGTCGCCTATTCCGAGCCAGTGCTGTGCGACGCCGAAGCCTTCCTCTTAAAGAAGGGTAACCCCAAGGGTTTCCAGAGCTATGCCGACATCGCCAAGGACCCGTCGGGCACCATCGGCGCGCCGGGCGGCGGCACCGAGGAAAAGCTGGCGCTCGAAGCCGGCGTGCCGCGTGACCGCGTCATCGTCGTTCCGGACGGCCAGAGCGGCCTGAAGATGCTGCAGGACGGCCGCATCGACGCCTATTCGCTGCCGGTTCTGTCGATCAACGATCTCGTCAAGAAGGCCAACGACCCGAGCCTCGAAGTCGTTGCTCCAGTCGTCGGCGCGCCGGTCTATTGCGATGGCGCCGCCTTCAAGAAGGGCGACGAAGCTTTGCGCGATGCCTTCGACGTGGAGCTCGCCAAGCTGAAGGAATCCGGCGAATTCGCCAAGATCATCGAGCCCTACGGCTTCTCGGCCAAGGCCGCGATGTCGACGACGCGCGAAAAGCTCTGCGCGGCAAAGTAAGGCAGAGTTCGACCCCCACTCCGTCTCGGCTTCGCCGAGCCACCTCTCCCCCGATCGACGGGGGAGAGGAAAAGCCGGCCGCAAAGCTAGGCGCCCTTCCTCTCCCCTTTTGAGGGGGAGAGGTGTCGAGCGTAGCGAGACGGAGTGGGGGTAAGCTGTGCCGTATGCGATTGTTTTTTCCTCAACCGGCGAGAAGCAACTGAAACCGCCTCCGCGCAAAATCACCGATCTGGGAAACCATTGAATTCATGATCGACTGGTCCGGATATCTAGGCCTCATCCTGCAAGGCGCCGTCATCACCGTCGAACTGACGGTGATGGGCTCTGCGCTGGCGCTGGTGATGGCCTTCGTCGCGGGGCTCGGCCGCCTGTCGCGCTTCTGGGCGGTGCGGGCGCTGGCCACGACCTATATCGAGTTTTTTCGCGGCACCTCGATTTTCGTCCAGCTTTTCTGGGCCTATTTCGTGCTGCCGTTCATGGGCATCACGCTGACGCCGCTGCAGGCCGGCGTGCTGGCGCTGGGCCTGAATGTCGGCGCCTATGGAGCCGAAGTGGTGCGCGGTGCGGTGCAGTCCATCGGCCGCGAACAATATGAAGCCTGCGTTGCGCTCAATCTCGGCCGCTGGCAGGCGATGCGCCACGTCATCCTGCCGCAGGCGTTTCTCCTGATGCTGCCGACCTTCGGCAACAATGCGATCGAGCTTCTGAAGGCGACCGCCGTCGTTTCGCTGATTTCGCTCACCGACATGACCTTTCAGGCGCAGGTGGTGCGCGCCCAAACCGGCAACACGCTGGTGCCTTTCACCACCATATTGATCCTCTACTTCGCCATCGCCTGCGTGATTTCCTACGGCATGCGCGCGCTCGAACGCCGCATGGCACGCGGCCTCGACGGCGTGAGGAGCTGACCATGGAGTGGGATTGGGATTTCGTCTGGCAGATCATGCCGACCCTTATCCAGGGCGTGAAGATCACTATTCTGGCGACGCTGCTCGGCTCTGTGCTGGCGGCGGTCGTCGGGCTGGGCATCGCGCTGGCGCGCCGCTCGCCGAACAAGCTGCTGTCGCGGCCGGTCGGCTTTCTTGCGGAATTCATTCGCGGCACGCCGCTTCTGGTCCAGCTCTATTTCATCTTCTACGTGCTGCCCGATATCGGCATCACGCTATCGCCAATGGTGGCGGGCGTGATCGGGCTTGGGCTGCATTACGGTACCTACACGGCGGAAGTTTACCGCGCCGGCATGGACAATGTGCCGCGCGGCCAGTGGGAGGCGGCGAAGGCCTGCAATCTGAGCGCGCGCCAGACCTGGACGCAGATCATCCTGCCGCAGGCTCTGCCGCCGATGATCCCGGCGCTGGCGAACTATTTCATCGCCATGTTCAAGGAAACGCCGCTGCTCTCTGCCATCACCGTGCTGGAACTGATGAACCAGGCCAAGAGCGTCGCCAATTCCAGCTACCGCTATGTCGAGCCGATCACCATGGTCGGCGCATTCTTCCTCATCATCAGCCTGATCTCGGTCTTCGCATTGCGCTGGCTGGAACGGCGGTATGGGCGGATAGGTTGAAGATCATGAAGCCATTGCCCGAAATCAGGATGAGCCAGGCGCGCCCGATGCTCGACGATCGCCCGATGGCGAAGCGTGTCGGCCTGATCGCGCTTGCGACCGACCACACATCGGAGGTCGATTTCCAGCGCATGGTCGCCGGTCCACGCATCGGCGTCTATGTCGCCCGCATCGACTACGCCAATCCGACGACGCCGGAAAACCTGCGCAAGATGCAGCCGTCGCTGACCGAAGGCGCAAGGCTGATCCTGCCGGGCGAGGAACTCGACGCGATCTGCTATTCCTGCACCTCCGCTTCGGCGGTGATCGGCGACGACGAAATAACGGCGGCAATCCAGGCGGCAAAGCCCGGTGTGCCGGTCGTTACGCCGACCCTGGCCAGCGTGCGCGGCCTGCGGGCGCTCGGCGTCGGCAAGATCAGCGTGCTGACGCCCTATACGGTCGAGACGAGCCGGCCAATGGCGGCTTACTTTGCCGGCCACGGTTTTGAGCTCGTCAACTTCACCTGCCTTGGTTTCGACGACGATCGCGAGATGGCGCGGATACCGCCTGCTTTGCTCATCGAGCTGGCGCGCGATGCCATCGCGCCGGGTGCGGAAGCGCTGTTCATTTCCTGCACGGCTCTGCGGGCTGCGGGCGTTGCTGCCGATATCGAGGAGGCGATCGGCAGGCCTGTCGTTACCAGCAATCTCGCCAGCGCCTGGAACTGTCTGCGCCTGTGCGGAGACGACAAAGCGCATCCAGAACTCGGCCGGCTGATGACCATGCCGCTGGCGGCAGACTGATTTGCCATGACTGATTTCGTTACCCTTCACGACATCCAGACCGCGCGTTCACGCATCGCCGGCAAGATCGTCCACACGCCCACCGTGCAGTCCGTGGCGCTGTCGGAGATCGCCGGCGTGCCGGTTTTCCTGAAGCTCGAGCATCACCAGACAACCGGTGCATTCAAATTGCGCGGCGCATCCAACGCCATCGCCTCGCTCTCATCGGACGAGAAGCGGCGCGGCGTTGTGGCCGCATCGACCGGAAACCATGGCCGCGCGCTGGCCTATGCCGCCTCGCTGGAAGGCATCCGCGCGATCATCTGCATGTCCAGTCTGGTGCCGCAGAACAAGGTCGATGAAATCCGCAGGCTGGGTGCCGAGATACGCATCGTTGGAAAATCCCAGGACGATGCGCAGGAAGAGGTTGACCGTCTGGTGGCTGAAAGGCAACTTGTGATGGTACCGCCGTTCGATCATTCGGCGGTCATCGCGGGTCAGGGAACCATCGGGCTGGAAATGCTCGACGACGTGCCGGACACCGTGACGGTGGTGGTGCCGGTTTCGGGCGGGGGGCTTGGAGCCGGCATCGCTGCTGCCGTCAAGGGCCTCAAACCTTCCATAAAAGTCGTCGGCGTCTCTATGGAACGCGGCGCGGCGATGAAGGCGAGCTTCGACGCTGGCCGGCCGGTGCTGGTAAAGGAAATGCAGAGCCTTGCCGATTCGCTCGGCGGCGGCATCGGCCTCGACAACCGCCTGACATTTGCGATGTGCCGCGACCTGCTGGACGATCTGGTGCTGCTGTCCGAAGACGAGATCGCAGCCGGGATCCGGCATGCCTACGCGGTCGAGCGCGAGATCGTGGAAGGGGCAGCGGCTGTCGGCATCGGCGCGCTGCTTGCCGGCAAGATTAAATCGAGCGGCCCGGTCGTCTTGGTCCTGTCCGGACGCAACATCGACATGGAATTGCACCGGAAGATCGTCTGCGGCGAGCGCGACCCGTTTGCGGAGATCGCCGCATGAGCCGCATGACCATCCTCACCGAAGGCGATCTGCGCAAGATCGTCACGCTCGATCTGGAAGCGGTCGCCTGCGTCGAAAACGCTTTCCATGCGCTGGCGACGAAAGCGGTCGCCATGCCGCCGATCCTGCGGCTCGACATTCCCGAACATCGCGGCGAGGTCGACGTGAAGACGGCCTATGTGCCGGGCATCGACGGCTTCGCCATCAAGATCAGTCCCGGTTTCTTCGACAATCCCAAGCTTGGACTGCCGAGCCTGAACGGCATGATGGTGCTGCTCTCGGCGCGAACCGGTCTGGTCGAGGCGCTGCTGCTCGACAATGGCTATCTCACCGACGTGCGCACCGCGGCTGCCGGTGCGGTTGCGGCAAAGCATCTGGCGCGTGAGGATTCGCTGATAGCCGCGATTTTTGGCGCAGGCGTTCAGGCCGGTTTGCAGCTTGAGGCGCTCACCCTGGTACGCCCGATCAAGGAAGCACGCATATGGGCGCGCGATCTGGGCAAGGCCGAGATCGCGGCGCAGCAGTTTGCCGAACGCCTTGGAATTGCGGTTCGCGCCGAACCCGACGCCGAAAAGGCGGTAGCGGGCGCCGATATCATCATCACCACCACACCTTCCGACCGTCCGATCCTGCAAGCCAAATGGCTGGAGCCCGGGCAGCATATTACCGCCATGGGTTCGGATTCCGAGCACAAGAACGAACTCGATCCCGCAATCATTGCCAAGGCCGATCTCTACGTCGCCGACAGGCTGAGCCAGACGCGGCTGCTGGGCGAACTCCATCACGCGATCAAGGCAGGACTGGTCGAGGAGAGCGCGGTGTTTGCCGAACTCGGCGAGGTGATCGCGAAAGCGAAGCCGGGCCGCGCGTCGGACCGGCACATCACTGTCGCCGACCTGACCGGTACAGGCGTGCAGGACACGGCAATCGCCACGCTGGCAAGCGACCGCGCCAAGGCGGCTGGCGCGGGCACCACCTTCGAAAGCTGATTTTGGCCATCGGCCCAAAAACACGAGGAAACGACAGAGAATGACCGGACCAAACCTCAAATTTTCGCGCGGCGAATATGCCGATCGCCTCGCCAAGACGCGGCGCGCCATGGAAGCCAAGGGCGTCGATCTGCTGATCGTCAGCGATCCGTCCAACATGGCGTGGCTGACTGGTTACGACGGCTGGTCGTTCTACGTGCATCAGGCGGTGATCGTGCCGCCGCAGGGCGAGCCGGTCTGGTACGGGCGCGGGCAGGACGCCAACGGCGCCAAGCGCACGGCCTATCTCGCGCATGACAACATCGTCGGTTACGCCGACCATTACGTGCAGTCGACCGAGCGTCATCCGATGGACTTTTTGTCCGAGACGCTTGCGTCGCGCGGCTGGGACAAGCTCACCATCGGCGTAGAGATGGACAATTACTGGTTTTCGGCCGCCGCCTACGCCGCGCTGCAGAAGCATCTGCCGAATGCGCGCTTCGTCGACACGACAGCGCTGGTGAACTGGCAGCGCGCGATCAAGAGCGCGCAGGAGATCGACTATATGCGCAAGGCGGGGCGCATCGTCGAAGCCATGCACCAACGCATCGTCGACAAGATCGAGGTCGGCATGCGCAAATGCGATCTGGTTGCCGAAATCTATGACGCCGGCACGCGCGGTGTTGATGGCATTGGCGGCGATTATCCGGCGATCGTGCCGCTGCTGCCGTCGGGCGTCGATGCGTCAGCGCCGCATCTGACCTGGGACGACAAGCCGATGAAGTCGGGCGAGGGCACCTTCTTCGAGATCGCCGGCTGCTACAATCGCTATCACCTGCCGCTGTCGCGCACCGTTTTCCTCGGCAAGCCGACGCAGGAATTCCTCGATGCGGAGAAGGCGACGCTGGAGGGCATGGAAGCCGGTCTTGCTGCGGCAAAGCCCGGCAACACCTGCGAGGACATCGCCAATGCTTTCTTCGCGGTGCTGAAGAAGTATGGCATCGTCAAGGACAACCGCACCGGCTACTCGATCGGGCTTTCCTATCCGCCGGATTGGGGCGAGCGCACGATGAGCCTGCGCCCCGGCGACAAGACCGAGCTGAAACCCGGCATGACCTTCCACTTCATGACCGGCCTGTGGCTGGAAACGATGGGGCTGGAGATCACCGAAAGCATCCTGATCACCGAAACCGGCGTGGAGTGCCTGGCCAACGTGCCGCGCCAGCTTTTCGTGAAGGAATAAAGGTCGATGCTCATGGCAAATCAGCGCCCCTCACCAATCACGCCCACCGTCGATTTCGACAAGCCCGGCGTGCAGCACGGTTTCCTGCGACTGCCCTACAGCCGGGATGATTCGGCCTGGGGCTCGGTGATGATCCCGCTGACGGTGGTGAAGAACGGCAGCGGGCCGACGGCGCTGCTGACCGGGGGCAACCATGGCGACGAATATGAGGGGCCGATCGCACTTTTCGACCTTGCCCGCACGCTCGATGTGAAAGATGTTTCCGGCACGGTCATCATCGTGCCGGCGATGAACTATCCGGCCTTCCGCGCCGGCACGCGCACATCGCCAATCGACAAGGGCAACATGAACCGCAGCTTTCCGGGGCGCCCGGACGGCACGGTGACGGAAAAGATCGCCGACTATTTCCAGCGCGAACTGCTGCCGCGCGCCGATGTCGTGCTCGACTTTCATTCGGGCGGCAAAACGCTTGATTTCGTTCCGTTCTGCGCCGCCCACATCCTTCTGGACAAGAAGCAGGAAGAGGAGGCATTTGCGGCTGTGAAGGCATTTTCCGCGCCATTCTCCATGCGCATGCTGGAGATCGATGCGGTCGGCATGTACGACACCGCCGCCGAGGAAATGGGCAAGATCTTCGTCACGACCGAGCTGGGCGGTGGCGGCACGTCGCGCGCCGAAACAGTTCGGATCGCCAAACGCGGCACGCTCAACGTGTTGCGCCATGCCGGCATCGTTGCGGGTGCGGTCGAAAGCCAGCCGACGCAATGGCTCGACATGCCGTCGGGCGATTGTTTCTCCTTCGCGCAAGACGAAGGCATGATCGAACCTGTTGTCGATCTGGGCGACGCGGTTGAGGTAGGGCAGGTGGTCGCCCGCATCTATCCGGTTGGACGCACCGGGCAGGCGCCGGCTGAAATCAAGGCCGGGCTTTCGGGTATCCTCACGGCCCGGCATTTCCCCGGTCTGGTCAAGCCTGGCGATTGCGCGGCAGTGGTCGCCGTGCTGGTCGATTGATCATATGCGCAACGCTCCTTCCCGCCTCAGCCGTCGGCGGGAAGCTGTGACACGATAGCGAATCCGCACGCCCGATACTTTTCATCGGCACCGAGACGTGTTACCAGCCCGTGCCAATCCTGAAAGGGAAAGAAAGAGTCTGCGCAGCTCAAACGAGCCAGCGCTGGCTTAACGCATCAAGGGCTGGCCATGGCAAAAATCATAGAAACCGCGACGGGCGCGACGGCGCTTACTTTTGACGACGTGCTCCTGCAGCCCGGTCATTCGGAAGTCATGCCGGGTGAGACAGACGTCCGCACCATCATCGCCGGCGACATCGAACTCAACATTCCGATCCTTTCCGCAGCCATGGATACGGTGACCGAATCGCGCCTCGCTATCGCCATGGCGCAGGCTGGCGGCATTGGCGTCATCCATCGCAATTTCACGCCCGCCGAGCAGGCCGAGCAGGTGCGCCAGGTCAAGAAGTTCGAATCGGGCATGGTCGTCAATCCGGTGACGATCGGGCCGGATGCGACGCTGGCCGACGCGCAGGCGCTGATGCGCAATCATGGCATCTCCGGCATTCCGGTCGTCGAGAACGGCGGCTCGGGCGGGCAGATCGTCGGCCGGCTGGTCGGCATCCTGACCAATCGCGACGTGCGCTTCGCCACTGACCCGGCGCAGAAGGTCTATGAGCTGATGACCCGGGAAAACCTGATCACGGTCAAGGAGAATGTCGATCAGACCGAGGCCAAGCGGCTGCTGCACCAGCACCGCATCGAGAAGCTGGTTGTGGTCGACAAGGCCGGCAACTGCGTCGGCCTTATCACCGTCAAGGATATCGAGAAGTCGCAGCTCAACCCGAACGCCACCAAGGATTCGCAGGGCCGCCTGCGCGCTGCCGCTGCGACCAGCGTCGGCGAGGACGGTTTCGAGCGTGCCGAACGCCTGATCGATGCTGGCGTTGACCTGCTGGTCATCGATACCGCGCACGGCCATTCGCAGCGCGTTCTCGATGCCGTCACCCGCGCCAAGAAGCTTTCGAATTCGGTACGCATCATGGCTGGCAACGTGGCGACCGCGGCTGGCACGCAGGCGCTGATCGATGCCGGCGCGGATGCCGTCAAGGTCGGCATCGGGCCGGGCTCGATCTGCACGACGCGCATTGTGGCCGGCGTCGGCGTTCCGCAATTGTCGGCCATCATGTCGGCTGTCGAGACGGCACATAAATCCGGCGTGTCGGTCATCGCCGATGGCGGCATCAAATATTCCGGCGACCTGGCCAAGGCGCTGGCCGCTGGCGCCAGTGCTGCGATGGTCGGCTCGCTGCTGGCCGGCACGGACGAAAGCCCCGGCGAGGTCTATCTCTATCAGGGCCGCTCGTTCAAAGCCTATCGCGGCATGGGTTCGGTCGGCGCCATGGCGCGCGGCTCGGCCGATCGCTACTTCCAGGCGGAAGTGCGCGACACGCTGAAGCTGGTTCCCGAAGGCATCGAAGGTCAGGTGCCGTACAAAGGCCCGGTCTCGGGCGTGCTGCATCAGCTTGCCGGCGGCCTCAAGGCTGCGATGGGCTATGTCGGCGGCCGCGATCTTGCAGACTTCCGCGAGCGCGCCACCTTCGTGCGCATCTCCAATGCGGGCCTGCGTGAAAGCCACACCCATGACGTGACGATCACGCGCGAAAGCCCGAACTACCCCGGCGGCTTCTGAAGCTGATGGTTGCCAGACTGGCACGGCATGCCGGGGCGCTCTGCGTTGCCTCGGCATGTGTATTTGCCGCAATGGTCCTGCTGGAATTCTTCTATTTCCGCAGTCTGAGCGGTGGGCTGCCGTCGCTCGACATGCGCTATTTCGGTTTCACGCCGGATGAAGGCATGGAGTGGCTGACAGCGCTGGGGCGGCGCGGCAGCGAGAACATCCTCGTCTGGCACTATCTGACATTCGATCTTCTGTTCCCGGCATTGCTGTCGGTGACGCTGGTCGCCCTGATTCTGGCTGCGGGAAACCGGCTTCGGCGTTTTTCGGCCCTGTCCGAAAACGCACGCTCGAGTTTCGCGCTCGGCCTGGTGCTGCCCTACACGGTTGCAGACTATGCTCAGAATATTGCGGTTGCGCGGGTACTATCGGACCCGGTTGCAGCCAATCCGGATACGCTCTCGCTGGCCTCTGGGCTGATCGTCGCGAAATTCGCGCTCGGCGCAATTCCGATCATCGTCATTGTGGCACTGGTCCTGGCAGGCCAAAGGGAAAGCTGAGAAAGCCAGAGCGGTTCAGCTTCTGGTCGAAACGCCGAACCGCTCTAAGTATCTGTTTTTACGCAATCCTGGACGCAAAACCGCTACACAGTTTTCCTGGAATTGCTCCGGGTGGGAGGCCAACCATGAATCCGACGGCAATCTTCTGGCCGGTCATTGCCCATGTGGTGCTGGTCTACATCGTCTATGCGGTCGTGGGTAAGCGGCGTTACCATGCGGTGCAGTCGGGCGAGGCGAAGACCTCGCAATTCCGTGGCCGCACGGACGAACCGTCAAGCAGCGCCACCGCCTCGAACAATTTGATGAACCAGTTCGAGCTTCCGGTCCTGTTTCACGTCGTTTGCCTGGCGCTGTTCGTTACCAGCGGCGTCGCCTATGTGCCGGTGGCACTGGCTTGGCTTTTCGCCATTTCACGCTATGTGCACGCCTGGGTGCATCTGACGGGCAATCGCATTCGCTATCGTCAGCCGGCGTTCTCGCTCGGCTTCCTCGCGCTGGCCGCGCTCTGGATCTGGTTTGGGCTGCATCTGCTGGCAGTGGTTTGAAAGTGCCGGCAGGGCGCTCTATTTGTTTTCGAACACCGTAATCTTCTTGTTTTCGAATTTGAGCGCCAGTTCGCCGCGAACCAGGCGCACGGCGATGTCGCCGAACACCTCGCGCCGCCAGCCGTGCATGGCCGGCACGTCGGCTTCTTCGCCATCCGCGGCGAGACGGTCGATGTCATCGCTCGAGGCAAGGACCTTGGCAGCCACGCCTTCCTTTTCGGCCACTTGCCGCAGCAGCACCTTGAGCAGTTCGGCAGCCGCACTGGTGCCTTCGGGCGCCTGGACGACCTTGGGCAACCGCGGCATCTGCTCCTTGGGGATGCCGAGCGCGCTGTTGACGATTTCGAGAAGCGTCGTCGCGGTGGAAGACCGTTCCCAGCCTTTCGGCACGGTGCGCAGGCGGGAAAGGGCGGTGGCATCGCGCGGCTGCTGCTGGGCGATCTCGTAGATGGCGTCATCCTTCAGCACGCGCCCGCGCGGCACGTTGCGTTCGCGCGCCTCGCGCTCGCGCCATGCGGCAACCGCCTGCACCACGGCAAGCTCGACGGGCTTGCGCAGGCGCATCTTGAGGCGCTTCCAGGCATCGTCAGGATGCGGATCGTAGGTTTCGCGGGAGGTCAGGACCTCCATTTCCTCGTTCAGCCAGTGGGCGCGGTTGTCGCGTTCGAGCTGGGCCTGGAGGTGCTGGTAGACGTCGATCAGATGGGTGACGTCGGCCAGCGCGTAGGTGAGCTGCTTTTCCGACAGCGGCCGGTGGCGCCAGTCGGTGAAGCGCGAGGACTTGTCGAGATGCGTGCCGGTGATCTTCTGCACGAGCTGGTCGTAGGAGACGCTGTCGCCGAAGCCGCACACCATCGCCGCCACCTGGGTGTCGAACACCGGGTGTGGGATAAGGCCGCCGAGGTGGAAGATGATTTCGATGTCCTGACGGGCGGCGTGGAAAACCTTGATCACTGCCTCGTTCGCCATCAGCGCGAAAAACGGCTTCAGGTCGATATCAGGCGACAGCGGATCAACCAGCGCGGTGACGCCGGGAGCGGCCATCTGGATCAGGCAGAGTTCCGGCCAGAAGGTGGTTTCGCGGATGAACTCGGTATCGACGGTTACGAAAGCGGATTTTTCGAGCGCCGCGACGGCAGTTTCAAGTTCTTGCTGGGTCGTTATGACGTGCATGAAATTTCTTTGACCTAAAAAGCAACGTCATTTCCTTTCAGTCCCAGACGCTTTCGTCAAGCGTCGAGGCTCATTCGTCCTTGCCCGATTTGGCTGAATCGCCGGTCCGGCGGGCAAGCCGGGCAAAAATCGTCGACGTGCGCAAAAGAGCCGTGAAGCGGCCGCGATGATTGGCTGGCACGGGTGAGCGCACGCCCATCCTGTAAAGCGTGATCAATATGAAAATCGCATAGATCGCCGCCATGAAGGTGAAAAGCGAATGCGGGCCGAAATATTGCATCACCGTTGACGCAGCCAGCGGACCGCCGATGGCGCCGAAGGAATAGAAAAGCATCAGCGCGGCATTGACCAGAACGAACTCGCCCTTGCCGGCGCGGTCGTTGGCGTGTGCGGCCGAAAGCGAAAACAGCGGCATGGCGAAGGAGCCGAAGACGAAGACGAAGGCGAAATTGGCGATGACGGTGCTTCCGGCCAGGAACACGATGGCCAGCGCCGACAGCATCGCGCAGCAGGTGGTCAGAAGCAGCACCTTGCGCCGGTCCCAGCGGTCCGAGAGATAGCCGAGCGGATACTGGATCAGCGCACCGCCGATGATGCCGACGCTGATGAAGGTGACGACGTCGGCCACCGACATGCCTATCTGCTCGGCATAGACGGGCGACAGCGTTCGGAACGCGCTGTTGGTAACGCCGACGGCGATGCAACCGATGCAGCCGAGCGGCGAGATGCGCCAGACCCTGGCCAGATCGAGCTTCACGTCTTCCGGCGGTTTCGGGTTCGAGCGGTCGCCCAGCGATACCGGAACCAGCGACAGCGTGATCATGATCGACATGATGGCGAAGATGGTGAAACCACCGGCGCCGAAGACGGGGATCATGAACTGCGCACCGGTGACGGAGCCGATGTCGATGATGCGGTAGAGCGCCAGCACGCGGGCGCGGTCGTGATTCTGCACGCCGGAGTTCAGCCAGCTCTCCATGATCGTGAACAGGCCGGCAAAGCAGAAGCCCGTTGCAAAACGGATGGCCGACCACATGATCGGGTCGATGACCAGGACGAGCATAAGCGTTCCGGCCGAGGCGATGGCCGCCAGCGCCGAGAAGGAGCGGACATGGCCGACCGCCTTCATGATGCGGGTTATGGCGATGCAGCCGAGCAGGAAGCCGGCAAAATAGGACGTGCCCATGAAGCCGATGGTGGAGGCTGAAAAGCCTTCCTGGGCGCCGCGGAGCGCAATGAGCGTGCCCTGGAGGCCGTTGCCACCGAGGAGAATGCCGGCGGCAATGAGCAGGGGTATCAGCGGGCGTATGGAAGACATCAGGCTTTCAGTCTGGCAATGAAGCGTCAGTAGTGAACCATCGCCCTGGCGATTGCCAGCGGCAAACCCGACAGCCATTGGACCAAAACGCGGCATTGCCTTGACAAAACCGGGCTCGCATGCGCTTTTCGCGCGAATTTTGGAGCCGGCGGCAAAAATGCGCCGGCCTGATCACGCCAACATCCCGGACCGGAAATTTGACCATGCACCGTTACCGCAGCCATACCTGCGCTCAGTTGAGGAAATCCGACGTCGGATCGAGCGTCCGCCTTTCCGGCTGGGTCCATCGCGTCCGCGACCATGGCGGCCTTCTGTTCATCGACATACGCGACCACTACGGCCTGACGCAGATCGTCGCCGACCCGGATTCGCCGGCCTTCAAGATCGCCGAGACGGTTCGCGGCGAATGGGTCATCCGCGTCGACGGCGAGGTCAAGGCGCGCATGGCCGAGACGGTCAACGCCAACCTGCCGACCGGCGAGATCGAGGTTTTCGCCCGCGAGATCGAGGTTCTTTCGGCGGCCAAGGAATTGCCGCTGCCGGTGTTCGGCGAGCCGGACTATCCGGAAGACATCCGCCTGAAATACCGCTTCATCGACCTGCGCCGCGACACGCTGCACCGGAATATCGTCCAGCGTACCAAGATCATCGCCGAAATGCGCAAGCGCATGGGCGAATCGGGCTTCACTGAATATTCGACGCCGATCCTGACCGCTTCGAGCCCGGAAGGCGCGCGCGACTTCCTGGTGCCGAGCCGCATCCATCCCGGCAATTTCTACGCGCTGCCGCAGGCGCCGCAGCAGTACAAGCAGCTGATCATGGTGTCGGGCTTCGACCGCTATTTCCAGATCGCGCCCTGCTTCCGCGACGAGGATCCGCGCGCCGACCGCCTGCCGGGCGAATTCTACCAGCTCGACCTCGAAATGAGCTTTGTCGAGCAGGACGACGTTCTGGCGACGATGGAACCGGTCATGCGCGGCGTGTTCGAGACGTTTGCCAACGGCAAGCCGGTGACGCAGGAATTCCCGCGCATTCCCTACGATGTCGCGATGCGCAAATATGGTTCGGATAAGCCGGATCTGCGCAACCCGATTGAGATGCAGAATGTTTCCGAGCATTTCCGTGGCTCGGGCTTCAAGGTATTCGCCGGCATTCTGGCAAATGATGCGAAGGCCGAAGTCTGGGGTATTCCGGCCAAGACCGGCGGCTCCCGCGCTTTCTGCGACCGCATGAACTCCTGGGCGCAGGGCGAGGGCCAGCCGGGTCTCGGCTATATCTTCTGGCGCAAGGAAGGCGACAAGCTCGAGGGCGCCGGCCCGATCGCCAAGAACATCGGCGAGGAACGCACCGAAGCCATTCGCCAGCAGCTCGGCCTTGAGGATGGCGATGCTGCGTTCTTCGTTGCCGGCGATCCGAAGAAATTCGTCTCCTTCGCAGGTGCTGCCCGCACGCGCGCCGGCGAGGAGCTGAACCTCGTCGACCGCGATCGTTTCGAGCTGTGCTGGATCGTTGATTTCCCGTTCTTCGAATGGAACGAGGACGAGAAGCGCATCGACTTCGCGCACAACCCGTTCTCCATGCCGCAGGGCGGTATCGACGCACTGAATGGTGCAGAACCGCTCGGCATCAAGGCGTTCCAGTACGACATGGTCTGCAACGGCTTCGAGATCGCCTCGGGCGGCATCCGCAACCACCTGCCGGAAACGATGGTGAAAGCCTTCGAGATGGTCGGCCTGGATCGCCAGACGGTCGAGGATCGCTTCGGCGGCCTCTACCGCGCCTTCCAGTACGGCGCGCCGCCGCATGGCGGCATGGCGGCCGGCATCGACCGCGTGGTCATGCTGCTGGTCGGAGCGAAGAACCTGCGCGAGGTGACGATGTTCCCGATGAACCAGCAGGCCTTCGACCTGTTGATGGGCGCGCCGTCGCCGGCAACGCCGCAGCAACTCCGCGAACTGGAATTGCGCCCGGCCGCGCCTAAGAAAGAAGCTTAAGCTGGCGGGTTAATCTATTCATTCAGCAAAAAGCCCGGCATCGCTGCCGGGCTTTTTCGTTTCCGATCGGGTTAAAACGGCGAATTACTCGTTGGCCGTTACGGTGACGCCGAGCGTCTTGGGCAGTTCTGTCGGGGCCGACATTGCGCCGGCAGCGATCATCGCGAACGGCACAGGCGAGGCGGGGGCGGCGACGATCTCCAGGCTCTTCGGATCATCGAGGAACTTGTTGACGGCAGCGGTGATCTGGCCGGACAGCTCGGGGTTGTTGAGCTGGGCGGTCAGGAAGGGAACGATTGCCTTTGCCTGGTTGGCGATGTCCTTCGGCTGCATGCTCTGCTGCTTGGCGACATATGCGAGAACCTTGCTGGTCAGCGAATCGTCGTCGAAGCGGATGTTGGCGCCATGGAAGGTGAGCTGCTGCATCAGGCCGAGCATGGCGAGGCCCTGCGCCGAATTGTCGGCGCCGGCCGGCTGATCGGCCATCTTCTTCTGCATGTCCTGAAGCGATTTGACGAAGGCCAGCGTGTAGCCGCCGAAGTCGAACTTCATGCCGAGCGTTCCGGCATTATCGACCGTGATATCGTACTGCGACAGCGCCATGCGGCCATCGGAGGGCTGCCAGGAACCGGCCATTTCCAGGTTCCCGCTGAGGTTCTGGTAACCGAGGCCGTCGATGATGACTTTCGACTGGGGATCCTCAAGGGCCGTAAGGTCGGCCGTGAATTTTTCAGCGGAGCCGGTGAATTCCATCGGCTTGTCGTCCACCGGCGGGGTCACTTCGATGTTCATGTTGGACAGCGAAAAGACCTGCTTGTCGGCAACCTTGATGCCGACGCTGTCGATCTGGGCGGAATCATACATCAGCAGCGATGCCAGCGGGTCGGCTGGATTCGCAGCCGGCAGTTTCACGCCGGAGAACGTCATGGCGCTGACGTCGATGACCGCCTTGTCTTCGGTGACGTGGTAGGGCTCGGTGCTCACCGTATCAACTTTGTAGCCGCCGTTTTCCTCGGTCACGCCTTCGAAAGTCAGCTTGCCGATCGGGAACGGTTCCTTTTCGCCCGGGGCGTTGAAGGTTACGCCGTCGAACACCATTTTGGAGGCGTCTCCGCTGACCGAGGACCAATTCAGGTCGACGCTCTGGGCGGCCAGCAATTCCTTGAAACGCGCGGCGACCGCATTGGCGTCCTGTGCGTAAGCGCCTTGCAGGGGCAGGGTGAACAGAATGGTGGAAAAAGCGAGTTTGTAAAAAAGCGGACGGTGGATCGTCATCATATTTTTCCTGAAACTGGAATGAATCCGTGCCGCCATTCCTGTCCGTGAAGAACCCGACCGGAAAATGGCAACTTCGGCACACCATGCTCAAAAATGCGTGCAAAAGGCAATTGGAAGATCGCTGCGCAATTGAAGGTTAGTATCAGCTAATAGGCGTGCGATTTCGAAAGTTCGGGGCTTGACCATCAGGCTCTTGCCGCGAATCACCCCTTCGGATAGTCGAAAGCCATGGGAAAAGGGCTCTTACCGCCAGGTGCCGGCGGCGGCGACAACATTGAACCGGTTGATCTGAAGAAGGCGCTGGAAGACCGTTATCTTTCATACGCGCTGTCGACCATCATGAACCGTGCTTTGCCGGATGTGCGCGACGGGCTGAAGCCCGTGCATCGCCGCATCATGCATGCAATGCGGCTGCTGCGGCTCAATCCGGACCAGGGTTTTGCCAAATGCGCGCGCATCGTCGGCGAGGTGATGGGCAAGTTCCACCCGCATGGCGACCAGTCGATCTATGACGCACTGGTGCGCCTCGCGCAGGATTTCGCGGTCCGTTATCCGCTGGTCGACGGGCAGGGCAATTTCGGCAATATCGACGGCGATAATGCCGCCGCCATGCGCTACACCGAAGCGCGCATGACCGAGGTGTCGACAGCGCTTCTCGAAGGCATCACCGAGGATGCCGTCGACTATCGTCCGACCTACAATGAGGAAGACGAGGAACCGGTCGTTCTGCCGGGTGCCTTCCCGAACCTTCTCGCCAACGGCTCGTCGGGCATCGCGGTGGGCATGGCGACCTCGATCCCGCCGCACAATGCCGCCGAGCTTTGCACGGCAGCCCTGCTTCTGATCGACAATCCCGCAGCCTCGGTCGAGGACCTGATGAGCAAGGAGCCCGGCGACGGGCTGGTGCAGGGACCGGACTTTCCGACAGGCGGCATCATCATCGACGACCGTGCGTCGATACTCGATGCCTATGAGACGGGCCGCGGCGGCTTCCGCGTCCGTGCGCGCTATTCGGTTGAGGATCAGGGCCGCGGCACCTGGAACATCGTCGTCACCGAAATTCCCTATCAGGTGCAGAAGGCGCGGTTGATCGAAAAGATCGCCGAACTGCTGATCGCCCGCAAACTGCCGCTGCTGGAAGACGTGCGCGACGAGAGCGCCGAGGACATTCGCCTCGTGCTGGTGCCGAAGAGCCGTTCTGTCGACCCGGCGCTGCTGATGGAATCGCTGTTCAAGCTGACCGAGCTCGAAAGCCGCTTCCCGCTCAACATGAACGTGCTGTCGCGCGGCAAGGTGCCGAACGTTCTGTCGCTGAAGACCATTCTTCAGGAGTGGCTGGAGCACCGCAAGGAAGTTCTGGTGCGCCGCTCCAAGCACCGCCTTGCCGAGATCGAGCGCCGCCTGGAAATCCTCGCCGGCTATCTGATCGCCTATCTCAATCTCGACGAGGTGATCCGCATCATCCGCGAGGAGGACGAGCCCAAGCAGGTGATGATGGCTCGCTGGGCGCTCACCGACGTCCAGGCCGAAGCCATCCTCAACATGCGCTTGCGCGCCTTGCGCAAACTGGAAGAGATCGAGATCCGCAAGGAATTCGACGGGCTCAGCGCCGAGAAATCGGAGATCGAGGCGCTGCTGGCTTCCGATGCCAAGCAGTGGAAGACGATCGCCTGGCAGGTCCACAAGGTTCGCCGCGATTTTGGTCCCGAAGAAAACGAAGCGCTCGGCAAGCGCCGCACCACCTTTGCGGAAGCGCCGGACCACGATTTGAGCGATATCCACCACGCCATGATCGAGAAGGAGCCGGTGACGGTCGTCGTCTCGGAAAAGGGCTGGCTGCGGGCGATGAAGGGTCACCTCAACGACCATTCGCTGTTCACCTTCAAGGAAGGCGACGGGCTGAAGCTCGCCTTCCACGCCCAGACGACGGACAAGATACTGGTCTTCACCACCGGCGGCAAGTTCTACACCATCGGCGCCGACAGGCTGCCGGGCGGGCGCGGCCATGGCGAGCCGATCCGCATCATCGTCGACATGGACAACGACCAAGACATCGTCACCGCCTTCGTCCACGATCCCAAGCGCAGGCTGCTGCTCGTCTCGCACGACGGCAATGGCTTCGTGGTGCCGGAGGCGGAAGTCGTCGCCAACACCCGCAAGGGCAAGCAGGTGATGAACGTCAAGTCGCCGGACGAGGCCAAGCGTTGCGTGCCGGTGGCAGGCGACCATGTCGCAGTCGTCGGCGAAAACCGCAAGATGCTGGTGTTCCCGCTTTCCGAAATCCCCGAAATGACGCGTGGCAAGGGCGTTCGCCTGCAGCGCTACAAGGATGGCGGCGTGCTCGACATAAAGCTGTTTGCGATGGAGAGCGGACTGTCCTGGCAGGATTCGGCCGAACGCACCTTCGTGCGGAGGCGCGAGGAACTGACCGAATGGCTGGGCAACCGCGCTGCCGCCGGCCGCATGGTGCCGAAGGGGTTCCCGCGTACGGGCAAATTCGGATAGGGCATATTGATCTTCGGGTGATGGCGGCCTGCGAACGGCAGTTTTCTGCGCTTCCGGTGCTCACGGACCAAAAAGTCCGCTCCGCGCCGGTTCTCGAAAGCTACCGTTCTCGGCTCGCCCTGACCCGAATCTCAACATACCCTGGAGTGTTAACCCGGAGCGCTGCAAACGGGCACACAGCGCCCTAGGCAGGCGGCGCGGCCTGCCAGCTTTCCGGCATTGTCTTTTCTTCCCACGCCTTTTGCCGGCGCGCGATCGGACCATATTGCTCCGACCATGCTATGAACGCCTTGAACACCGGTTTCAGGCCGTAGGCCGCTTCGGTGGCCTCATATTCCACGCGTGGCGGAACCACGGCATGGGCGGTGCGCTTGACCAGCCCGTCCGTCTCCAGGTCGCGCAGTTGCTGCGCCAGCATGTGCTGGGTGATGCCGGGGAGCGCCCGGCGCAATTCGCCGAAGCGATGGGTTTTATGGGCCAGCGCCCACATAATCTCGATTTTCCATTTGCCGGTCAAAGGCCGCATGGCTTCGATAAAGGGCAGGTAAGGCTGTTCGCCATCGCAGGCGTCTTCGCCCGCCGTTCCATTGTCTTGATTTTTCATCAGGTTCGGATTTTTCATTCTGTCGGCTGGCGCAAGCGCGGAAGATGGGTATTCGCCCAGAGAAAAGGAAGCCCGAGATTGATTGCGGCTGCCTGTCTCTTCTAACGTTTTGTTGAATTTATGACTGCCGGCGGCACGGTGTCGTGATGAATGGACGCCGTGGCGGCAGGGTGGAAGCATGCAAGTGCTTGACATTATTATTAACTAGTAGGTTAAATATAACTCGGCTGGACAGCGCTACGTTGTCCAGGCGGCCGTCACCGCGGGAGGCTGGCCAAGATGAGCAAGGACAGGATTTCACCCTGGGAACGCTTTCTGGCCGCGCGCAAGGCGAGCGCCGGGCTTCAGCGCCTCAAAGGAACACAGATGGACGATCTCGCCGGACATCTGCGGGATTATCGGCGTTTCTGGGGCGATAGCCTCGACCGACTGGGCGCCTATCTGCAGCAACTGAAGCGGAAATGATTGCGAATTCCCGTCGGCGCGAGCGCCCCTCCGGACTTCAAGAAATTTTCGGACCCCTGTCGGGAGCCGCAATTCCCGTTCGTCCTTGGATCGGGCCCTGAGAGAGGCCGAGGACATCTGGAGAAATGAACATGCAATCCGCGATCCACACCGCCGAAACATCAGTCTCGAAGAACGCCTATCGGGCAGGGTGGGCAATCAGCGGCCTGCTCATCCTGTTCCTGGCTTTCGACGGGGCGATCAAGCTGGTGCCGCTCGACATTGTCACCCAGACCATGGGCGAACTCGGCTGGCCCACGACTATATCTATGGCGCGCACGCTCGGCGTGCTGACGCTGGCCTGCACGATACTTTACGCAATTCCGCGCACCGCCGTGCTCGGCGCTATCCTGCTGACGGCCTATCTCGGCGGCGCGATCGCAACCCACGTACGCATCGGCAATCCGCTGTTTTCCCACACGCTGTTCGGCGTTTATCTCGGCGTCATGGCCTGGGGCGGGCTTTATCTGCGCGACGAGCGGCTGCGCGCATTGATACCGCTGGGGCGTTGAGGCGAAATCGATGGGCCGGCCATAGGAATGTCACCCGGTCGGTCCATCATGCCGGCATTGCGGGGCGAAGGGCATCAGAACCACCGGCAATCAATCGGTGGAAATCACAGGGAGAAGACCATGAAATCCAATACGTATCTCGCCTTCAACGGAACCTGCGAGGCTGCGTTCAAATTCTACGAGAAGGTGCTGGGCGGCAAGATCGTGATGATGATGCCGCATGCCGGCACGCCGGCGGAGGGCTATGTTCCGGCGGAATGGCGCGACAAGATCATGCATGCGCGCCTGACCTTCGGAGACGACCAGGTGCTGATGGGCTCGGATGCGCCACCGCAATACAAAACCAAGATGGACGGGTTTTCGATATCGCTGCAATTCACCGATAAGGCGGAGGCCAAGCGGGTTTTCGACGCCCTTGCAGAGAAGGGCGAAGTGAAGCAGCCTTTCGAAAAGACCTTCTGGGCCGAGGGTTTCGGCATGCTGATAGATCAGTTCGGCACACCGTGGATGGTCAATTGCGAGGCGGCTGCCGCCTGACGATCATTTACGCCGGGTGCCGAACCGCCAGTGCGGCTCGGCGTCTGCGCCCATCCTGAAGCTGCCAGAGCGAATGGACGACCAGCGTCACGATGAGGATCGTGCCGCCGATCATGCTGTTTCGGCTCGGGGCCTCGGCAAAGATCATCCAGATCCAGACAGGCGCCAGAATCGTCTCCAGCAGATAGAACATCGCTACTTCCGGGCCGGAAATGTATTTCGGTCCGTTGGCGAGGCAGAAGAACGCGATCGGCATGACCACCGCACCATTGAGGATGATCCACCAGGGCGCTGCGACGTTGATGCCGGTCTTCGACACCATCAGCACGGCGACCGCGAACGGGAACACCACGCCGACCAGTGAGGTGAAGCCCATATCCTTGCCGCTGGCGCGGGTGATGGTGATGGCGGCGGCGATGCAGAGCGTCGACAGCAGCGCCATGACGTTGCCGAACATCTGGCCCGTGCCGATCGAGTCGCCGACGATGATCAGCACCCCGAATATCATGAACAGCATGGCGATGAGCGTTGCCGGCCGCGGCCGCTCCTTCAGGAAAACCCACGACAGGAGTGCTGCAAACATCGTGTTGAAGGCGAGGATAAAGACGAGATTTGCGGTCGAGGTGTTGTAGACGGCGGTAATGAAGACGATCGATCCGAGGCCGTAGAGGGCGGCCACCGCCAGCCCGGCGCGGCCGGGAATGAGCTGCGGTGCTTTCGGGCTGAAGAAGCGCCATATCGCCCAGATGATAAGAGCGGCGATCAGCGTCGTGCCGGTGCGCATGAACAGGATCGACCAGTGGTCGCCGTTGGCGAGCCTGATGAGGGGAATGTCGACGGTGAGCGTGAGACCGCCGAAAGCGGTCAGGGCGAGACCCTTCGCATGGTCGGAAAATTTTGCGGGCAAGGGGAACTACTCCGGAAAGGACGGGAACTGTTGCGCGGTTGCGTCCAAAAAGCCGATTAGACGGCTTCGTGCGCGTAGCGCTCCCAGCCTTTCGACCCCAGATGTTCCTGCGGCGTGAAACGAACCTTATAATTCATCTTGCGCGAGCCATTGACCCAGTAGCCGAGATAGACATGGGGCAGGCCCGCTGCGCGCGCCCGGGCAATATGATCGAGAATCATGAAGGTGCCGAGCGAGCGCTCGTCCATCTCCGGGTCGAAATAGGAGTAAACCATCGACAGGCCGTCGGCCATCTGGTCCGACAGGGCGACCGCGATCAGTTCGCCGTGGCCATGGCCGGTGATGAAGCTGTCCGGCCCGCGCCGCCGGTATTCGATAATCTTGGTGTTGACGTGGGTATCCTCGACCATCATCGCGTAATCGAGCACGGTCATGTCCGACATGCCGCCCTTGCGGTGGCGGGCATCGAGATATTTGCGGAAGAGGGAATACTGCTCGGTCGAGGGCTCGGCGTCATGCATGGCACCGACAAGGTCGGAATTGCGCTGCGTGACGCGCTTCATGTTCTTCGTAGGCTGGAACTCGTTGACGAGGATGCGCACCGACACGCAGGCCCGGCAGGTCTCACATGCGGGCCGATAGGCGATGTTCTGCGACCGGCGGAAACCGCCCTGCGTAAGCAGGTCGTTCATCTCCGGCGCTTTATCGCCGACAAGGTGCGTGAACACCTTTCGTTCGAACTGGCCGTCGATATAGGGGCACGGCGACGGCGCGGTCAGAAAGAATTGCGGCGACTGGGTAGTATGGTGCGTCATGGCACGTCGATTCAATTCCCACGAGTCGCTCTACCTTGGCGGCAGCCGCGAAAAATTCAACTGGATATTGATACCACCAGTCACCGCACAGTCACAAATCCGCGCAAGGGCCTATATTCGTCCACCCAAAAGCTGAAAACTTAGTGGTCGTCGCGCGTCACCACCGTGCCGAGCAGCAGGTCGTGGATGGTGCGCTTGCGCTCGGTGAAGAGCGAGGCGAGCAGGATGAGCGGCGTCAAAACGACATTGCCGGCCCAAAACAGCACGGTGTGGACGACTGCAAGCATGCCATCGATGGGCTTGCCGTCGAGGCGGTCGAGACGGATGCCCATCATGCGCATGCCGACCGTAGCCTGGTTCCGGCCGCCCAATGTGTTCCAGACGTAAATGATAGCGACCATCGGAAACAGGACGCCGAAGAGAGCCCAGCCGATGCCGAGCGTGATGACACCCAGAATCGCCACCAGGATAGCGAATGGGATCATCAGCAGGCCGATGATCAGATAGTCGATGCAGAAGGCAAAAACCCGGCGCGACAGCACGCCGTCATAGGCGCGAACGTCGTCAAGCCGCGTCGCAATGATTTCGCCGTCGAGAACACGTGTGTTCATGTTTTTCCAAAAAGCTCCGTTCCGGGAAAACCCGTTTCCCAAAACATGGTAATTGCCGGTCTGAATTCAAGAAGCGCGCTGTCTACTGCGGCGATGCTGCCTGCGCTTCCTTGAGTTTCGCAAGCTGGATCTGCGCCTGGTCCAGAACATGGCGCGTGATGTTGAGATAGATTCGGGAGCCTGCGCTTTCGAAGAATGGAATGACGCCGTTCGCCAGGGACACGCTCTCCTCGATCAACGGGATTCTTTCGGCGTCAGAAACGGAAGACAGATCGGCTGCCGCATAATGCTGAAGTGTACGCGCCAGCTTCATTTCCATGTAGCTGGTTTCCTCGACGTCGTTGGATTTGTGGGTGATCTTGAAGGCTTCGCGATGAAGTTCGAGCGCCCGCTTTATCTGGTCTTCGTTGCGCTCGAGTTCGCCAACCAGCAGGGTCGAATCGCCGAGATTGGCCATGTCTTCCCAACTGGCCTCGCCGCTGCGGTACTTCATGCTCAGTTGATAGGCCTGGGTATCGAACTGCATGGCCTTTTTCGCGTCGTCCAGCGCCTTGGTCTTGTCGGCGATCCGGCCATAGGCGGCGCCGAGGTGGCCGTAGATCGGCTCGAGCTCGTAGCCCAGCGTGTCCTTCTCGTATTTTTGCAGCCACGCCTCGAGCGGCGCGGCACCTTTCCTGACGTGGTCGGCGCCTCTTTCGGCGCTGATTTCACCGGCATATCCGAGTGTGCGGATGTAGTCCTTGGCGAAGTCGAGTTCGTCATTCTTGCCGGGATCCGCCTTGCGGCGATAGTTGCGCTCCAGCATTTCGGCGGCGCGCAACAGCAGCGCCTCGTCGGATTTCCACCGCCCAAGGTCAGTCAAAGCCTGCATCAGCTTGTCGGGAACGTAGAGATTGCAATCCGTTCGGCCGGTGATGGGGCACAATGCGATCTCTGCCTCGCCGCTTTCGACCTCCATGGCCGCGCCGAACAGAAATGAGGGCTGGTAGCCGGGAAAGCTGTTGCTGGCGAATTGCGCGACCCAGAACTTATCGAGAATTTCAGAAACCTGGTCCGGTGCATCCGCCGGGACTTCATCGAGTGCTGCCCGCAGCGCCGACAATGCCAGCGTCACGCTTTTGTCTTTGCCGGCGTTGTCGCGGTCGGAAGTTGCCGTCGCAATCGTCGTCGCCAGTTCGACCAGTTGCCGGGGACGATCTTCCGGTTTGGCGTTGGAAAGCCCCGTACAGGATGCTTCGGAGGTTTCCGCAAACGCGTCGGCTGGCGGCGACAGTTTTTTCAGCTCAGCGCAGAAACCAGCATCGCCCTCGTAGTGAAACGCGTCGAGCAACGGCGTCTTGAACCGGATCTCATGGCCGGATTTGTTGCGGAATACGCGTTCGGCGACGGGATTGCTTTCGACCGGAACTATAGGAGGTGGCGGAACGAAGCGGTTCTTGTTGATGTTCACTGATGCGACATAAAGAACGACCGCGCCCAGGACGACCCATAGCAGAAGGCGGTCTTTCATCGATCGGAATCCAGTTTAAGCACGGTGTTTTTCGTCAGGGGAACCATATGAGAACGTCAGTCCTCCAATTCCTCGCCGATGGCGCGGAACAGGGAGATCGTCTCGTATTCGCGATAGGTGCTCTCGTCATTGACCGTGCCATAGTCCGGGCTGGACGAGAGCTTGACAATGAGGAGTTTTTTCGCCGGGTTGACATAAATGAACTGGTTGTAGACGCCGATCGCGGCGAATTCGCCTTCCTCCCCGTCCATCAGCCACCATTGGTAGCCGTAACCGAAGAGGGAGTCGGATAGTCCGGTATCACCGGGCTGGAGATGCGGACCGTCCGCCGTCAAGGATGCTTTCACCCAGTCAGCCGGCACGACCTGGCGTCCTTGCCAGACGCCGCCATTGCGGAACAACTCGCCAAGCTTGGCGTAGTCGCGTGCAACGGCGTTCAACCCTGCAAACGCCATTTCCATCCCGACCGAATCGAGCAGCCATTGTCCATCCGCCTCCATGCCAAGCGGGTGCCAGAGCTTTTCCTGCATGTAGTCGGCAATGGTTCGACCGGTAGCTGCGACCAGCAGCATGCCTAGAACCTGCGTGTCGGTGCTGTTGTAGAGGTTGAACGTGCCGGATGCGCGTTCACGCGAGAGCGTAGCGGGGAAGGCGTCGAATGACCCACCCTGCGCAAAGATGGCGGCGAAGCGGTTTATGTCGGATTCAGGGTCGCTGTAATCTTCGTTCCATCTTGCGCCGGAGGACATTTGCAGGATGTCCTTGATCGGCACGCCGTCATAGGCGGAGCCGGCAAGCGCTGGCAGGTACGCGGTTATCGGCTCGCTGACATCGCCGATGAACCCATCCTGTACCGCTATCCCGATGGCCGCCGACACAAAACTCTTGGCGACCGACATGGAAACCCATTTCGCTTCGTGTCCGCCCCACGTTGCGTAACGCTCGAAGCGGATCGCCCCATCCTCGATGACGAGAAGCGCCATCGTTTCCGTAAGCGAAAGGAAATCCTCGACGCTTTTAGGAGGGCCGCCGTCATGAGAATATTGGTTGGGAAGTCGCAGCGGCCGACCTTCGGCGAACCGGAACGGCGCTTGTGCTGCCGTCATCGTCGCGACAGGGAAGATGCTGTCCAATCGCTGAAAATTGTCGCGCTGGCTGGCGCCTGTAAAAAGGCTGGAAATGTAGTCGATACGATTCATGCCGGGCCTATTGAGCGAAGCGAAGACGGGGAAGTAGCACGCCGTCCTCTGCGCTTCACCCCTTCAGCATCTGCGCAACCTCCGGCGCGAAATAGGTCAGGATACCGTCGCAGCCGGCGCGCTTGAAGGCGAGCAGCGATTCCAGCATGGCTTTCTCGCCGTCGATCCAGCCATTGGCGCTTGCGGCCTTGATCATCGAATATTCGCCCGACACCTGATAGGCGAAGGTCGGCACCTGGAATTCGTCCTTCAGCCGGCGGATGATATCGAGATAGGGCAGGCCGGGCTTAACCATCAGCATGTCGGCGCCCTCCGCCAGATCCTGCTCGGCCTCGCGGATCGCCTCGTCGCTATTGGCGTGGTCGATGTAATAGGTCTTCTTGTCGCCTTTCAGCAGTCCCTGCGTGCCGATCGCCTCGCGATAGGGACCGTAGAATGCCGAGGCGAACTTCGTCGCATAGGACATGATTGCCACGTCCTGAAAGCCGTTTGCGTCGAGCGCGTCGCGAATGGCGCCGATGCGGCCGTCCATCATGTCCGAAGGCGCGATGATGTCGGCGCCGGCGGCTGCCTGGAGGACGGCAGCGGCGGTGACCTGCTCCACCGTCTCGTCATTGACGATGATGCCGTCGCGCAAAATGCCGTCGTGACCATGGCTGGTGAAGGGGTCCAGCGCTGCGTCGGTGATGATTCCGATTTCGGGTACTGCCGCCTTGATGGCGCTGGTGGTGCGGTTGATGATGTTCTGCGGGTCGAGGATATGCGAACCGGTCTGGTCGCGCAGGCTCATATCGATATTGGGGAAGGTGGCGATGGCCGGTATGCCGAGCTTGGCCGCACGCTCCGCTTCCTTGACGGCAAGGTCCACCGAAAGCCGGAACACGCCGGGCATGGCGGGAATGGGTTCGCGCACATTCTTGCCGTCGATGACGAAGATCGGCCAGATCAGGTCGTCCACCGTCAGATGGTTTTCCTGGACGAGACGGCGCGACCAGTCGGCCTTGCGCATGCGCCTCAGCCGTCTGCTGCCGGTGATCTCGTCAACGGTGCGCGCGCCGGCGGGCTTCAGGCGGGTCTGTCTGTTCATCGCATGATCTCCAGTTGCGCGTTTTTTAACATGCGGCTTTGCAGTTCACCAAGCCATGCGAATGAGGCCAGCAAGATTGACGCACCTTGCCGCATTCCTTAGCACTTGCAGTCCCGGTCGATAGGGAAGGGATTCTGTGCATGGACTTTGGCGGCGGCGACGAAATACGGTTCGAGCACATCGGCATGGCCGGTGTGGTCACGCTGACGCGGCCCAAGGCGCTGAACGCCATCACGCACAATATGGTCAAGGCGCTGTCGCGGGCGCTGGACGCGTGGAAGACGGACACGCAGGTGATGCGCGTCGTGGTCAAGGCCGAGGGCAGGGCGTTTTCGGCCGGCGGCGACATAATGGATGTCTATCAGGCCGGTCCGGGCTCGGCCACATCTCTCGCCTTCTTCGCTGACGAATACCGGCTGAACGCACAGATCGCCCGGTTTCCAAAACCCTACATCACCCTCATCGACGGCATCGTGATGGGGGGAGGGGTCGGCGTATCCTTCCATGGCTCGCACCGCGTCATGACCGAGAACGCGCAATTCGCCATGCCGGAAGTCGGTATCGGCTTTTTCCCGGACGTCGGCGGCAGCCACCTGCTGCCTGACCTCGGCGGCAGCTTCGGCATGTATCTTGGCCTTACCGGCAACCGCATCCGCTATGGCGACGCGCTCTGGTCGGGCCTGGCGACGCACACGATACAGGCGCAGTATATCGGCGCACTGCTCGAAGAGCTGTTCGAGCCGGGCGAGACCGACTTGACGCTGCGCGAGACATTCATGGCGGCCCGGCGTGAGACCGACCGGGAAACGCTGGAGAAGATCGCGCGGCATTTTTCGCGCCCGTCGCTGGACGCCGTGTTGGAAAGCCTCGAGAGAGACGCTGCCGACGATGAGTTTGCAGCCAAGACGCTGGCGACGATGCGCCTGCGCTCGCCGACCAGCCTCAATGTCGCCTTCCGCCAGATCACGGCGGGATCGACCATGTCGATGGACGATTGCATGCGCATGGAGTTCCGCATCCTCAACCGCATGCTGGACGGCCGGGATTTCTACGAAGGCATACGCGCGGCTATCGTCGACAAAGGCTCGACGCCGGTCTGGTCGCCCGCGACGCTGGAGGAAATCGATCCGGCAGCGATCGACGCTTACTTCGCGCCGCTGCCGAATGGAGACCTTGAGTTGTGAGCGAGCGCGCTGTCAGATCGCCGGCGATCGGGCCCACGGTGGCGGAGTCGACGTTCGCGTGGTTCCTGCGCATCATCGCGGCCTATTGCCTGCTGTTCGGCGTGCTCTACTGGATAAGGCTGATCGGACTGTACGACGAGCCGCTGTGGCGGTTCGATACCATGCCGGTCTATTGGCAGGTGACGGCGGTGATCCTCGCGGTCTTTTACCCCTTCGCCGGCATCGGCCTCTGGATGCTGGCGTCGTGGGGGCCGGTGATCTGGTTCATCTGCGCGGCGACCGAAGTGACCATGTATGCCGGCTTTCCCGACCTGTTCGGCCACCGCTTCGCCATCGTCATTTCGCACGCCTTCGTGGCCTTGCTCTATATCGCCTTCCGCGTGGTGATCTTCTTCCAGAAACGGCAGGCCAAGATCTGAGCCGTTTCGGCCGTTGCCCGGGGATCTCAGGCGTTACCTAAATGTTTAGGTTAATTTTCGCCCCTCGGCTGGCCGTTTGTTAACCTTCTTACGAAACCACCCAAGGGTAAGCCCTTGTTAAGCCTGACGTTTAAGTCGAATTTTAGACGTATTCGATAGTGTCGCGATCAAGGTGAGAAAAACAAAACAATCACCGGGCGACAAACGAGAGGCAAAGACAATGAACACTTCCCGTCCAGTGGCGAAGACCACTAGCGTATCCGATGACCGTCGCGAAGCAATCCGCTCGCTTTACATGGAATCCCTGCAGCTTGTTGAAAGACTGCACCGCCGTCTTCTTGATGTTATCAAGGATGAGTTCGATCGCAACGCACGCAGCGACATCAATGCGATCCAGGCGCTGCTGCTGTTCAACATCGGCAATTCGGAGCTGACGGCGGGCGAACTGCGCTCCCGCGGCTACTATCTCGGCTCGAACGTTTCCTACAATCTGAAGAAGCTGGTCGAGCTTGGCTTCATCAACCACCAGCGCTCGCGCATCGACCGCCGTTCGGTCCGCGTCAGCCTTACCGACAAGGGTTCGGAAGTGGCAGAGGTGGTTGCCGGCCTTTATGAGCGCCATGTCGGCTCGATCGAACAGGTCGGCGGCATCAACACTGAGGAATTCAAGCAGATGAACCGGGCTCTCCAGCGCCTGGATCGCTTCTGGAACGATACGATCGCTTACCGCATGTAAGAACCCGCTCTGTCGGGCGAACAATATGGACCGTGGCGAAAGAACCACGGCAAGGACAAATTCTCCAGTCAGGGCCGGTGCCGAGGGGCGCCGGCTCATCTTTTTTCTGGCATAGGCGCTTCGCGTCCCTTATGGCCACGCAAACGCCATATTCCGATGACTATGCGGAAGGGTGAAATGGACCGTCAGGTATCGAGGGATTGCCTGAGGGGGAACTCCGGACGACGACGTGCGTTGTAAAGCGCTTCCGACGCGGAGTTATGGTTGGCTAATTGTTAAGCATAGTCGCCATAAGCTACGGATGAATTCATCCGATCGATGCAACGCAGGATAGATGTCTGGAATGTCCATGAACACGACCCGCCGTTCCTTTCTGACTACAGCCGCAGCGCTTGCGGGAACTGCTCTCGCCGGAAAAGCCTTCGCGCAGGACGCGATCGGTGAAATTCTCAGCTCCTCGCGTCGCGGCAACTGGGACGACACGTTCGATGCGCGCGCCACCCAGGGCGGCAAGGTTGCTTCCAACCAGCCGATCTTTTCGCCGCAGACCGTGTCCTATGTCGAACAGGCAATCGGCCAGTACCAGGGTATCGTTTCGCAGGGCGGCTGGCCGGAAGTGCCTTCGACCAAGAAACTGCAGCTCGGCGTGGAAGACGCAGACGTTAAGGCGCTCCGCCAGCGCCTGATGGTTTCCGGCGATCTTTCGGCCCAGGCGGGCATCTCGCCGGTGTTCGATACCTATGTCGACAGCGCCGTGAAGCGCTTCCAGGCCCGTCACGGCCTGCCGGCAGATGGCGTCCTCGGAAAATATTCCTACGCCGCGATGAACATCTCCGCGCCGGTGCGTCTCGGCCAGCTCGAGACCAACCTCGTGCGCCTGCGCTCCATGTCGGGTGATCTCGGCCAGCGTTATGTGATGGTGAACGTTCCCGCCGCGCAGATCGAAGCTGTCGAGAACGGCCGTGTCGTCCTGCGCCATGCTGCGATCGTCGGCAAGATCGACCGCCAGACGCCGATCCTCAATTCGAAGATCAACGAGATCATCGTCAATCCATACTGGAACGCACCGGTTTCGATCGTCCGCAAGGACATCATTCCGCTGATGCGCAAGAATCCCAAATATCTGGCCGACAGCCACATTCGCCTGTTTGCCCCGGATGGCAGCGAGGTCGATCCGATCAATGTCGACTGGTCGACCGAGGAGGCCGCCAAGTATCGCTTCCGTCAGGACCCGGGCGCCGGCAACGCCATGGCTTCGGTGAAGATCAACTTCCCGAGCCCGGATGGCGTCTACATGCATGACACGCCGCAGCAGAGCTTGTTTGGCAAGCTGATGCGCTTCGATTCGTCGGGCTGCGTGCGCGTCCAGAACGTGCGCGATCTCGTCACCTGGATCCTGCGTGACACGCCTGGCTGGAGCCGCCAGCATTTCGAGCAGACGATCAAGACCGGCACGACCACGCCGGTGCAGGTTACCAATCCGGTTCCTGTCTACTTCACCTACATTTCCGCGTGGTCGACCGGTGATGCTGTCGTGCACTTCCGCGACGATATCTACGGCCGCGACGGCGTCGATGAGCTGAAGATTTCCTCGGCGCTGTAAGCGCCTGCGAACAAATGAAAAAAGCCGCCTGACAAGGCGGCTTTTTTCATTTCTGCTGGATCGGTTTTTGCGGCAAGGCCGCCTTGGTTCTGGAGCATAGCTTGGCCGTCGCGACTTTGATCCTGCTGCTTCTGGTGCTGGTGGCTGTTTCCGGCGTGCTGGTGCGCTTCCTGCCGCTGCCTTTGCCGATCATCCAGATCGTGCTCGGCATTCTCCTGGCCTGGCCGATCGACGGGCTGCATGTGGAAATGGAGCCGGCGCTATTCCTGCTCGTCTTCGTGCCGCCCTTGCTGTTCATTGAGGGCCTTCTGCTGCCGAAGCGGGAGTTCAGGGAACTCGCGCCCCAGATATTCGGCCTTGCCTTCGGGCTGGTCTTCTTCACGGTCGTCGTCTTTGGCTACGCGCTGCACTGGCTGCTGCCGGTGGTGCCGCTGCCGGTGGCCTTTGCGCTGGCCGCGGTTCTGTCGCCGACCGACGCGCTCGCGGTTTCCTCCATCGTCGGCCGCGACATGGTGCCGGCCCGCATCCGCCATATCCTCGAAGGCGAATCCCTGCTGAACGATGCGTCCGGCCTGGTGGTTCTGCGCTTTGCCGTCGCCGCCGCACTCACCGGGCATTTCTCGCTCGGCGAAACGGCGGTGACGTTCTGGCTGGTTGCCCTGGGCGGCGTCCTTGCGGGATTGGTGACGCTTTGGGGCACGTCGACGGTGCTGCGCATCGTTGCCAAGATCGGCGATATAAGGCCCGAGGTGCAGGTGATGATCCTGATCCTCCTGCCTTTTGCCGCGTACCTTCTGGCCGAGGAGATGCACGCTTCGGGTATTCTGGCAGCGGTGACGGCCGGGCTCTACACCAGCCGCACGGGTCTGTTCGGCGCGCTGAGCATTCCGGCGCGCATGCAGAATGCCGCTTTGGTCGACGTCCTGTCCTTCACCTTCAATGGCGCAATCTTCCTCATGCTCGGCCTGCAACTGCCCGGCATCATCCGCACGGTTCCGTCGGAGCTGTCGCTGTATGGCACGGTGTGGGAGCCGGTGCTGGCGGTGTTGACGCTGACGCTGATCCTGCTTGCGATCCGCTTTGCCTGGATCGTCTTCGGTTCGGCAGTGCGCGGCGCGATCGATCGTTGGCGCGGCCGCAACGTGCAGCGGCTGACCGGTCGGCTGAAAGTGGTGATGACGCTTGCCGGCGTTCGCGGTGCGATCACGCTGGCCGGTATCCTGTCGCTGCCGCTCGTCCTGCAGGACGGTTCGCCATTTCCGGCGCGCGATCTGGTCATTTTCATCGCAGCCGGCGTGATCATATGCTCGCTGGTGGTGGCCAGCGTCGCTTTGCCGGCGGTCGCGCGTGGCATACCGCTGGAGGAAGAGGACGTGCTTGCCAACGAAGAGCGCCTGGCGCGGGTGACGGCGGCGGAGGCAGCAATCGCCCGCATCGAGCAGATGGTGGAGGAAAGCCGCGACGACCCGGCGATCTACGAGACACGGATGGCCGCGTCGCAGCAGTTGATCCCTTTCTACCGGCAGCGGATCGTTCTAGGCGATGCGGACGATCCGGCCGCGCAGGACCTTTTGCCGGTGATCGGCGCCATGACGGAGGCAGCACTGGACGCGGAGCGCGCGGCCCTTGTCGGGCTCCTGCGGTCACACAAGATCAACGACACGACAATGCGTGCGATCATGAGTGAAGTGACGCTCACCTTGGCCCTGATCGCCAAGAAGAAGGGCAGCGCCGGGCATTGAGTGCTGCCCGGCCTCGCGTCCATTCAGCCATCCGTTTCGACAACCGACGCGAAGAATTCTTCCGGGCTTTCGACCTCGACCAGCCGCCGTTTCTCGATCAGCCAGAACCGGTTGCCGACGGCCCTGACGAAGCTTCGGTCGTGCGAGACCAGCAGGCAGCTTGCCTCATGCGCCATCAACTCGGTTTCCAGCGCTTCCTGCCCGTCGATATCGAGATGGTTGGTCGGCTCGTCGAGCAGATAGAAGTTGGGATTGGTCAGCCGCAGCACCAGCATCGCCAGCCGTGCTTTCTGCCCGCCCGAAAGCCGGCCAATGGCGCTGGCCTGCATTTCGACCGTCATCCCGGCGCCCGCCAGCAAGGTGCGGGCGCGCTGGTCGCCGACCTCGAAACGGCGGCTGAGGGTGGCGAGCGGCGTGTCGTCGTCGGCGAGGTCGGACAGTCCCTGGTCGCCATAGCCGAGCACGAGGGAAGGCGTGGCCTTGACCGTTTCCGCTGATGCGGTTGGCTCCATTATCGCCTTTCTGATCAGGTGAACGAGGCGTGACTTGCCGGCACCGTTGCGCCCGAGAAGGACGACGCGGTCGCCCTGGCAGAGCCACTTCCTGCCGGTCTTGAATAGCAGCGTGCCGTCCGGCGTCTCAACGGACGCATCATCGAGCGTGATCAGGATCTTTGCATGCGTGCCGCGATTGGCGAGCTTGATCGCACCCGACGACCGCTCCTGGTATCCGGGCCGAGCGGCATCCTCCATGCGCTCGGCCCGTTGTTTCAACTGCTTGGTCTTGACCGTCAGCAGGTCGCTGCCCGAATTGATGCCGATATTGTTGAGCTTGGCGGCCTGACGGCGCAATTGCTGCGCGACCTTCATGTCCTTCTGGTATCGCCGCTCCTCGGAGGCGTCGACCTCGCCCAAAGCGGCGCGGGCTCGTGAATAGGGCAGCGAAAAGACCTGCGAGCGCTCGGCACGCAGGAACAGCGTGCGATTGGTCGTGGCGTCGAGGAACGCCCGGTCGTGGCTGCAAATGATCACCGGAACATCGCGCGGAAGCGCGTTCAGCCAGTCTTCCAACTGCCGGATACGGGCGAGGTCGAGGTGGTTTGTCGGTTCGTCCAGGAGCAGGGCGTCGGGATCGGTCACCCAGACGCGGGCGAGCATGGCAAGCCGCTGCCAACCGCCGCTGAGCTGGGCGAGGGGTTTTTCGCGCATCGCTTCCGGCACGTCGAGGGAGTCCAGCACGACATCGACGCGCCAGCTCTCCGAATGAGCCTGTTCCGGGGACAAAACCTCCTGGACGGCCTCATAAAAGGGAATATCGAGCAGCTTGGCGGGGATATCCTGCTCGACATGGCCGATGCGCAGGCCGCGCGAGCGGGTGATGTCGCCGGCCGTCGGCTCGAACCCGTCGGCAATGCATCGCAGAAGCGTGGATTTGCCTCTGCCATTGGCCGCTACGATGCCAAGCCGGTCGCCGGCCTCGACGGAAAGATTGAGATTGGAAAAGAGCGGAGCGCCAAGCGTGACGCCGAGATTGCGCAGATTGATGAGTGCCATTGTCGTTCTCTGGTCTGTCCCGAGCGACGTGCCGTATCCGCGGTGAGCACAGCAAAAAGCGGATTCTGGTAGTCAAAACTCGGTGAAAATTCACGATACGCAGGCACTAAGCTGAAAGCTCAGAACTGCGTCACCACGAAGGGCAGACCGGGAGAGATGCTTTGTCGGCGATCGTTCTGGTCAGCCCTGCAAACGCATTTGCAGGGCGTTGACGGGGCCACGCTGACGATGATGACGAAAAAACGTATTCACGCAGCCCTCCTTTCTTGATCATGACGAGTTGCAGGCCAGAAATACCCGCGCTGGGCGCAATATGCAACCGGCGTGGAAGCGGGCAGGGCATGCTTTTCGGGTGCACCGCGCCGTTCTGCCGCAAAGCGACCACCAAATTTCGCGCCGCGAACGTGGCGAGGCCCAAGCAAGTGTGCTAATGGCGCGCCGCATGGAACATGATCTCCTTCCCCAAGGGATGATGTCCGCGCAACAGAGCACCGCCCCAGCTAAGGATTTACCTGACATGGCAAGAGACTCGGCCGCCTCGCAACATTTCGAATCCTTCTTCGGCACGACGCTCGCCGATGCCGATCCGGAGATTTTCGGCTCCATCCGCAACGAGCTTGGCCGTCAGCGCCATGAGATCGAGCTGATTGCCTCGGAAAACATCGTCAGCCGCGCCGTGCTGGAAGCGCAGGGCTCGATCATGACCAACAAATATGCCGAAGGCTATCCGGGCAAGCGCTACTACGGTGGCTGCCAGTTCGTCGATGTCGCCGAGACGCTCGCCATCGAGCGCGCCAAGAAACTGTTCGGCTGCAACTTCGCCAACGTCCAGCCGAACTCCGGCAGCCAGATGAACCAGGCGGTGTTCCTGGCGCTGCTGCAGCCGGGCGACACCTTCATGGGCCTCGACCTCAATTCGGGCGGCCATCTGACCCACGGCTCGCCGGTCAATATGTCGGGAAAATGGTTCAAGGTCGTCTCCTACGGCGTGCGTCAGGACGACCACCTGCTCGACATGGACGAGGTTGCGCGCCTTGCCCGCGAGAACAAGCCGAAGCTGATCCTCGCCGGCGGCACCGCCTATTCCCGCATCTGGGACTGGAAGCGTTTCCGCGAGATCGCCGACGAAGTCGGCGCCTATCTGATGGTCGACATGGCCCACATTGCCGGTCTCGTTGCCGGCGGCCAGCACCCGTCGCCGCTGCCGCATGCCCATGTCGTGACCACGACCACGCACAAATCCCTGCGCGGTCCGCGCGGCGGCATGATCCTGACCAATGACGAGGAAATCGCCAAGAAGATGAATTCGGCGGTGTTCCCCGGCCTGCAGGGCGGTCCGCTGATGCATGTCATCGCCGCAAAGGCGGTCGCTTTCGGCGAGGCGCTGAAGCCGGAATTCAAGACCTACGCCGCCAACATCGTCGCCAACGCCAAGGCGCTGGCCGATAGCCTGAAGGGAACGGGTCTCGATATCGTTTCGGGCGGCACCGACAACCATCTGATGCTGGTCGACCTGCGCCCCAAGAACGCCACCGGCAAGCGCGCCGAGGCAGCCCTTGGCCGCGCCAACATCACCTGCAACAAGAACGGCATTCCCTTCGACCCGGAAAAGCCCTTCGTCACCTCGGGCGTTCGCCTCGGCACGCCGGCCGGCACGACGCGCGGCTTCGGCGAGGCTGAGTTCCGCGAGATCGGCAATCTGATCGCCGAAGTGCTCGACGGGCTGAAGGTCGCGAATTCTGACGAAGGCAATGCGGCCGTCGAGTCTGCCGTGAAGAAGAAGGTGGTCGAACTCACCGACCGCTTCCCGCTTTATCCCTATCTGGGGTGAACGGTTGAAAAGGGCGGGTTTTCCCGCCCTTTTTCATTTGCGGTGTAAAAACGAACGCTCTGTCTTCGCTTGCGACGCAGGCAGCACCGAAAAGCGGTTTCCACTTTTCGCAATCATGCTCTAAGCCTTTCGCGAGAGGAATCGCGAAGGACAAAGCTGAGACATGCGCTGCCCCTACTGCCAGTCGGAAGACACCCAGGTCAAAGATTCCCGCCCCGCCGAAGACGGCGCGGCGATCAGGCGGCGTCGCGTCTGCCCCGACTGCGGCGGGCGCTTCACCACCTTCGAACGCGTGCAGTTGCGCGACCTGGTCGTGGTGAAGAAGTCCGGCCGAAAAGTTCCGTTCAGCCGCGACAAGCTGCTGCGTTCGATGGAAATCGCCGTGCGCAAGCGCAATGTCGATCCCGAACGCATCGACCGTGCAGTAACCGGCATCGTGCGCCAGCTCGAAAGCTCGGGCGAAACCGAAGTGACGACTGGCGAGATCGGACGTCTGGTCATGGAGGCGCTGAAGTCGCTCGACGACGTCGCCTATGTCCGCTTCGCTTCGGTCTATCGCAATTTCCGTGAGGCCAAGGACTTTCATGACGTTCTCGGCGAGCTCAAGGGCGAGGACGAAGAGGACCTCGGCTGAGCCATGGCTGGCCGCGATAAGGACCAGCAGGCGACTGACCGCCGCTTCATGGCCGCAGCCCTTCGCATGTCGCGAAAACATGCTGGCCTGACGGCGACAAACCCCGCCGTCGGCACGCTGCTCGTTCGTGACGACGGCAACGGCCCGGTGATCGTCGGGCGCGGCGTGACTGCCATCGGTGGCAGGCCGCATGCGGAAGCCGAGGCGCTGGCCGAAGCCGGGGAAAAAGCGCGTGGCGCGACCGCTTATGTGACGCTCGAACCCTGCGCTCATCACGGCCGCACGCCGCCTTGCGCCAATGCGCTGGTTTCGGCCGGCGTGACCCGCGTTGTGGGTGCTGCGAGTGATCCAGACCCGCGCGTCTCCGGCAAGGGCTACGCCATCCTGCGCGAAGCCGGCATCGAAGTGGTCGAGCGGGTGATGGCCGACGAGGCCGCAGATCAGCTTGCCGGCTATCTGACTCGATCTCTCAAAAAACGTCCGCAAGTGACTCTGAAACTTGCGCTTTCCACCGACGGTATGATCGGCCGGCCGGGCGAGGGGCAGATCGCCATCACGGGCGCGATCTCGCGCCGTCAGGTGCATCTGATGCGCGCCGAGGCCGATGCGATCGTGGTCGGCATCAACACGGCGCTCGCCGACGACCCGGAACTGACGGTGCGGTTGCCAGGGTTGGAGGGCCGCTCGCCGGTGCGCATCGTGCTGGATCGTCTGGCACGGCTCGATCCGGCTTCGAAACTGGCGCGCACGGCGGAAGCCGTTCCCCTATTCGTGGCCGTTGGGCCGGAAGCGGATGCGGCGCGCAAAGCCGAACTCGAAGCGCTCGGGGTGAAATTGCTCGCCACCGACACTTATGACGGCCGCATCGCGCTGCCGGAATTGCTGGAGGATCTCGCAGCACTTGGCATGATGAATGTCATGGTGGAGGGCGGGGCGGAGACGGCGCGCAATTTCCTCGCCGACGATATGGTCGACCGCATCGTGATTTTTCGTGGTCCAATCGAACTGGGCGCGGGCGGCATTGCAGCACCGGTTGATGAGAACCATATGCCGGCAGGGTTTCGCCTTACGCGCCAGGCGCGCTTCGGCGACGACAGCTATGCCGAATGGACAAGGAATTTCTGATGTTTACCGGAATTGTCACCGATGTTGGTTCAGTCGCCTCCGTCTCGCCGCTGAGCGAGGGCGTCAGGCTGCGCATCGACACAGCCTACGACCCGGAAACCATCGACATCGGCGCATCGATCTCCTGCGGCGGTGTCTGCCTGACCGTCGTCACCCTGCCGGAAGCCGGCGCGAACGGCCGCTGGTTCGAGGTCGAGGCCTGGGAAGAAGCGCTGCGTCTGACGACCGCTGCCGGATGGGAAGCCGGGAGCCGCATCAATCTCGAACGCGCCTTGAAGATCGGTGATGAACTCGGCGGCCACATCGTTTCCGGCCATGTCGACGGCATGGCCGAAATCGTCGCGCGGCAGGACGAGGGCGACGCCGTGCGTTTCACGCTCGAAGCGCCGCGCGAGCTGGCGAAATTCATCGCGCCCAAGGGTTCCGTGGCGCTCGACGGCACTTCGCTCACCGTCAACAAGGTCGAGCGCACCCGCTTCGACGTGCTCCTGATCCACCATTCGCTGACCGTCACCACCTGGGGCGAGCGAAAGGTCGGCGACCGCGTCAATCTCGAGATTGACACCATGGCGCGCTATGCGGCGCGGCTTTCGCAGGCGGCGGAAGAGGGGCTTTGAGGCTCAAAAAACGCTCTTCCTGATTGCCAGCTTTTCGCCCGGTCCATGAACCGCGGCGAACAGCAGGCCGGCGATGAAGGTGAAGTGATCGATGAAGAAGCCGAATTCGGCCTGGTTGCCTTCCCAGTGCGACGGCCCGTGAAAGGCAAAGGCCAGGAACAGCACATAGACTGCCGCAAGGATGGCGGCTTCCGAGAAGAACGCGCCGGTCAGCAATGCGAGAGCGAGTGCGACCTCGAAGAAGGCGGCGACCCAGGCAAGAAACAGCGGAAACGGAAAACCCGCTGCGGCGATGTAGCCGGCTGTCGCTTCCATGCCGAGAAACTTGAAGCTAGCGGCCATGACGAAAACGCCGCCAAAAATCAGCCTTGCGATGAGAATTGCAACGGTCTTGCTCATTGATTGGTCCTCCACGGTGTCGTTTGGCCCACATAGGACGAATGGAAAACGCTGTTTCCGACATCGATGATGCCGGAATTTGTTTCTCATTTCATAAGAGCCCCGGAGCGTGCGGTTTCAGAGCGCGTCCTTCATCGCAGCCGAAGATGCCGCAGATGGAGTGCCTCGAACGGTCATCCGGCAATCTTCCGCTTGCGAACTTACCGGCTTCGGCCTAAGTCACCGACGATCCCGGAGACGTTCATGGCCAGTTCCACAAAACCGCATTTGCTCATAATCGAGGCTCGTTTTTACGACGACCTCGCCGACGCGCTTCTCGAAGGCGCGAAGGGTGCGCTCGACGACGCGGGTGCGACTTATGACGTCGTGACGGTTCCCGGCGCGCTGGAAGTGCCTGCCGTGATCTCTTTTGCGCTTGATGGCGCGGAGGAAGGCGGCACGGAATATGATGGCTTTGTCGCCCTTGGCACCGTCATTCGCGGTGAGACCTATCATTTCGACATCGTCGCCAACGAATCGAGCCGTGCGCTGATGGACCTCGCGGTCAAGGAATCGCTTGCGATCGGCAACGGCATCCTGACGGTCGAAAACGACGACCAGGCCTGGGCGCGCGCCAAGCGCCATGAGGGCGACAAGGGCGGCTTCGCAGCGCGCGCCGCACTCACCATGATCGCCCTGCGCGAACGCCTTGGAGCCTGATCGTGACTGAGCCAGCCGAAAACGGTCAGCCCCCCATCCGCCAGGCCAACAAGCGTGGCGCTGCCCGCCTTGCCGCCGTGCAAGCGCTCTACCAGATGGATGTGGCGGGTGCCGGTCTGCTCGAAATCACCGCCGAATATGAAGCCTTCAGGCTGGGCAAGGAAGTCGACGGCGCGCTCTATCGCGAAGCTGATGCGCAGTGGTTCCGCGCTATCCTTGCCGGTGTCGTCGAGAATCAGAAGACGGTCGATCCGGTCATCCGCCAGGCGCTGACCGAGGACTGGCCGCTTTCCCGTCTCGATTCGACTTTGCGCGCTATCCTGCGTTCCGGCGTCTACGAGTTGATGCAGCGTCCGGACGTGCCGGTTGCCGTCATCGTTTCGGAATATGTCGACATCGCCAAGGCGTTCTATGTCGAGGACGAGCCGAAGCTGGTGAACGCCGTGCTTGACCGGGTGTCGCGCCGCGTGCGCGGCGAAGGACGCGGCAAAGACGCCTGATGAGCGACGCCGCGCAAAGCAACGCACGGCGAACGGCGATCATCCTCGCAGCCTCGCAGGCAATTGTCGGCTCGGCCGCTCCCATCTGCATCTCGCTCGGCGCGCTTGCCGGCCATTATCTGCTCGGCGCCGACAAGTCGCTAGCAACCGCTCCTGTTACTGGCTTCAACCTCGGCGTTGCGCTGGGCTCGCTGCCGGCAGCGGCGGTGTTGAGATGGCTTGGTCAGCGCAACGGCTTTATGACTGGTACGCTGGCGACGGCGCTGGGTGGGCTCGTTGCGACGCTGGCGCTCTTCCAATCCAACTTCTGGCTGTTTGCTGCCGGCCTCATGATCGTCGGCATTGGCGGGGCCTTCGTCCAGCAGTTCCGTTTTGCGGCTGCCGACAATGCGCCGCGCGAATTCAAGGCGCGCGCCATTTCCTTCGTGCTGGCCGGCGGCGTGATTACCGCGATCCTCGGGCCGCAGATCGTCATCTTCACGCGCGAACTGTTCGCGCCGGTGATGTTTGCCGGTTCCTTCGCGGCGATCCTCGTGCTTTCGGCGGCCGGTGCGATCGTTCTGTCGTTTCTGCGCACGAGCCCGGATACGCACAAGAAAGCGGTCGATAGCCGAAGTGCCCGGCCCCTTGGTGAGATCATTTCGCAGCCGCGCTTCATCGTTGCGCTGCTTTGCGGCGTCGGGTCCTTCACGCTGATGACCTTCGTCATGACCGGCGCGCCGCTTGCCATGGTCGGCTGCGGTTTTTCGCCGGATGAGGCGACGCTCGGCATTTCCTGGCATGTCATGGCGATGTTTGCGCCGAGCTTCTTCACCGGCCGGCTGATCCACCGCTTCGGCGTAAATACGATTGTTGCGACGGGCTTCATCCTGCTGATTGGCTGCGCGCTGGTTGCGCTGTCGGGCATCCAGCTCTGGCAGTTCTGGACCGCGCTCATCCTGCTCGGTCTCGGCTGGAATTTTGCCTTCATCGGCGCGACCGCGCTTGTGGCGGAAACCTATCACCCGTCCGAAAAGGGCAGGGCACAGGGCTTTCACGATTTCGTCCTGTTCGGCAGCGTCGCCTTCGCTTCGCTGATGTCCGGCAAGGTCTACAACGCCTATGGCTGGGAGATGCTGAACTGGGTGGTGTTCCCGGTGACGGCGATCTGCCTCGTGGCGCTGGTATGGCTGGTTGTTTCGCGCAGGCACGTGCCGGACACGTCTGCCGTGCGGCGCCCGTAAGGGCCTGGATACTCCCCGCCTGTCGTGAGGCCCTAGGCTTGGCAGTCGCTTGGCCTAATCAAAAACGGCAAAAATCCGGCAAAAACTCAACACTGACTTGACGTTGGCCGATCCGTTGCGGACAAATAGTCGCAGACCGGATTCCGGCTACACGGCCAACCGGTCTTCATCGCAGCGCCCGGGGAGGGGTTCTACCGGGCTCACAATCAGGGAAGATCGGCATAATGACCATGCTTTACGTCGTCATTGCCTGCGGCCTGCTTTCTGTCCTTTACGCCATCTGGGCGACACAGTCGGTTCTTGCAGCCGACCAGGGCAATGCACGCATGCAGGAAATATCAGCCGCCATCCGGGAGGGGGCACAGGCTTATCTTGCGCGTCAATACACGACCATCGCCATCGTCGGCGTGGTGGTTCTCCTTCTGGCCTGGTGGCTTTTATCGGCGACCGCAGCAATCGGTTTCCTGATCGGCGCAGTGCTTTCGGGCGTGGCCGGTTTCATCGGCATGCATGTGTCTGTGCGAGCCAATGTGCGCACCGCACAGGCAGCCTCCAACAGCCTGGCAGCCGGCCTCGACATCGCCTTCAAGTCGGGCGCCATCACCGGCATGCTGGTGGCGGGCCTCGCGCTGCTCGGCGTGTCGGTCTACTACTGGGTTCTCATCGGCCCGATGGGCCTGGCGCCTGATGACCGCACGGTTATCGACGCGCTTGTCTCACTCGGCTTCGGCGCTTCGCTGATCTCGATCTTTGCCCGTCTCGGCGGCGGCATCTTCACCAAGGGTGCCGATGTCGGCGGCGATCTCGTCGGCAAGGTCGAAGCCGGTATCCCGGAAGACGACCCACGCAACCCGGCGACCATTGCCGACAACGTCGGCGACAATGTCGGCGACTGCGCCGGCATGGCAGCCGACCTGTTCGAGACCTATGCGGTGACCGTCGTCGCCACCATGGTTCTGGCGGCGATCTTCTTCGGCGGCACTGCCGTTCTCGGCAGCGTCATGCTCTATCCGCTGGCCATCTGCGGCGCCTGCATCATCACCTCGATCATCGGCACCTTCTTCGTCAAGCTCGGCTCCAACGGCTCGATCATGGGCGCGCTCTACAAGGGGCTGATCGTCACCGGCCTGCTTTCGATCATCGGCCTGGGTGCTGCAACGTCGCTCACCGTCGGCTGGGGCGAGATCGGAACCGGCGGCGGTGTTACCGTCACCGGGCAGAACCTGTTCGTCTGCGGCCTTGTCGGCCTTCTGGTAACCGGTCTTATCGTCGTCATCACCGAATACTACACCGGCACCAACAAGCGCCCGGTCAATTCCATCGCCCAGGCATCGGTGACGGGCCACGGCACCAACGTCATCCAGGGCCTGGCGGTTTCGCTGGAATCGACGGCGTTGCCGGCGATCGTCATCGTCGGCGGCATCATCTCGACCTACCAGCTCGGCGGCCTGTTCGGCACGGCGATCGCGGTGACCACCATGCTCGGCCTTGCCGGCATGATCGTGGCACTCGATGCCTTCGGCCCGGTCACCGACAATGCCGGTGGTATCGCTGAAATGGCCGGCCTGCCCAAGGAAGTGCGTCACTCCACCGACGCGCTCGACGCGGTCGGCAACACCACCAAGGCGGTCACCAAGGGCTATGCTATCGGTTCGGCGGGTCTCGGCGCGCTGGTGCTGTTTGCGGCCTATTCGAACGACCTGAAGTTCTTTGCCGCCAACGGCGACAAATATCCTTACTTCCAGGGCATGGGCGAAGTCTCCTTCGACCTCTCCAACCCTTACGTCGTTGCCGGCCTGATCTTCGGCGGCCTGATTCCCTATCTCTTCGGCGGTATCGCCATGACCGCCGTCGGTCGTGCTGCGGGAGCAATCGTCGAGGAGGTTCGCCGTCAGTTCCGCGAGGATCCGGGCATCATGAAGGGCACTTCCAAGCCCAACTACGCCCGCGCCGTCGACCTTCTGACCAAGGCGGCGATCAAGGAGATGATCATCCCGTCGCTGCTGCCGGTGCTGGCACCGCTCGTCGTCTATTTCGGCGTGCTGCTCATCTCCGGTTCCAAGGCCTCAGCCTTTGCCGCACTCGGCGCTTCGCTGCTCGGCGTCATCGTCAACGGCCTGTTTGTCGCCATCTCGATGACCTCGGGTGGTGGTGCCTGGGACAATGCCAAGAAGTCGTTCGAAGACGGTTTCACAGACAAGGACGGCGTCAAGCATCTCAAGGGTTCCGAAGCGCACAAGGCTTCGGTGACCGGCGATACGGTCGGCGATCCCTATAAGGATACCGCCGGTCCGGCCGTCAACCCGGCGATCAAGATCACCAACATCGTCGCATTGCTGCTGCTGGCCGTGCTGGCGCACTCATAAAGAGCCGACGGGCGGCTCGAATCGAAAAAACCCGCGGGAGCGATCCCGCGGGTTTTTGATTGGTCAATGAAGTGGCAGCGCTTACTGCGTCGTTCCGATCGGCAGGGTCGGCTTGCCACCCGCGCCGGCAATGAGCTGGCCGATGAAGTTCTGGTCCTTGCCGCCGGTCGGCGTGGTGCGCGCGATGAAGTCGAAGATCTTGCCGTCCTGCTTGCCGTAGTTGGCGATCTGCGTGACGCGGCCGTCGGGGCCGAAATAGACGGCCAGAACACGCTGGTCGACCAGTCTTGGATTCAGGAAGGCGACCGAGCGCCTGCGCGTCTGCGAAATGTAATAGAACACCTCGTTGTCGAAGGTCGCGGTGGTCGACGGGCTGCCGAGCGCCAGAATAACCTGTTCGCGGCTGGAGCCGACGGGCACGAGATCGATCTGCTGCTGGTCGATGACATAGCCCTGCGTCAGGGTCTCGCCCGGCGTCAGGTCGCCCAGAACCTTTGACGAGTTGCAGCCGGAAAGCCCCACCGCGGCAAGCATGCAAGCCGCTCCGACGGCGGCAGGCGAATAAATGGTCTTGAAATTCAGCGAGCCCAACAACAACTCCTTCAAATCGATCTTGGCAATATGTCTTGCCGCCCCCACCTTGCACGGAGCCGCAAAACCGGTAAACCAGCTTGCGCGCCGATGCAACAACGCCACCCCGCGAAACGGTTCCCCGAGGAGACCCGCCCGTCATGTTCAAACGCCTTTTCGGCCGCGAACGCAGCAATCGTACGATAACGGACGCGCTCTACGCCGAAATCGTGGCGGCGGCGCGGCAGCCGGTATTTTATTCTGATTGGGATGCGCCCGACACGCCGCTTGGCCGTTTCGAGATGCTTTCCCTGCATATGTTCCTGTTTCAGCAGCGACTGCACGGCGAGACTGGCGCGGCACGCGAGGTCGCGCAGATACTGACCGATGATTTCTTCGCCGAAGTCGAGCACTCCCTGCGGGATCTCGGAATAGGCGATATGGGCGTGCCGAAGCGGATGAAGAAGCTCGGCCGCATGTTTTACGGGCGCACGGCCGCTTATACCGATGCGCTCGAGCGCGGCGACAGGGAAGCGCTCACCGCAGCACTGGCCCGAAACATAAGGCCCGACAGCGAAGCCTGGCCGCAGGCAGACGCCCTTGCAGCCTATGTGATAGAGGCGGACAATATGCTGCGCGAGCAGGCGTCGGAGGCGATCCTTTCGGGATCGGTCCGCTTTCCGGTCGCGGGTGCTGCCTGATGAAACAAGGAAAGGAGACCGTCATGAAACATGAAATGCCAGTAAGCCCGGTTTCCTTCGTGGCCAATGTTGCGCGGCTGCCCCAGAAGGGCATGCCGGTGGTGATCGAGGCCGACGAGAAGCAGCGTGCGGCTCTTGCCGAAGAGCACGGGCTGGAAACGGTCGAGCGCTACCGGGCCGAATTGCTGGTCACCGCCTGGAAACGCAATGGCATCAGGGTTTCGGGAACTGTCGAGGCCGACATCGTGCAGGCTTGCGTGGTCACGCTGGAGCCGATCGAAACGCATGTCAGCGAAGAAGTTTCGGGGCTTTTCCTGCCGGAGGATTCGAAACTCGCACGGCACGGTTTCGGCGAGGGCGGGGAGATCATGCTTGATGCGGACGGTCCCGACAGCCCGGAACTCTTTTCCGGCGAGACCATCGACGTCGGCGCGCTCGCCGAAGAATTTTTTGGCCTTGCGATCGATCCCTATCCGCGCAAGAAGGGCGCTGAATTACGCCAACCAAGCCATAACTTGGCCGAAGAGCCGGTCGAGAACGAATTGCAACGAAAGCTTCGCGCGCTGACGCAAAAACGCTGAATGGCGTGCGTTTCGCGCGAAATGTCGGTTGTGTGGCGGCTTAAAACCGCTATTTTCGCGAAGCCTTAACCAAGGCCCGCCGTTCGATAAACGTGAGATGAATACCGCGTGATCAGAATTTCCATCGACGCCATGGGCGGCGACCACGGGCCGGGAGTCCTTATTCCCGCACTTCTGACGGTCGCCCAGCGCCGTACCGACGTGCGCTTCCTGGTCTATGGGCGCGAGGATGCCGTTCGTCCCGAACTCAACAAATATCCGAAGCTGGCGGCAATCACCGAATTCTTCCACTGCGACATCGCGGTGAGGATGGATGACAAGCCGAGCCAGGCACTGCGCCATGGCCGCTGGAAGTCCTCCATGTGGAAGGCGATCGAGGCCGTCAAGAACGGTGAGGCGGAAGCCTGCATCTCCGCCGGCAACACCGGCGCGCTGATGGCCATGTCGAAATTCTGCCTGCGCACCATGGCGACGATAGATCGCCCGGCGATTGCCGCGATCTGGCCTACGGCACGCGGCGAAAGCGTGGTCCTGGACGTCGGCGCGACAATCGGTGCGGACGCGCATCAGCTGGTCGACTTCGCCATCCTCGGCACCGGCATGGCGCGCGCCCTGTTCGGCATGGAGCGCCCGACAGTTGGCCTGCTCAATGTCGGCGTCGAAGAGATCAAGGGCCAGGAGGAGGTCAAGGAAGCCGGCCGCCTGCTGCGCGAAGCCGGCAAGATGGCGATGGACTACCACGGTTTCGTCGAGGGCGACGATATCGGCAAGGGCACCGTCGACGTCGTTGTCACCGAGGGTTTTGCCGGCAACATCGCGCTGAAGACGGCCGAAGGCACGGCACGCCAGATTGCGGGCTATCTGCGGGCGGCCATGGGCCGGACGCTGATGGCCAAGATCGGCTACCTCTTCGCCAAGGGCGCGTTTGACACGTTGCGCGAGAAGATGGACGTGCGCCGCGCCAATGGCGGCGTCTTCCTCGGCCTCAACGGCATTGTGGTAAAAAGTCACGGCGGCGCCGACGCGGAAGGTTTCGCAGCGGCGATCGAACTCGGCTATGACATGGTCAGGAACGGGCTTCTCGACCGCATAGAGGCTGATCTCGATCTTTTCCACGCCCGCCACCCGCAGGCGACGAGATCGTCGGAACTCGCGGACGAGAATTAGGAACAGGATATTCTATGATCAGATCGATTGTGCGTGGCATCGGGTCTGCGCTGCCGCGCCGCATCATGAAGAATGCCGACTTCGAAGGCATGGTCGAGACCTCCGACGAGTGGATCGCCCAGCGCACCGGCATTCGCCAGCGCCACATTGCGGCAGACGACGAGACGACGGCATCACTAGGCGAGGCGGCCGCGCGCGCAGCCCTCGACAATGCCGGCCTGACGCCGGCAGACATCGACCTGATCGTGCTCGCCACCTCGACCCCCAACAACACCTTCCCGGCAACCGCCGTCGAAATCCAGAACCGCCTCGGCATGCATCACGGCTTCGCCTTCGACATGCAGGCGGTGTGCTCGGGCTTCGTCTATGCGATCACGACGGCCGACCTTTACATTCGCGGCGGGCTCGCCAAGCGCGTTCTCGTCATCGGCGCCGAAACGTTTTCGCGCATTCTAGACTGGAACGACCGTTCGACCTGCGTGCTTTTCGGTGACGGCGCAGGCGCGCTGGTGATCGAGGCGGCGGAGGGCGAGGGCACGATCGCCGATCGCGGCATCCTCGCGGCCAGCCTGCGCTCGGACGGTGTCCACAAGGACAAGCTCTATGTCGATGGCGGCCCATCGACCACCGGAACGGTCGGCATGCTGCGCATGGAAGGCCGCGAAGTGTTCAAACATGCTGTCGGCATGATAACTGACGTGATCGAGGCGACTTATTCGGAAGCCGGCATCACGTCCGACGATCTCGACTGGTTCGTGCCGCATCAGGCCAACAAGCGCATCATCGACGCATCCGCCAAAAAACTCGGCATTGCCGAGGAAAAGGTCGTCGTGACGGTCAATCTGCACGGCAATACGTCTGCAGCGTCCGTTCCACTGGCGCTTTCGGTGGCAGTTGCCGACGGACGCATCAAAAAAGGCGATCTTGTGCTGCTGGAAGCCATGGGTGGCGGTTTCACCTGGGGCGCGGTGCTTTTGCGCTGGTAGCAGGCAGATTCGGGTTGCGATAAGGGTTCCCGGCTGCAATTTGCGGTCGATTTGCCGGCCAAATGGAAACCGGCTCGCTTTGACGCAACGCAGCATGAATCAGATTCGTCGGTTTCGGAAAAGTCAAAGCATTCAGGGCCTTGACCTAGACGGGTCAATTTTCTAACGTCTCGGCGTTTGTAACGAAATCTGTTGTTTGAGGATGGTTGACGGTCGCATGGGGGGAAAAACGCTTACGCGCGCCGATCTAGCCGAAGCCGTCTACCGCAAGGTGGGGCTTTCCCGAACCGAATCCGCCGAACTGGTCGAGGCAGTGCTCGACGAAATCTGTGAAGCGATCGTACGCGGCGAGACAGTAAAGCTGTCGTCCTTCGCGACATTCCATGTCCGCGACAAGAATGAGCGCATCGGCCGCAATCCCAAGACAGGCGAGGAAGTGCCGATCCTGCCGCGCCGTGTCATGACCTTCAAGGCATCCAATGTCCTGAAGAGCCGCATCCTGCGCACCCATCAGAACAGCAAGGACAAAGCCGCAAAGTAGTTTTGCCGGCGCCTTTTGCCTTATCTGAGCGGTCGATCTTTCTGAATACGGTTGACAAACCCTGGTCTGATTCAGGCCGGGCTTGAATGTTAGCGCGCAACGCGCTGAAATAGTGTACGAATCGGTTTCCGGGCGTGATCCTGAGTGGCGGGACCGATGTCGGAAAGGATTGCGCTCGAACTGTTGGAAAGAGCCGCGTTGCGAAATCCTCGTAACGGACAGGCGTTCCGAGCGAGAGTTGCGCCCCATGGACAAGAGCCCCGACGCCTTCCGTACCATCAGCGAGGTCGCTGAAGACCTCGATCTCCCCCAGCATGTCCTGCGTTTCTGGGAAACGCGCTTCAACCAGATCAAGCCTATGAAGCGTGGCGGCGGCCGCCGCTATTATCGGCCTCAGGATGTCGAACTGATCAAGGGCATCCGCCACATGCTTTATGATCAGGGATATACCATCAAGGGCGTGCAGAAGCTGCTGCGCGAGAACGGCAACCAGTTCCTCGTCGCGATCGGCAATGGCGACGTAGCTGCCGTCGAGGCGATCGCCCAGCGCAAGCAGGCTGAGGCCGCGCCAATGACCGCCGGCGCTCAACCGCGCACCGACGACGAGATGCTGGTTGGCGAGCCGAAGGCCAAGCCGAACCGTCGCTTCTTCGGACTTGGCAAGGCCGACGACGAAGGCCCGGTGCAGCCGGACAGCGGAAAACTGTCTCGCGACAACCGTGCATTGCTTCAGGAAGCGCTTTTCGATCTTCTCGAATGCAAGCGGCTGCTCGACCAGGTGCGTTGAACTGAGCCGGTTTCTTTAACGGGATCATCGAGCCGCTGCGTGAGCTTGCGGTGGCACAATGAAAATCTGTTTTCTGCAGTCGGAATTTCGATCCTTCCCGGCTTTCGTTCACGGATGAAACCGTTACGCTGCGGTCATGACAAAAGTCGGCAAGATCATCGAGTTATGGCGATATCCGGTCAGTTCACTACGCGGTGAGCGGCTGGAGGAAGCGGCCCTCGATGCGCATGGGATTGTCGGGGACCGGCGCTGGGGCCTCTTCGATGTCGAGGCTGGCAAGGTGGCTGCTCCGGAAAAGGAAAAACGCTGGCGCGTCGCCCCGGAAATGCAGTCGCGGCTGGTGGACGACGCAGTCGAGGTATTGGCCGATGATGGAGTGTGGCGGGCCGTCGGCACGCCGGAAGCGGCGTCGGCGGCAACCGAAATTCTCGGATTTCCGGTGGAGTTTCGGCGCTATGAAGACCCATTCCCGAAAGGCGAGACTGCTGCATCCGCGCCGCGATACGATCGCGCCCACCTGCATGTGCTGACAACCGCCTCGCTGGCAAGATTGGCGTCCCTAGCGCCTGCCGACGTTCAGGTGGATGTCCGGCGGTTTCGCGCCAATATGGTGATTGAGACCGAGCCGGAGCTCGAAGGCTTCATCGAGAAGGAATGGCTGAACCGCAGCCTTGCCATCGGTTCAGCCAGGGCAATCGTTGTCGAACCTTGCGAACGTTGCAGTTTCGTCGCGCTGGCGCAGGGCGGCTTGCCCTTCGCGCCGCCGGTGCTCCACACCATCGCGCGCCACGGCGGCGGCGGCTTCGGCATACAGGTCAATGTCACGACGCCTGGCGCTCTGCGCGTCGGAGATGAAGTCGTTCTCGCCTGATCGTTCCGGTTGGGGAGGGCGCTAGCCGCGGTCTTCCTTCCGGCCGCTGTCGGTGACGTCGGCTTCGGGACGGTCGCTGCCTTGTGCAATCTCTTCATGCCATCTGCCGTCGGCGTCCTGATAGGAAATGCCTTCGGTCTTGCCGGCAAGCTGCTGCTCGGAGGCCGCTGCCTTGGCAGCGTTCAGCGCCGCTTCATGGGTGCGAAAGGTTTCGGAAAAGACGTCGCCGAGCTTGTAGGCCCAGCCGCCATCATGCTCCACGATCTGATAGGTCACTTTTGTCATCGTCATGCTCCTGTCTGAGCGGATGAACGAATGCGGCTGTCCGTTGTTCCCGACTGAACAGGCGTTTCGCGGGCTGCGGATAAACAAAAATATACCCGCGCCGAGACACGCGGCAAACCCCCGATATTGGCACTGCACGCCCGCTTCGCTGCGAAGCGAGCGCTTTTGACAGGTCGTCGGCTAGACGCTGCTGCGTCCGGCCAGCGTATGATAGAGCCACAGCACGACGATGGCGCCGATAACCGAGACGATCAGGCTGTAGATGTTGAGGCCGGTTACGCCGGCCGCGCCGAAGAAGTTGAAGATAACACCGCCGACAACCGCACCGACAATGCCGAGGACGATGTCCATCAGCATGCCTTGTCCGCTTTTGTTGACGATTTTGCTGCCCAGGAAGCCCGCAATGAGGCCGAGAATGATCCAAGCGATGACCGACATACAGAATTCTCCTCCAACGTCAGACGACCGAGAGTTCCACAGGAACGAAATAAACACAACTGTTCGGTTGTGGGCTTGAAAAGCCGCTGCACAGTGCCACTATTGTAGGTGCGGGGGCGACAATCCTGGCACATGGAGGCCAATATGGGACTTTTCGACGACGCCGTACCTGGCGGCAATATCGCTAAACCCTTGGTTATCGCGCTCGGCGCACTCTTGGTCGGCAAGATGCTGAGCGGCAAAAGCAGCCAGCCAGCAGCACCTCAGGCTCCCCAGGAGCCGGAACCTGCCGATACCACGGCTGAAGCCGATGGTGGCCTTCTCGGCGGCCTTGGCGGGCTGCTCGACAAGCTGAAGGAAGCCGGACACGGCACCGCCGCCGATTCCTGGGTCGGCACCGGCGAGAACAAGCCAATCGCCGCCAACGATCTCGGCAAGGCGCTCGGCGCGCAGACGATCAAGATGATCGCCGAGAGAACCGGCATCAGTGAAGACGAGCTGCTCAAGCAGCTCTCCACGGCGCTTCCGGGCCTTGTCGACAAGCTGACGCCGGGCGGACAGGTTCCAAGTCAGGAACAAGTTGCTTCGGCTTGGCGGAAATAGGCAGAAAAGCTTTTCCGCCAACAGATCGATTGCAGATCCTGCTTCGGCCTTCCGGAGCAGGATCTTTTTGTCTCTGTCGGCCGCGAATGTGCTGCCGAGGATTTTGGCGATGATTTACTGGGGAAATTTCAAGGGAAGATTGGTCGGAGTGGCCGGATTCGAACCGACGACCCCTTGACCCCCAGTCAAGTGCGCTACCGGGCTGCGCTACACTCCGGACCGCGGAAAGCCATATATTTTCAGTGGTTGCGGCGCAAGGCCTAAATCTGCCTGCGAGAACAGAAGCCGATCATTTTAGGCGAAACTGGGCAATTCCTGACGAAAACTCCCACTGAAAGTCCCACAGCGTTCGCCTAGCGTTCTTTGGATAAATTGTCGCGAATCAAGTCAGTTGGTCTCCGCTCCCGGCTTCGAGTTCGATGCGTGCTTGACGTGTGAGACGCGATAGCTGCAAATCTTGCCCCCGCAACCACTTCCAGCATAATTCAATCGCCGTCCCGATCTAACCATCGGGACGGCGTTTTGCGTTAGACCATCTCATGCGCCGCGGGGGCGGTCCAGGTGTGAGGCCGGCACGCCTTCTGGACCGGCGACTGAGCGGCCGAACGGAAAACGTTGAAAAGACGATGTTTGTCTTCACGAAAGCGAATGGCCGCTTTGCGCCCCATGCACGAACCCGCTTCGCGGGAGGGGCGTCCAGGCCTGAGATGGCGTAGTATTCGTAGCTTTTGAGCAGGTAGCGGCGGGCGAGCCGACC